>CAIYCW010000114.1 GCA_903924855.1 uncultured Rhodospirillales bacterium | reverse complement strand
CGCGAACAACCCGGCCTCGTCCTGATGGGCAAACAGGCCATCGATGACGACATGAACGCCACCGGCCAGATGCTCGCAGCCCTGCTCGGCTGGGCCCAGGGCACCTTCGCCAGCAAGATCGTGCTCGAAGCCGACCGCGCCATCGTCACCCGCGAGATCGATGGCGGCCTCGAAACCCTCTCCCTCGCACTGCCCTGCATCGTCACCACCGATCTGCGCCTCAACGAGCCGCGCTACGCCTCGCTGCCCAACATCATGAAGGCCCGCAAGAAGCCGATCGAGACGATCAAACCCGCCGATCTCGGCGTGGACCCCACACCCCGCCTGACCATCGTCTCCATCGCCGAACCACCCAAGCGCCAGGCCGGCGTGAAGGTCGGCTCGGTGGCCGAACTCGTCGAAAAGCTCAAGCTCGAAGCGAAGGTGATCTGACCATGACCGTGCTGGTTCTTCTCGACCACGAAAACGGCGCCATCAAGCAGCCCTCCCGCTCCGCCGTCGCCGCCGCCACCAAGCTGGGCGAGGTCCATGTCCTCGTCGCAGGCCAGGACCAAGGTGCCGCCGAAGCCGCTGCCCAGCTGCCAGGCGTCACCCGCGTGCTGACCGCATCCGGCCCAGCCTATGAGCACGCCCTGGCCGAACCGCTGGCAGCCCTCATCGTCTCACTCGCCCCCGGCTACACCCATCTGCTCGCCGCCAGCACCGCCATCGGCAAGAACACCCTGCCCCGCGTTGCCGCAGCGCTCGACGTGCAGCCGATCAGCGACGTCTCGGCCATCATCGATGCCGATCACTTCATCCGCCCGATCTACGCCGGCAACGCGCTCGCAACCGTCCGCAGCAGTGACACCATCAAGGTGATCACCATCCGCGCCGCAAGCTTCGATCCCGTGGCCCCCACCGGCGGCACCGCCGCAACCGAAGCAGCCCCGGACGTAGCCGACCCCGCTTTGTCCCGCTTCGTCTCCGCCGAGCTGTCCAAATCCGAACGCCCCGAGCTCACCGCCGCCCGCATCGTCGTCTCCGGCGGCCGCGGCATGCAGAACGGCGAGAACTTCAAACTCCTCGATCCCATCGCGGACCGCCTCGGCGCCGCCGTCGGCGCCTCGCGCGCCGCGGTCGATGCCGGCTTCGTCGCCAACGACCACCAGGTCGGCCAGACCGGCAAGATCGTCGCCCCCGACCTCTACCTCGCCATCGGCATCTCGGGCGCCATCCAGCATCTCGCCGGCATGAAGGACAGCAAGGTCATCGTCGCCATCAACAAGGACGAGGAAGCCCCGATCTTCCAGGTCGCCGATTACGGCCTGGTGGCGGACCTGTTCACCGCCCTCCCCGAACTCGCAGCCGAGCTCAGCAAATGACCGACATCCAACGCCTCGGCATCATCGGCGCCGGCCAGATGGGCAACGGCATCGCCCATGTCGCCGCCCAATCCGGCCTCGACGTGGTCATGCTGGACGTGAAGGAGGAGGCGCTGGCCAAGGCCCTGGCCACCATCACCAAAAACATGGACCGCCAGGTCAGCAAGGCCACCCTCACCGAGGACGCCAAACACCAGGCCCTCGCCCGCATCACCACCAGCACCGACTATGCCGCCTTCAACACCTGCGACATGGTCATCGAGGCCGCGACGGAAAAGGAAGAGCTGAAGCGCGCCATCTTCAAAACCCTCGTCCCCCATCTGAAGCCGGAGGCGCTGGTCGCCTCCAACACCTCCTCCATCTCCATCACCCGCCTCGCCGCCGTCACCGACCGGCCGGAGCGTTTCATCGGCATGCATTTCATGAACCCGGTGCCGGTGATGAAGCTCGTCGAGATCATCCGCGGCATCGCCACCTCAGAAGACACTTTCCAGGCGACGGACACGCTGGCCAAACGCCTCGGCAAGACCACCGCCACCGCCGAGGATTTCCCGGGCTTTATCGTCAACCGCATCCTGGTCCCGATGATCAACGAGGCCGTCTATGCCGTCTATGAAGGCGTCGGCACCGTCACCTCCATCGACACCGGCCTGAAACTCGGCGCCAACCACCCGATGGGCCCGCTCGAACTGGCCGATTTCATCGGGCTGGACACCTGCCTGTCCATCATGCAGGTCCTGCACGACGGCCTGTCCGACAGCAAATACCGCCCCTGTCCGCTGCTGGTGAAATACGTGGAAGCCGGCTGGTACGGCCGCAAAACCGGCCGCGGCTTCTACGACTACACCACCACCCCACCCCGCCCCACCCGCTAACCCCACCTCCAGGCACCACAACCCGCGCCCCTCCTCCCCTTTTCGTCATTGCGAGCGAAGCGAAGCAATCCACCGAACCAAGGTCCGGCAAGCCCCCAGGCGCCAACCCCCGTCGCCCACCCGTCATTGCAAGCGCGGCAAACCAACCCACCGACCCGAGGCCCCGCGCCCCAAGGCGCTACCTCCCGTCCCCCTCCGCCGTCCTTGCGATCGAAGCGAAGCAATCCACCGAACCAAGGTCCCGCACGCCCCCAGGCGCCACGAACCCGCCTCCGTCATCGCGACCCGCCCAACCCACCAACCCCACGCCCCATACCCCCCAAACCACCCCACCCCATAAACACACCGGAACAAAAACCCCGCACCTCCGCCGGTGCCCCTCACCTTATCCCCGCCCGATACCGCCACCGCCACCGCTCCGGCACGCGGGTGAACCCGTAATGCGCATCCTCCGCGGCCACATCCACCGCAAACCGCTCCGGCCGCGACACCGCCCGCACCGGAGCCACCCGCGCACGAGCCGGCTCACACCCAGGCGGCACAAACGCATCGCGCTCAATCCCCAGCATCCGGCACAGCGGCGCCACCACCCGGATCGCCTGCGGGCAGGCGGCAAACAGCGCGTGCATCTCAGGCTCCGCCAGCACCACCCGCATCTGCCCGGCAAAACTGGCAGCCTCACCCGGCACCAACGGACACAACCACGCCCAACCCCGTGGCAGCCGAACCCCAACCGGCCGCACCCGGGCCGGCACCTCCGGCTCCTGTACCAAAGCATCCGGCTCCACTGCCACGGGCCGCGCACCGCGGCGCAACACCCGCCCCGCCAAAAACCGCTGCTCCAACCCAAGCAACAGCCGCCGCACCCGCTGCAAGCGCAACACCACCAGCGTCGCCAGCGCGGCCTCAATGAACCCAGGCCGAACAGCATTCCCCACTGCCCAGCACAAAGCCTCGGCAATCCCAAAAAACCGTCCCGCTGCGGTGGAACTCTGCCCAGAAATCATGAACAAAACACGAACAAACCATGTGGCCGTGTTCAACCAAAATCTCAAACACAAAACAACCCAAAGGAGTGTTGCTCCTCTGACCCCCACCAAAGGCCAAAAGGCCCTTGGCATTCATTCGGCTACGCGGCCTCGCTAAACTTTCAAATATCGCAGGCCATCCCACGATCGCAGCGCCTGCTGGCCTGCAGTGCCGCGACTTCCAACACCCGATTTTCCCGCATATGTTTCGCTTCAGGCCACATTTTGAAGATGCTCCATCTTGGTCCGGCAGCAGGAGAGCTTTCTTGAGTTTGTTCAAACCGCACGCCATCAACGGCACTTCCCAGCACGTGGACGCGTATCGGAACGACATTCAAGGCCTGCGCGGGATCGCCATTCTGCTTGTGATCCTGTTTCACGCCAATTTGTGGAGTGTCAGCGGCGGCTTTGTCGGCGTGGACGTCTTCTTCGTCATCTCCGGCTATGTCATCACCGAAATCCTCGTGCGCGACATGCGGTGCGGCACGTTCTCGCTGACCGGCTTCTACGAACGTCGGATGCGCCGCCTGATACCAGCTCTCGTGTTGATGCTCGCGGCAGTGACCGCAATCGGCGGATTGCTGCTGGCGCCCGCAGAATACCAGCGATTGGGAGAGTCACTGATCTGGTCTGCCATCTCCGCCGGAAACCTGCATGATTGGGCTCTGCCAGACGGTTATTTTTCGCTAGAGCCAAGCGATGATCTGCTGCTGCACACCTGGTCGCTGGGGGTTGAGGCGCAGTTCTACCTAGTCTACCCGCTGGTCGTCCTCGGGCTTCGGCGGTGTCCGCCAAAGCTTCGGATCGGGCTGGCCGCAGCAAGCTTCGCGCTGCCCTGCGGGGCGTCCATCCTGGTGATGCTGCAAAGCCCCTGGTCGTCGGCGCCGTTCTACCTGCCGCAATATCGCATCTGGGAATTTCTACTCGGCGCAAGCGCCTTCACCCTGCAGCCCCGGCTTGGAGGACTCCGGCTGAAGCCGCCGCTCCAAGCTCTGATCCTGTTGGCCGGTTTGGCGATGATCCTGATCCCGGCCAATCAGCTGACAAGATGGACTCCCTACCCGGGGCTGCCAGCTCTCGCGCCCACCTTTGGAGCGGCCATTCTCCTGACATGGGGTGCGACCTTTTCAGGACCGGTCAACCGCGTGCTCACATGGCGCCCATTGGTGTGGCTTGGTGATCTGTCCTATGGCCTTTACCTCTGGCATTGGCCGATTAACCTGGTGCTGACGATGGTCGTCCCCGGTCATGATCCCCGTCTCTTCGTTGCGGCGAACCTCGTTCTGCCAATGATCCCAGCGGTGTTCAGCGCTGTCGTGCTTGAACGACCGTTTCGATCGCGTCGGCTTTGGCCAAACGCCGCTCGGATGTGGCGGGGCTGCGCCGCCGCCTGCCTGCTGATGGTGCTCTGCGGTGGCGATCTGGTGGCGCTGCAAGGTGTGCCGATGCGCATCGCCGAGCCGCTGCGTTCGGTAATTCTCGAAAACGAGGCGGGAATCAACGCGCCGTGGCCATTGGACGGTATCTGCCCGAACAACTTCCGACGTGACTTTGATCACGGCGCGCAGATCACCGTCTGCCATCTTGGCCCGGCAGCACCATCACCGGGTCAGCGAAGCGTGTTGTTCGTGGGTGATTCGCAGCTGGAGCAGCTGGTGCCCGCGATGGAAAAGGCATTGGTGCAAAATCCGAAGACCAAGACGTCCTTCAATCTGGTCACCCATGGCAGCTGCCTGCCTGTTACGGGCATTGAGATGATGGCGGAGGGTGCGCGCGACGATCGGCTTCACTGTGCGGCCTTTGCTCGCCAGGCCTTCGCCTTGGCTCAGGGGGCGGATGTGCAGACCGTCGTCCTAGGCGGGCTTTGGGTCTATTTGGCCGGCGAAAACCGGCTCTGTCGGACCGATCCACAAACATCAGCTTGCCAGAAATTTCTTTCGCAAGCACAGGCAACTGAATTTGTAGAAAAATCTCTCATTCATGATATTGATGTATTACGTCTCTTCGGGAAAAAGGTTTTTCTTGTACTGCCATTCCCCTTGTTTGAGCCAAAATATTTTGTAGATTTCAATCGCCGTCTGATGATGGGTGCGCCGCTCCGGCGAGAACTCCCTATGGCCCGACATCAGCAAGACATGATGGTACCGATCGCAATGCTGCGCCGCGTCGCCCAGGCCACAGGCTCTGTGGTGATCGACCCGACGGATATACTCTGTCCGAATAGTGGCTGTCTCCCACACCACGCCGGCCATCTGCTCTATCGTGATCACGCCCATCTGAATCGTTTCGGCGGGCTGCTGTTCACCGATCTGATGGCCAGTTTTCTGACCAGTGCATCGCAAACCCGTCCTTGACGAACAATCAGCAGCGCAATTTCATAGCATTTTTCGTTGTTTTGTCATAATTTTCCATTTGATGGGTGTTCATGTTTATGATACGGAGTTGGTTGGTGAGCTTACAAAATAAAATAAAAATTTTTGTGTTTGATAAAAATATTGTTTTTTAGTTTCTTAAAATAGCTGAGTTAATTTCGGGCTGCGATGAAAAATCGACTGAAAGGCCCATCTCCTGATCTGGCTCGCACAGTGACGAACGTCAGTTTTCACCGTGCCGCGCCCGCTGCCTGTGCACGAAATAATTCTCTGATTGCTGTAATTTACTTTGTTTCTTTTGTTACTACGCTGTTCTTTGCACTGGCCCGTGGCCAGGATATCAACTGGGACCAGCGCAACTACCATATCGGCATTCCCACATTGCTGGCGCAGGGGAGTTTCTGGGCCAGTGCCGCCCCAGCCAACATACCAAGCTATCAGAATCCGTTGTTGGCTCAGGCGGATCTTCTCATCATCACCCACCTGCCGCCGATGCTCGCGTCCGCGGTGCTTGCCTTGGTGCAAAGCTTGGCCCCCAGCATCGCCGGCGTCATGTGCCTGCGCATCTGCGCACCCACAGGCGCGGCCACGTGGCGGCCGAGAGCGGGCCGGATCGCAGCCAGTCTCGGATTTGCCCTGTGCCTGATGACGCCTGTGGCCCTGTCAGAAGCCGGGACCACCTTCGTCGATACCGTAACCGCGGGCCCTGTCCTGCTTGCCTATCTCCTCCTGTTGACACGCGACGACAGCGTTGTGCCAAGCCAGCGCCGCCGCATCCGCCATGCGGCGCTGGCGGGTGTTCTGCTGGGTGCGATGGCCGCTCTTAAACTCACCAATGCCGTTTTCGTGATCAGCAGTCTTGGCTTTGCCTTTGCCGGCCGGGAGCGCCTGACGGAGCGGCTGATCTGGCTCCTGTGGCTGGCTTGTGGTGCCACGTTCACAGCAATCGTCGTGGGCGGCCCTTGGTCATTTCAGCTGTGGCAGCATTTCGGCAATCCGGTCTTCCCGTATTTCAATGCTGTGTTCCAATCGCCGGAATTCCCCAACGTCAACTGGGCTGACGGCCATTTCCATTTCAACAGCGTGTTCGATCTGTGGCGGGTCCCCCTTCATTGGCTGCATGGTACCACAGACTCACCCTTGACGATGTCGCCCACCGCCGAGTTGCGGTTCACCGACGTGCGATGGTTCTTCATCAACCTTGCCGTTCCCGGCTTTCTAGGGCTTCTCCTGGTATGGCCACCACTCAGGAGACGCTGGCTCGCCGATCCGGCCACTGGTCTATTGTTTGCCGTCATTCTGGGTTTTCTGGCGTGGGCGCGGTTATTCGCCATCTCGCGCTATCTGGCGCCGGTCGACATTCTCGCCGGCGCAGCCGCGCTGTGCCTGTCCGGCTTGCTGCCTTGGCAGGCGCTGCGCCTTTTCGGGCTCACGGCTTTCACACTGCTCTGCCTGGACAAGGTGGAGGTGATGGACTGGGAGCACGTTCCCTGGCAGGCGCGCTGGAGCACGATCAACACGCAACGCCTTGACCTTGGTGGAGACGCACTGGTCTTCCTGCTGGGTGAGCCGCTGCTCTTCACGGCGGCGAGCCTGCAACCGAACACCATCTATGTTGGGCTCGACCAGCCCACCGCCGCACGGAGGGTGAAGTTCGACCTGCGCGGTGACCAGGACAACGCGTTCACACGCAGCTTGCACGCCCGGCTGTCAGCCGACCCCGCTCTGAAAATCCTGACACTCGGACAACGCCGGACCACAGCTTGGGATCGCGAGCTGCTTGCCAGTTATGGGCTTCAAGCGACAGCAAACTGCCGGCAAATGATAATCGGGCAAATCCGCTTCGATCTCTGTGATGTGGAGCGCTCCTCACCGTAGGTCCCACCCCAAGCTCGGCTTCTCCGGTCCCGTTGGACGGTCGATTGGATCATGGAAGCCCACAGGGCAATGCCATCTCAAACAACCGGCAAAACCACACAACTAGCCCGCCCACCCCCAACAAACACCGTGTTCGTCGCCACCCGCGTCGTCCGCCCCTCCGCCTCCGCCCCACCCGTGTTCGGGTTCGGATCAAACCGCGGGAAGTTGGAAGACGAGATATCCACCCGAATCCGATGCCCCGGCAGAAAGCAATTCGCCGTCAGCAGCAGCGCCCGCCGCACCCGCATCACCTCGCCCGGGCTGCGCAACCGCGGCGCACGCGGATCCTCCACATAGCGCAGCCGCACAATCCCATCCGCCAGCAGCATCGCGTACCCCTGTGGATAATCCACTGAAGCCGGATGCACATCGATCAGCTTCACCGAAAAATCCGTATCCGGCGCATCGGTCGAAACATACAGATCGATCTCCACAGCCCCGATCAACGTCACCGCCTCCGCCAGCGGCGCCGTCTGGAACACCAGCACATCCGGCCGGCTTGCAAGCGGTAGATAGGGCGGCGTGCAGCCAAACACATCCGGCCGCTCCACCTGATCAAAACCCCCCTCTTCCTGCCCGGCCCGGATCACCCCGGGCCGGCGAAGAAACATCATCCCCGCCGGCCCGGTCAGCATCAGCAATGCGCCGGCACCGCGTTGGCCCAGCCATGCGCATGCACCAGACCGTCATCATAGAAATCATGATCCGCGGTCGCCGTCACCCGCGCAGCCAGGCCGGTGTTCGGGCTCGGGCGGCTGTCGGCCGCACGCTCCGGCATCTGTGTGTCGCGCTGCGGCTGGGTCGGAAGAGTGGAACGCATGGGAACCTCCGTGTTTGATGGCACTGAGGTAAATTATTCACATTGCGTCCGCTCAAAATAGGCATATCTTGCGCGATAACGCTGAAATATGTGATGTTATTTTCCAATCGGCGTGTAAAATAGTAAAGGCTTTACACCGTGTCCCGCCCCATGATCGGCCGCACCATCCGGCGTCTCCGCACCGAGGCCGGCCACTCCCAGCAGGCCCTCGCGGTCCGGCTCGGCATCTCCGCCTCCTACCTCAACCTCATCGAGCATGATCAGCGCGCCGTCACCGCCTCGCTGCTGATCCGCCTGTCAGAGGTGCTGGGCGTCGATCTCGCGGCCCTCTCCGGTCACAGCGAACGCCAGGTCGAAACCCAGCTGCGCGAGGTGTTCGCCGATCCGCTGCTCGCCGGCGACCCGGTGCCGGATTCCGAAATCACCACGCTCGCCACCGCAACCCCCGGCGCCGCCCGTACCATCCTTGCGCTCTACCGCGCCCTGCGTGTGGCACGCGAGGACGCAGGCGGCATCGCCCTGCCCTCCGGCCGGCGCATCCTACTGCCCACCGAGGAGGTGCGGGATTTCTTCAACGACCACGCCAATCATTTCCCCGCATTGGAAACCATCGCAGACACCCTGTCCGCCGAACTCGGCGCCCACACCGCCGAAACCGGCCCCGCCATCGCCGAACGTCTGCGCCTGCGCCACGGCGTGCAGGTGCGCATCACCACCTCCCCCACCGCCCTGCGCCGCTTCGACCCGCACACCCGCAAACTCTCCATCTCGGACACGCTGCCCCCCGAATCCCGCGCCTTTCACCTGGCATTCCAACTCGCCCTGCTGGAAGCGCGCGACACGGTGGACACCATGGTCACCAACGCCGCCCCCAGCTCACCGGAGGCCGAGGCCCTGCTGCGCGTCGCCTTCCTCAACTACACCGCGGGCGCGGTGCTGATGCCCTACGACCTGTTCCTCGATGCCGCCCGCGATCTGCGCCACGACATGGACGCGCTGGCCGCCCGCTTCGGCGTCAGCTTCGAGCAGGCCTGCAATCGATTGTGCTCGTTGCAGCGCCCCGGCAACCGCGGCGTTCCGTTCTTCTTCCTGCGCGTCGATCCGGCCGGCAACATCTCCAAACGCTTCTCCGCGGCCGGCTTTCCCTTCGCCCGGTTCGGCGGCACCTGCCCGCGCTTCGTGGCCCACGCCGCCCTCGCCACGCCCGGCACGCTGCGGGTGCAGGTGGCGCAACTGCCGGATGGCGCCACCTTCCTCTGCTTCGCCCGCGCCATCGAAGGGCCCAAATCCAGCTGGGCCGAACCCGCCCCGATCCACGTGCTCGCCATGGGCTGCGACATCACCCATGCCGCAAACCTGGTCTACGCCGACCAGCTCAACCTCGACGCGGCGGCAACCGGCATCGGCCTGTCCTGCCGCCTCTGCGACCGGCCGGACTGCCGCAGCCGCGCCTTCCCCCCATTGGAACACCGCCTGGCGATCGACCCGCTCACCACCAGCGCCAGCCCCTATCAGTTCGAGCTGAAGAAGTGATAGGCAGGCACGCATGACCGAGACCCCGTCGAATCCCGCTCGCCTCTGCGCCCTCTGCGGCACACCCTGCCCACCCCGCTTCCGGCCCCCAGCGCCCGAGATGTCACCCGATCTCGACCTGCGTCCCGGGGAGCCGACACGCTCCACTCTGCAGCGCTGGGTGCAGACCTGCAGCGGCTGCGGCGCGGTGGCGGCCGATCTCACCTCGCTGGACCCCGCGGTGATTGAGATCGTCGAAAGCCCGGCCTATCTCGATCTCTTTGCCCGCCCGGAAACCGCAACACCCTTCCTGCGCTACGCCATGGTCTGCACGCCAGGCGATCGCGCCGGCGCCTATATCCAGGCCGCCTGGGCTGCGGATGATGCGGGCGACGACGAAGCCGCCCGGCATTACCGCCGCGAGGCCGCCGCCAACTGGGGCGAGCCGGACGGCATCGAATCCGCCCTGCGCCTGATCGACGTGCTGCGCCGTGCCGGGATGCTCGACACCGCGGAGGAATGCGCTGGCGTCATCGCCGGAGACGCGATGGACGATCGCTCCGAGGCCATTCTGCGCTTCCAGCGCGCCCGCATCGCCGAGGGCGACACCGGGCGGCACCTGATGAGCAGCGCCGTGCGCCCGCCCGCCCGCACACCGCATGTGGCGCATGGCAAGCCCACCAAAACAGGCGGGTTCTGGCAGCGATTGCTCGGCCGCTAACCGATCATTTGCTTTTGCAGGCGATGCTCCGGGCGTCAAACCCCTCAGAGATCGCCCCATGCAATTGCGGATCGTCCATCGTCTTCATCTCCTGACCGGCGCTGCCCTGCTGGGGCTGGTTCTGCTCGGCGGAATCGAGATTTCCGCGCGCATCCACCAATTGCGGGAGGATCGCCAGAACCTGCTCGGCGTGGTGCTGGACAACGCGGTCTCCGTCATCTCCCATTACGAGGAGGAGGCCAGAGCCGGCCATCTCACCACCGCCCAGGCGCAGGATGCCGCCATCACGGCGCTGCGGGCGTTCCGCTACCGCGGGGCCGAATATCTCTGGATCAACGATCTGCAGGGCCGGATGGTGATGCACCCGTTCCGCCCCGATCTCGAAGGCAACACCACAAAGGATGTGCTGGACCCATCCGGCTTCGCCCCCTTCATGGAAGCCGGGCGTATCGCCGCCACCGGCCAGCGCGGCTTCATGGCCTATCGCTGGCCACGCCCGGGCGCCCAGAAGGGTGCCGAGGCGGTGGACAAGATCTCGGCGGTCGCCCCTTTCACCCCCTGGGGCTGGGCCATCGGCACCGGGCTTTATGTGGACGATGTCATCGCCGCCAGCCACGAGCTGATGTGGCAGGGCGTCTGGCTCGTGCTGGCAGCAAGCCTGCTGATGGCCGTCGCAGCCTGGTGGATCGGCCGCAGCATCAACCGGCCGCTGGCCGTCATGCTGCAGGACATTCAACTGATGGGATCAGGCAATCTGTCGCAGGATGTCAGATCGCAGAAACGTGGCGACGAAATCGGCGCACTCGCCCGCGGGCTGGAGGCGTTTCGCCTCTCAGGTCTCGAAAAGCGCCGGATGGAGGAGGCTGCCCAGGCCCAGGATCGCCGTGCCCGTCGCATCCAGGAATCAATGGAACACCACACCCAGGATTTCGGCGCTTCGGTGTCCGGCGTGCTCACGGCGTTGCACACCAACGCGCAGGAGATGGGCGGCGTCGCCGGCACCATGATCGCAGCCGCGCAGCGCACCCAGAACGGCGCCACCGCCACCGCCAGCGGTGCCGGCCGTGCCGCCGGAGACCTCGCAACCATCGCCGCCGCCACCGAGGAGCTCAGCGCCAGCATCGCCGAAATCTCCAGCAAGATCAGTGCCGCGGCCGACGCTGCCAGCCGCGCCGTCGAGGATGCCCGCACCACAGATGGCAAGGTGATCGGCCTGTCAGCCGCCGTCGAGCAGATCGATGAAGTGGTCCGGCTGATCGCCGGCATCGCGGCGCAGACCAATCTTCTGGCCCTCAACGCCACCATCGAAGCCGCCCGCGCCGGGGAGGCCGGCAAGGGCTTTGCCGTCGTCGCCTCAGAGGTCAAGGCGCTCGCCGCCCAAACAGCCAACGCCACCAGCCAGATCAGCGCGCAGGTCCATGCCATCCAGGCCGCCACCAGCGATGCGGTGGCCGGCATCGCCAATGTCTGCACCGCCATCGGAGAGGTCAGCACGGTGGCGGCCTCCGTCGCCGCCGCGGTGGAACAGCAGGGCGCTGCCACCAGCGGCATCGCGCGTTCCGTGCAGGAGGTAGTCCAGGTCATCGACCTCACCAGCACCGAGATGCAATCCGTCACCGAAGCCTCAACCGGCACCACGGAAGCAAGCGCGCAGGTCGATCGTGTCGCCCGGGAAATCGGCGCGGTCTGCGCCGATCTCGATCAGGAGGTGCGGCAATTCCTCGCCGCCATGCGCGCGGATATGGGATCGCGCCGCATGTATGAACGCCTGCCGGCCAAGGGCCATCGCGCCACGCTGCAATCCCGCACCACACCCAACCTCACCGTCGACATCAAGGACATCTCCATGGGTGGTGCCGCCTTCGAAACCGATCTTCAGCTGGCCCCTGGCAGCGAAATCAACGTCATCTTCGCAGACCAGGACAAGCCCTGCCCCGCCCGTGTCGCCCGCTGCGAGCCAGGCCTGCTCGCCGTCGCCTTCCGCCAGACGGATGAAAGCCGGCTGGTGCTGAAAGGCTTCATCACCAGGCTCGCATCGGCAGACACAACGCCAACCACGCTCGCACGCGCAGCCTGAAACAAGGTCCGATCCAATGGATCACGAAACGCCCGGTCAGAGCCTAGCCCAGCAACGCCCCATGCTGGCGCAGAAATCCCAGCAGCGGCAGCAACGGCAATCCCAGAATGGCACTGTGCTCGCCCTCAATCCGGTCGAACAGATGCACACCCATCCCCTCCAACCGATAGGCCCCCACACTGGACAGCACCGCATCACCCTCCCGCAGCAGATAGGCTTGCAGGAACGCCTCTGAAAAATCCCGCATCGTCAGACGCGGCCGTGCCAGATGATGCCAGATCTCCACCCCATTGCGCAGGCACACCACCGCCGTCTCCAGCGTGTGCGTCTGGTTGCGCAACGCCCTCAGCTGAGAAGCCGCCTGCTCCAGAGACTGAGGCTTGTCGTACCAAACCCCGTTGCACACCAGCAGCTGATCACAGCCGATCACCAGCGCGTCCGCATGCCGTGCGGCAATTCGGCTCGCCTTCATTTCGGCCAACAACAGGGCTGCATCACCCGCAGCCAGGCCATCCTTCTGCGCCGCCTGCTTCACCGCTGTCTCATCCACGGCGGAGGCCATCGCATCGAACACAACCCCAGCCCCTGCCAGCAGGCTGCGTCGCGTCACCGAAGCACTGGCCAGTATCAGCTGCACAGCGCCCGTCTGTAGACCGGATGTAGCCTCTCTCACAGCCCGCCACTCTCAGCTGCCTTGCGGCGCCGCTCATGCCACGCCTGCATATGGGTGATCACCGAGGCCGCCGTCTCCTCGATCGAGCGTCGCGTCACATCAATCACCGGCCAACCCTTCTGGTTGCACAATCGCCGCGCCCAGAGCAGCTCCGCCTTCACCGCCTCGGTGTCGATGTAATCCCCCTGATCACGCCGCCCCGCACCCGGCGCCGCCCCGATCAGGCGCAACCGATGCCGCCTGATCTCGATCAACGCATCGGCATCAATCGAAAGCCCAACAACCGGGCAACTCGGATTCTCCAGCCCGGGCGGATCGATCGTCCCCGGCACCAACGGAATATTCGCCGCCTTGATGCCGCGATTGGCCAGATAGAACGAGGTCGGCGTCTTGGAACTGCGCGACACGCCCACCAGCACCACATCCGCCTCCGCAATGCCCGCCTGTGCCTGCCCGTCATCATGCGCCAGCACGAAATGCATCGCGTCAATTCGGCGGAAATAATCGGCATCCAGCACATATTGCCGCCCCGGCCGCGCCGTCGCCTTCTCTCCCAGCTGCTCCTGGAACATGGTGATGACCGGATCGAGCACATTGACCACCGGCACACCAAACCGCTCGCACGCCGCCTCCAGATCCGACCGCAGCCCCTTGTCCACCAAGGTCGACAGCACCGGCCCCGGCTCCGCCTCGATGCCTTCCAGCACCCGATGCAGCTGGAACCGGGTGCGGATCAGGCTCCAGCGATGATACAGCACCGAGGCATGCTCGAACTGCGACACCGTGGCCCGTGTGATCGAATTCAGCGTCTCGCCCGTGGCATCCGAGACGAGGTGGAGATTGATGCGGTTCACCATGACAGCGAGGATAGCGGGGATAAGTGCCGCAGGCATCCCCCTGTGTGACAGGCAGGAATCCCACCGGGGATAACTCCCCCGGTTTGCCAGACACCGGGATAGATTCCCCCCTCTCATCCGCTGATTCTGGATGACCCCAAAAAATCCATCAAAATCAGCGATCTGTCCCCAAACCCTGCTGTGGACAAACCCTGTGGCGTTTTCAGCTCTCCTGTGTACCCCGTCATCCACAGGGTTCCACCTTTCCCTCTCAAGACTCTTTTCTTTTTATCTTTATAAAGGGGAAGGCAAACGGATAACGGCGGAACGATGACCAAGACGATTCTGAGGGTGCTGAACGGCGAAGCGGTCTGGCCGCCGCCAGTGTGGCTGATGCGCCAGGCCGGGCGCTTCCTGCCCGAATACCGCGCCGTGCGCGCCCAAACCACCGGCTTCATGGATCTGTGCACCAGGCCCGATCTCGCAGCCGAGGTCACCATGCAGCCGGTGCGCCGCTTCGGCATGGATGCCGCCATCCTGTTCAGCGACATCCTCGTCCTGCCTTGGGCCCTCGGCCAGAAGCTGGAATTCGCGGAAGGCGAAGGCCCGGTCCTGCCCCCCATCCGCACCGCGGACGACATCGCAGCGCTCGACGTCTCCCGCGTCCGCGGCGCCATCGCCCCCATCCTCGAAACCGTGCGCCTGGTGCGCGCCGAAATCGACCAGCGCGCCGCCGAAGGCATCGCGGAAACCACGCTGATCGGCTTTGCCGGCAGCCCCTTCACCGTCGCCTGCTACATGATCGAAGGCGGCGGCTCGAAGGAGTTCGCCCATGTCCGCGCCATGGCCCATGGCCAGCCGGAGCTGTTCCAGGCGCTGATGGACAAGATCATCCAGGCCACCATCACCTATCTCTCCGCCCAGGTCCTGGCCGGCGCCGAAGCGCTGATGCTGTTCGACAGCTGGGCCGGCATTCTCTCCCCCGGCCTGTTCCGCAAACACGTCATCGGCGCCTCGGCCCAGATCGTGGCCAAGCTGCGCGAACGCTTCCCGCGCACACCCATCATCGGCTTCCCCCGCCTTGGAGGCATGATGCTCGGCGAATACGCAACCGGCACCGGCGTCCAGGCCGTCGCCATCGACACCTCGGCCGAGCCATCAGTGGCCGCGTCGATGATCCCCCCGCATGTGGCCCTCCAAGGCAATCTCGACCCGCTTGCCCTTGTTGCCGGCGGAGACGCCCTGGCCGCCGAAGCCGCCTCCATCCTCAACGCGCTGAAAGGCCGCCCACACATCTTCAACCTCGGCCACGGCATCCTGCCGCAGACCAATCCGGACCATGTCGCAGCCCTTATCGCACAGATCCGCTCTGCATGACGTCCTTGACGCTTGACGTGAGGCCCGGGCCTGCCACTTCTGCACCCATGGATCAGAACGTGACAAAGCCCGGGCCGAAAGTGGCCATCGTGCTGATGAACCTGGGCGGGCCAGACCGCCCGGAATCAGTCTACCCGTTCCTGCTCAACCTCTTCCTCGACCCCGCCATCCTGCGCGTGCCCTTCTTCATCCGTCCGCTCCTGGCGCGCATCATCGCAACCGCCCGCAAAAAACCCGCCTCGGAGAATTACCGCATCCTCGGCGGCAAATCCCCCCTGCTGGAACTGACGATCGAGCAGGCCCAAGCCCTCGAAGCAGCACTTCCCGATGTCAACGCCCGCTGCTTCATCGCCATGCGCTACTGGCACCCGTTCAGCGAGGAAGCAGCAGCCGACGTGAAGGCCTGGGACCCGGATGAGGTGATCCTGCTGCCGCTCTACCCACAGCACTCCACCACCACCACCGGCAGCTCGTTCACCGCCTGGCGCGAAGCCGCCGCCGCCGCAGGGCTGGTGAAACCCACACGCTCGATTTGCTGCTACCATTCGGACACCGGCTTCATCGCCGACGAAGCGCAAGCGGTGCGCAAAGCCATCACCGACGCCCGCGCCCAGCTCGACCCCGCCATCAGCCTGCGCGTGCTGTTCTCCGCCCACGGCCTGCCGGAAAGCATCATCAAGGCCGGCGATCCCTACCAGCAGCAGGTCGAACGCACCGTCGCCGCCGTGCTGCGCCACCTCGCCATGCCGGAGCTGGACAGCGTCATCTGCTACCAGTCCCGCGCCACCCCGCAGAAATGGATCGGCCCCTCCACCGAGGACGAGATTGAACGCGCCGGCCACGAGAAAGTGGCCCTGCTGGTGGTGCCCATCGCCTTCGTCTCCGAGCATTCGGAAACATTGGTCGAGCTGGACGTCGAATACCGCGAACTGGCGGACGAAGCAGGTGTGCCCGGCTATTTCCGCGCACCCGCGCAGAACTCCAGCCCCGGCTTCATCAAGGCTCTCGCCGATCTGGTCCGCCGCAGCCTCACCCGCGACCACGGCCTGTGCAGCTTCGCAGGCCCCCGCACCTGCTACAAACCGCACACCGATTGCCCGCACGCCCGCGCCGGCGCCGAGGCACCATCCGGCCCCACACCGGCCGAAACCAAACCGATCGAAATCGCACGTGCCGCCTGATCAATCGGCAGCAGCGTTTCTCGCAGCACGCCCTTCACCGCTCGAGCTCGTCATCTTCGACTGTGACGGCATCCTCGTCGACAGCGAAGGCATCGCCAACCGCATCGTCGCCCGCGAGCTCACCGCCCTCGGCTGGGAGATGACACCCGCCGAAGCCGATCACCTCTTCCTCGGCATGACCCTGCCGGACATGCGCCCGATGATCGAAGCCCACACGGGCCGCCCCCTGCCCGCCGGGTTCGACACCCATCTGCGCGCCTGCTTCGAACACGGCCTGGCGCAGGAGGCCGAAGCCATTCCAGGCGCCATCACAGCTCTGGACGGGGTGACGTCCCTCGGCCTGCCCTGGCGCATCGCCTCCAACTCCTCGCACGAGGAGATGTCGGTGAAATTCGCCCGCATCGGCATCACCGATCGCGCCGCCGGCCGAATCCACTCATACCTGGACGTGCCGCGTGGCAAGCCGGCGCCCGACATCTATCTCGCCGCCGCCGCCGCCGAAGGTGTGGCACCCGCCAACTGCATCGTCATCGAGGACAGCCAGACCGGCGTGCGCGCCGCCATCGCCGCCGGCATGACCTGCCTCGGCTACGCCCCGCACAGCTCGGGCCCAGCCCTCGCCGCCCTGGGTGCCATCCCGTTCGATTCGATGTATGACCTGCCCGCCCTGCTCGCCCACGCCCCCAGGAGACGCGCTTGACCATCACCGCCTTGGCCCCGTTGCTGCTCTACACCAAATCACTTCACGTGATCTCGGTCATGGCCTGGATGGCCGGGCTGTTCTACCTGCCGCGGCTGTTCATCTATCATTGCGACGTGCCGCGCGGCTCCACCGAAAGCGAACGCTTCAAGGTGATGGAACGCCGCCTGCTGAAGCAGATCATGAACCCCGCCATGATCGCCACCTGGAGCTTCGGCATCCTGCTCGTCCTCACCCCCGGCGCCGTCGACTGGACCGCACCCTGGTGGCACACCAAGTTGCTCTGCGTCATCCTGATGAGCGGCTTTCACGGCGCCTGCTCCAAATGGCGCAAGAACTTCCTCGATGACCGCAACATCAAAACCCAGCGCTTCTACCGCTTCGCCAACGAAGTGCCCACGGTGCTGATGATCATCATCGTCTTCATGGCCATCGTGCAGCCCGGCTGATGGAAAACGGCTACACCATCACCGACGATCAAAGCCGGTTCGATATCGACGCCATCCACCGCTTCATCTCCGAGGAAAGCTACTGGGGAGACGGCCGCTCGCGTGAAACTGTCGCGGCCTCGATCGCCGGCAGCTTCTGCCTGGCCATGCTCGCCCCCGACGGCAGCCTCGCCGGCTTCTGCCGCTGTGTGACCGATTACGCCACCAACGCCCATGTGATGGACGTGTTCCTACAGCCCCCACATCGCGGCCAGGGCCACGGCAAGGCATTGATCGAGGCACTGCTGTTTCACCCCAAACTCAGCGCGGTGACGCGCTGGACCCTGTCGACCAGCGACGCACACAGCCTCTACGCCCGCTACGGCTTTACCAATTTCCCCAAGCCGGAAAACCAGATGGTGCGGCAGCTGCCGCGCTGAGGACTGTCAGAAACTCGGTGGAGACATGAGGTTTCAGAAAGCACTTCTTTTTGTGAACAAAAAGAAGCAAAAAAACTTTTTTCACTTTTGACCCGAGCTGTTGCACGGTTGGCTGCCAAATTCCTACGGACTTGACGTGGGACGGTGGCGGTCCTAGCTAGATAATGTAAGGTCCTGCTGGGCCTTGCTCCCTCCTCTATCGGACAATGCCGGCGGTTCCATCCGCCGCATCAGCCGGGCGAAAAGGCACTCCTGCCTCGCCTGTGGTCCTTCTCCCACTCGCCACCTTACCAGGCAGCATCAATGCATCTCGCGGAACTGAAGGCCAAATCCCCGGCCGACCTCCTCAGCTTTGCTGAATCCCTCAACATCGAAAACGCATCCTCCCTGCGCAAGCAGGACATGATGTTCACCATCCTCAAGACCCTGGCCGAAAACGACCAGGCCATCTTCGGCGAAGGCACGCTGGAAATCCTGCCGGACGGTTTCGGCTATCTCCGCTCCCCGCAATCCAACTACCTGCCGGGCCCGGACGATATCTACATCTCCCCCACCCAGGTGCGCCGCTTCGGCCTGCGCACCGGAGACACGGTGGAAGGCCAGATCCGCGCCCCGAAGGACGGCGAACGCTACTTCGCCATGCTCAAGGTCAACACGATCAATTTCGAGCCGCCGGAAGCCGTCAAGCACCGCATCAACTTCGACAACCTGACACCGCTCTACCCCGATCAGCGGCTGAAGATGGAAATCGAGATGAAGGAGCTGCCGGCCAAAGGCTCCACCCGCGACAACATCCCCCGCGTCATCGACCTCGTGGCCCCGATCGGCAAAGGCCAGCGCGCCCTCATCGTGGCCCCGCCGCGCACCGGCAAGACGGTGATGCTGCAATCCATCGCCACCTCCATCTCCGCCAACCACCCTGAGGCCTTCCTCATCGTGCTGCTGATCGATGAACGGCCCGAGGAAGTCACCGACATGGCCCGCACCGTGAAGGGCGAGGTCGTGGCCTCCACCTTCGACGAACCGGCCACCCGCCACGTGCAGGTGACCGAGATGGTGCTGGAAAAGGCCAAGCGCCTAGTGGAGCACAAGCGGGACGTGGTGATCCTGCTGGATTCCATCACCCGCCTCGCCCGCGCCTACAACACTGTCGTGCCGTCCTCCGGCAAGGTGCTCACCGGCGGTGTGGACGCCAACGCCCTGCAACGCCCGAAGCGCTTCTTCGGCGCCGCACGCAACATCGAGGAAGGCGGCTCGCTCACCATCATCGCCACCGCCCTGATCGACACCGGCAGCCGCATGGACGAGGTGATCTTCGAGGAATTCAAGGGCACCGGTAACAGCGAGATCATCCTGGACCGTAAACTGTCCGACAAGCGCACCTTCCCCGCGGTGGACATCACCAAGTCCGGCACCCGCAAGGAAGAGCTGCTGGTCGACAAGGGCACGCTGTCCAAGATGTGGGTGCTCCGCCGCATCCTCAACCCGATGGGCCCGATGGACGCGATGGACTTCCTGTTGGACAAGCTGAAATACAGCAAGAACAACAACGACTTCTTCGACGCCATGAACACCTAACCCGTAGGGCGGAAAAGGCGAAGCCGTCATCCGCCAGGGATCTCAAAGCAAACAGGTCGCGTGGGACGCCAAAACGCATCCCACGCGACCAACCACCCTCAATCCAACAACACCACCGTGTCACCCACGCGAATCACCCCACCCCGCTCGATCGAGCAATTCAACCCTGACCGATTGTAAAGCGGCAAAAACAACGGCCGATCCAGCAGCTTCTCCAGATATTTGCACGGGAAGTTCAGCCGCCCACCGCACAATATCACCTCACCCACCGCAAAACGCCGCCCCACCAGATGGTTCAGCGGCACACCGCGCACCGTCAGATTCCGCCGATGCTCCTCCGGCAGCAGCTTAATCGGCCCCCCCTGCAACGGCGGATCGTTGCGCGCCAACGCGTCCAGCACTTCCTGCTCGATCAGCGTGATCTCGCGCACATCCGGCTTGGCGGAATAGGTACCGCTGCCGGCGTGATAGCGATCGCCCACAATCCCCTGCCCCGCCACGCACGCCGCTTCCGCCAGCGCCCGCATCGGCGCGGACGCCGAAGCCGCCACATGGATGTGCAACACCTCACCGCGAAACCCGGTGGCACCACCCGGCGTCTGCAAGGCAGCCTGCGCCGCCGGATGGCCGAACGCCGAAATCACGCCGCCTCCGCCCCGCTGGCGGCCGGCGTCCGCCGCACCCGCAGCCGGCGGATACGCCTCGCATCGGACTCCAGCACACGGAACTCAAACCCGCTCGGATGGCCGATCACCTCCCCCTTGGCCGGCACACGACCAGCCAGGGTGAACACCAGCCCGCCCACCGTGTCGATATCCGCCTCGCGCTCATCCTCGGTCAGCACCAGTCCAAGCCTGGCCTCGAAATCCTCCACCGGCAGGCGCGCATCCATATCCAGGCTGCCATCGCCACGCTCGGTCACCATCGGGCCCGCAATCTCGTCATGCTCGTCGGAGATATCGCCCACGATGGTCTCGACCAGATCCTCGATGGTCACCAACCCGTCGATCCCGCCATATTCATCCACCACCAGCGCCAGATGCATCCGCGCCTGGCGCATCTGCAGCAGCAGGTCGAGCACCGGGATCTGCGGCGCCACCAGCAGCGGCCGGCGCAGAATGGCCTCCAGCTTGAACGCCTCGGGCCGGCCGACATAGGCGAACACATCCTTGATGTGAATCATGCCCACAATGTCATCGAGCTGATCGCGATACACCGGCAGGCGGGAATGGCCCTCGTTGCGGATCTGCGCGATCGCCTCGTCCAGCGTCACATCCAGCCGCATCGCGATGATGTCGGCGCGCGGGATCATCACGTCATCCGCTGTGGTGCCGCGAAGCCGCAGCACATTGGCGATCAGCGCCTGTTCCTGCCGGTCCAGCTCCGGCGCATGGCCCGGCACATGCACCGCATCCGCCGCCTCCTGCACCAGCTCCGCGATGCTTTCCCGCAAGGTGGGCTCATGCGTGGGGCCCAGCACCTTGTGGCGCAGCCGCTCGATCAGCCCCGCGCGTCCGCGTCCGCCATTGCCGCTCACAACACCACCTTCTGGCGGGATTTCCACGGGTTCGGCCGGCCGAGCAGATGCATCAGCCAGGCCTCCTCCATCTCCATGCGCTGCGCGTCACCAGGATGGTCATGATCATAGCCCAGCAGATGCAGCCCGCCATGCAGCACGAGATGCGCCAGATGATCCGCCACAGACTTGCCCTCGGCCACAGCCTCCCGCCGCACCGTCTCCAGCGCCAGCACGATCTCACCCGGCGCACCGGGGCCGGGCGGGTCGAAGGTCAGCACATTGGTGGGTTTGTCGATACCGCGATGGCGCGCATTCAGCCGGCGCACCTCACGGTCGCAGGACAGGACAATCGTCATGTCCTCATCCAGCAGGGTCGCGGCGCGGCGCGCCACACGATCCGGGTTGGGCACCGCACGGTGCCACTCCGGTGTCTCGATGAGCACATCGATGATGGCGCTGTCGCTCATCGTCTCGTCGTCTCAGGGATCCCCGCTGCCGCGGGGATCCGACTTGGTCGGTCGTCCATCAGGGTCCTTCTATGCGCTAGCGCGCTGTCTCGTTGCGGCGCGCTTCCCGGCGCGTGTCCTTTTCAGCGGCGGCGCGCTGGTCATAGGCGTCCACAATCCGCGCCACCAGCGGATGACGTACCACATCGCGCTTGTCGAAGCGACACACGCCGATACCCGGCAGCCCTTCCAGCGTGTCCAGCGCATCACGCAGGCCGGAACGCGCCCCGGCCGGCAGATCGATCTGCGACAGATCGCCCGCGATCACCATATGCGTGCCCTCGCCCATGCGGGTGAGGAACATCTTCATCTGCACCGGCGTCGTGTTCTGCGCCTCGTCCAGGATCACGAAGGCATGCTTCAGCGTGCGCCCGCGCATGAAGGCAAGCGGCGCCACCTCGATCTCGCCGGTCTCCATCCGCTTCTTCAGCATGTCCGGCGGCATCATGTCGCCCAGCGCGTCGTAAAGCGGGCGCAGATAGGGATCGACCTTGTCCTTCAGATCACCGGGCAGAAAACCCAGCCGCTCGCCGGCTTCCACCGCCGGGCGGGACAGCACGATGCGGTCCACCTTGTTCTCCGCCAGCATGCCCACCGCCTGCGCCACGGCAAGATAGGTCTTGCCGGTGCCGGCGGGGCCGATGCCGAACACCATCTCGTTCTTCGACAGCATGTCCATATAGGCGGCCTGACCCGGGCTGCGCGGCCCGATCACCCCGCGCCGCGTGCGGATGGCCGGCAGATCGGACAGGGGCAGGCGCGGATCCTCGATATCCGCCATCCGCACCGCGGCCGACACATCGTGCGGCGCCAGGCTGTGTCCCAGCTCCAGCCGGTTATACAGCCCGCTCATCGCGGTCGCCGCCGCCTGCACCCGGGCGGCATCGCCCGAGATCGTCGCCTCATTGCCCCGACACCTGATCTTCACCCCAAATCCCTGCTCGATCAGCACCACATGGCCGTGGCCGACACCGAAGAGCTCCTGCGCCCTCCGATTGCTTTCGAAGGTGAGGGTCACCGGCTTGGTGCTGAGCACCGCGGCGGCGGGGGCTTTGTGGTCGCTCGATGCGAGGATGATTTGGGTCAAGCGCAGGCGGGCTCCTGAACAAGGGTTGCGGCAAGAGACGTCGTGGTGGCTTGGGCGATCCGAACGGGCATGATCCGTCCGATCAGGCTGTCCGGCGCCTGCATATGCACCGGCTGCAGCCATGGGGTGCGGCCGCCGATCTGTCCGGGCTGGCGGCCGATATGGGTGAAGAACACATCCACGGTCTGACCCACCTTGGAGGCGTTGAACGCGTTCTGCTGATCCCGCAGCAGCGCCTGCAGGGTCTGCAACCTGCGATCGGCAATCTCGGCCTCCACCTGCGTGGTGGCATTGGCCGCAGGCGTTCCGGGCCTTGGCGAATATTTGAAGCTGAAGGCGGAGGCGAACCCCACCCGCTCGATCAGATCCAACGTCGCCTCGAAATCCGCCTCCGTCTCACCGGGATGGCCCACGATGAAATCAGACGACAGCGCCAGATCCGGCCGCGCCTCACGCAGCCGGTCCACCAGACGGAAATAATCCTCCCGCGTGTGCCTGCGGTTCATCGCCGCCAGAATACGGTCCGAGCCCGATTGCACCGGCAGATGCAGAAACGGCATCAACGCCTTCACCTCGGCATGGGCGCGGATCAGATCATCATCCATGTCCCGCGGGTGGGAGGTGGTGTAGCGGATGCGATCCAGCCCCGGAATCTCAGCCAGCCTGCGCGCCAGCACGCCCAGGCTGGACGGATTGCCGTTCGCATCCAGCCCGTGCCAGGCATTCACGTTCTGCCCGAGCAGCGTGATCTCGCGCGAGCCCTGCGCCACCAGCTTGCGCGCCTCGGCCAGCACCGCCTTCTCACTGCGGCTGCTTTCCGCCCCGCGCGTGTAGGGCACCACACAGAAGCTGCAGAACTTGTCACAGCCTTCCTGAATGGTGAGAAACGCCGTCAGCCCCTGCGGCGCCGAGGCCTCCGGCAGATGGTCGAACTTGTCCTCGGCCGGGAAATCCGTCTCGATCACCGCCCCCGCCGCCCGGCTGGCGCGCGCCACCATCTCCGGCAGGCGATGATAGGTCTGCGGCCCCAGCACAATGTCGACGAACGGCGCGCGCGCCAGCAGCTCGGCCCCCTCGGCCTGCGCCACGCATCCCGCCACCGCCAGGATCGGCCGCCGCCCCTGTGCCGCGCGTGCCTCCTGGATGATCCGCAGCCGCCCCAGCTCGGAGAACACCTTCTCCGCCGCCTTGTCGCGGATATGGCAGGTGTTGAGGATGATCATGTCGGCGTCTTCCGCCGTCTCGGTCGGGCTGTAGCCCAAAGGTGCCAGAGTGTCGGCCATCCGGCCGCTGTCATAGACATTCATCTGGCAGCCCCACGTGATCATGTGGAGCTTGCGCGAATTGGCGGTCAAAGCGGAAACGCGGCGCTGGCCGCAGCAACGGGGCTGTGAAGCACAAAAAAGGGCATCGTGTCGCTCAAGAACATCCTTTCGATCCGGCAGGCTTGCCGGTCACACGCAGGAATGGGCAACGGCACGTCACAGGTCAAGGGCGGCAGGGCGTTACAGAGGCGAATCGGGCCTGCAATGCAGTGTCGCAGCCGAAGGGGAGGGGATGTCAACGATCATCCGCCCCTGCCACGCAAGCGTCATCAGGCGGCGTCGGCGACCACCGGTTTCGGCTCCCGGCTCTGCCGCAACCGCGCCGCCCCCTCCGCCACCCGATCCCAGCACGCCGCCGACAGCGCCTTGCGGCTGCCAAAGCGCAGCGGGTCGATCGGCGGATGCAGCATCACGCTGGCACGCATGCCCTGATGCTGCGCCAGCCGCCAGAAATGCGAGCCGATCTCCATATCGCCATACCAGGCGAACAGCGGCCGCACCGAGCGCCCGGCGGGCAGACCGGCCAACCGGTCATACACCACAGACACGGGTTGAATGATCGGCGGCAAACCGGCTTGCGTCACCTTCTGCTCGGCGATCGACAAAAACGCGCTGCGGAAGCCCAACACGCGGGAGCCATCGCTGGTGGTGCCCTCCGGAAACAGGATCAGCGAATCCCCGCCGGCCAAGCGCCCCAGCATGTCATCCCGTTCCCGCACCGTGGAGGCACGCGACCGGCGCACATACACGGTGCGCCCCAGCCTTGCGATCAGCCCGATCACCGGCCAGCTGCCCACCTCCTCCTTGGCGATGAACGAGGCCGGCAGAATGCCCCCCAGCACCGCAATGTCGAGCCAGGAGGAATGGTTGGAGACGAACACCACCGGCCGCCCATCCAAACCGGTCGCGGCGGTGCCGATCACCCGCACCCGCAGCCCCAGCACATGGCAGAAGCCTTTCCAGTAGGTATTGGCAAAACCCTGCCAGGCCCGGCCCGGCAGCTGCACCAGCACCGCCTGCACCGCCACACAGATCAACGTCCAGATCGCGGTGAACAGCAACCGCCGCACCACACGCAGCCGGCGCACCAGCGTGCGCTGCCGCGGCAGCGCAATGGCAGACCAGGCCTGATCATCGATCGGCTGCTGCGGCCGGTGCAGCAGCGGCAGACGCTTGGCCTTCAAACGCAGCGGCATCTTCTTCATGCCCCCGTCATACGACGGTCGGACCGCCGGAACAATCGACGCAACATGGGGGCGGCCGGGCAGATGAGAGGCGCAAGAAACGGGAGGCTGCGGCCCGCTTCGCCTTGCTAGCCTTGCCGCATGAAACGTATCGACTGGATCCGCCTCTGCGTGCTCTCCCTGGTCTGGGGTGGCTCGTTCCTGTTCTACCGGATTCTGGCCTTCGAACTGCCGCCCTTCACCACGGTGCTGTCGCGCTGCGCCATCGGCTCGGTGGCCATCCTGCTCTATCTGCGGGCCGACGGCGTGCGGCTCGACATCCCGCGCAGCCAGCTGCCGAAGCTGCTGCTGCTGGCGCTGATCAACAACGCCATCCCCTTCACCTTGTTTGCCTGGGCGGAAACCCGCGTCTCCGGTGGCGTCGCCTCGATCATCAACGCCGCCACCCCGATCCTCACCTTGCTGGTCGGCGCGCTGATCTTCCGCAACGAAACCCTCGGCCTGCGCCGGATCACCGGCATCGTCTGCGGCCTGGTGGGCGTCATGGTGGTGGTGGGGCCAGGCGTGCTGCTGGGGGCGGACGCACTCGGCCAGCTCGCCTGCCTGCTGGCGCCGATCTGCTACAGCTTCGCCTTTCAGGTGGCCCGCCGCATCACCGGCATGGCACCACCCAGCCTCGCCTGCACCCAGCTCGGCCTGTCCGCGCTGATGCTGCTGCCGCTGTCACTGCTGTTCGAGGCGCCGTGGACACTGCCCGGCCTCAGCCTGACCGCCTGGGGCGCTGTGGCCGGCCTGGGCCTGCTCAGCACCGGCTTCGCCTATGTCGTCTTCTTCCGCGTGCTGGCCAGCGCTGGGCCCACCAACCTGTCTCTCGTCACCCAGATGGTGCCGGTCTCCGCCCTGGCCCTTGGCTGGTTCGTCCTCGGCGAACAGGCAGGCCCCCAGGCGGTCGCCGGCATGGCGCTGATCGCCCTGGGCCTTGCCACCATCGACGGACGACTGGTGGCGATGGCGCGCAAACATCTTGCAGCCCCCGCGTAGGGCGGGTCCACGACCCGTCTTTTCGGACGCCGACGGTGAGAGGCGGG
>CAIYCW010000113.1 GCA_903924855.1 uncultured Rhodospirillales bacterium | reverse complement strand
CGCGCAGCCGGGTCGGGCGGCAGATCGAGGCCCGTGCGGTCGATATAGGCATCCACCGCATCCAGGAACCCCAGATAGGCGGCATCGCCCTTGTCCAGATTGGCGGCAAGATCGCAGGCAAACCGCATCACCCCGGCCTCGAATCCCTCCACCCGCCCCAGCAGATGGACCCCGCGCCGCGCCATCACCCGGAAATCCACCGTCTCACCGCCATAGGCCCCGGAGAATGGCAGCGTGACATGGGCCGGCGGCGGATCACCGGCCGGCACATCCCACAGCCCGAGCAGCTTCATCCAGCTGACGATGTCGTGCCCGCGATAGCGCCGCGGCCCGCGCACATGCCCGCCCACGGACAGAAACACCTGCCGCCCGGCACGACGCAGCTCCTCGGCAATCTGTGCGCCGGATGATCCGGCGCCGACCACCAGCACAGCACCCTGCGGCAGCTGGGCCGGGTTGCGATAGCCGCTCGCATGCACCTGAAACAGCCCGGCCGCCTGCGGCACGAAGCCCGGGCTGATCGGCCGCTGAAACGGGCCGGTCGCCACGATGACCCGGCGCGCGGCGATGTCGCCCTGCGTGGTCTGCGCCAGAAAGCCGCCATCCGCCATCCGGCTGAGGCGGCTCACCTCCACCCCACAGCGGACCGGCGCCTTGATGGCCTCGGCATAGGCGCAGAAATACGCCACGATCTGGTCGCGCGTGGCGAAGGCATCGGGGGGCAGCCCCGGATACGGAAAGCCGTCAATATGGTCGGTGCGCACCGTGCCGTTGCCGTGCAGCCCGTCCCACCGCTCGGACCGCCACCGCTCGACAATCCGGTGCCGCTCGACGATCAGATGCGCGCACCCACGCCGGCTCAGCTGCTCGCTCACCGCAAGCCCGGCCTGCCCGCCACCCACGATCAGAGTGTCGATTGCCTCGACAGCCATGTCTGCCACTCCTGTCATGCCGAAGATGCGGTGCGATGCCACGCCGATCTTTGTCGCATTCCGGCACAGGTTCGCAAAGCCGCATTGACCGCGCGCGGCGGCATCATTGTTGCTTTTCCGATTCCAGACCTGTGGGAGCTGATCGATGGCAGCAGACACTCGCACGATCGAAGCCAACCCGGCGCCGTTCCGGCTGGAGTCCACACGCGCGGCGCTGCTGATCATCGACATGCAGCGCGACTTCCTGGAACCCGGCGGCTTTGGCGCAGCCCTTGGCAACGACGTGTCGCAGCTGCGCCGCGCCATCGCCCCCAACCAGGCGTTGCTTGCCGCCTGGCGCGCGGCGGGGCTTGCCGTCATCCACACCCGCGAAGGCCACCGGCCGGATCTGGCCGATCTGCCGCCTGCCAAGCATCGCCGGGGTGAGGCTGTTCTGCGCATCGGCGATGCCGGCCCGATGGGGCGCATCCTGGTGCGCGGCGAACCCGGCCACGACATCATCGCCGAACTGGCACCGCTGCCGGGCGAGCCAGTGATCGACAAGCCGGGCAAGGGCGCGTTCTTTGCGACCGACCTGCACGCGATCTTGCAAAACCGCGGCCTGACCCAGCTCGTGGTCACCGGTGTCACCACCGAGGTCTGTGTCCACACCACCATCCGCGAGGCGAATGACCGGGGCTATGAGTGCCTCGCGGTCTCGGATTGCTGCGCCTCCTATTTCCCGGAATTCCACGAGATCGGCCTGCGCATGATCGCAGCCCAGGGTGGGATTTTCGGCTGGGTTGCCACCTCGACCGCCCTCATCGCCGCCCTCAAGACGGAGCACGCCGGATGACCAGCATGACCGCCCGCCCCAAATTCTTCGTCCCCGGAGACTGGAACGCCCTGTTTGGCTTCGGCACCAACATCCTCGTCAACGTCCTGGTGCTGACGGGTCTGTTGAAATACGTCATCGGCATGCCGGATGCCGTGCTGTTCGGCCGCATCCTGCCGGCGCTGGGCCTGATGCTGTGCCTGAGCACCTGCTACTATGCGCGGCTGGCCTGGAACCTCGCGCGGAAGACCGGCCGCACCGATGTGTGCGCCCTGCCATCTGGCGTGTCGGTGCCGCATATGTTCGTCGTCACCTTCGTGGTGATGCTGCCGATCAAGATCGCAACCGGCGATCCGCTGGCCGCCTGGGGGGCCGGGCTGACCTGGGTGTTCGTGCAAAGCTTCGTGCTGATGGCCGGCAGCCTGGTGGGCCCCGCCATCCGCCGCATCACCCCGCGCGCGGCCCTGCTGGGCTCGCTTGCCGGCATCTCGATCACCTTTATCTCGATGAGCCCGGCGGCACAGATGTTCGCAACGCCCGTCATCGGCGTGGTGTGTTTCATGGTGATCCTCGCCAGCTGGTTCGGCGGGGTGCGCTATCCGGGCGGGGTGCCGGGCGGGCTGGTGGCGATCGCGGTCGGCACGTTCATCGCCTGGGTCTCCACCGCATTGGGTCTTGGCTATGGCGGCATGAGCCTCGGCGCGCTTGGCGCCGCGTTCAGCGGCTTCGGCATCTCCCTGCCCACACCGGCGGTGAGCGAGCTGTTCGGCGGTTTCAAATATCTGGGCGTTATCCTGGTCACCGCCATCCCGTTCGGCCTCTATGATCTCATCGAGGCGCTGGACAATGTGGAGAGTGCCGCCGCCGCCGGCGACAGCTATCCCACGGTGCGGGTGCTGGGGGCGGACGGCGTGGTCAGCCTGATCGGCTGTCTGATGGGCAACCCGTTCATCAACGCGGTCTATATCGGCCATCCTGGATGGAAGGCGATGGGCGGGCGGATCGGCTACTCGGCGGTGACCGGCCTGGTGGTGCTGGTGCTGACCTGGCTGGGCATCATCTCGCTGCTCTCAGCCCTGATCCCGGTGATCGCGATCCTGCCGATCCTGCTCTATATCGGCATGCTGATCGGCAGTCAGGCCTTCCAGGAAACGCCGCACCGCCACGCGCCCGCCATCGTGCTGGCGCTGCTGCCGCAGCTGGCGGCCTGGGGCAAAACCCAGATCGACAACGCGCTGGGGGCGGCCGGCACCACCGCCTCCGCTGTGGGCCTGGGCAAGCTCGCCTCGGTCGGCGTGCTCTATGGCGGGTTGGAGGTGTTGGGCGGCGGCGCCACACTGGCCGGCATCGTGCTCGGTGCCATCACAGTCTTCATCATCGAACGGCAATTCGACCGCGCCGCCCTGTTTGCCCTGGCCGGCGCGGTGTTCACCTTCTTCGGCTTCATCCACAACGAAGCGATCGGCATTGCCCGCTCACCGGAGGTGACGGTGGGCTATCTCGGCGTGGCGCTGCTGCTGTTCCTGTGTGCCAAGTTCGCCCGTTTCGAGAACGGCGGGGCGATGCCCGATCCGGCGGACTGATCTGGCGTGCCTGTCTGCACGACCCAACGACTGAAAGTTTTTTGGTTCTTTTTTTCAAAAAAGAACGCCTTCTTGCCCTGATCAAAATGGGTATAGAACGGCTTCACTGCGGTTGTATGACAATCAACCACCCCCAGATCCCGTCATAGAAGCGGGACACGCGCAGAGGAGACGCCCGGATGATCACCTTGCATGTCAACGGCACGGCGCATCAGATCGACGCTCCGCCGGAGACGCCGCTGCTCTGGGCACTGCGCGAATGGGTGGGGCTCACCGGCACCAAATATGGCTGTGGCATCGCGCAATGCGGCGCCTGCTCGGTGCATATCGATGGCCAGGTCATGCGCTCCTGCCAGCTTCCGATCGGCGATCTGGGCCAGGTAAAGATCACCACCATCGAAGGCCTGTCGCCCGACGCCTCGCACCCGGTGCAGCGCGCCTGGCTTGCGCATGAGGTGCCGCAATGCGGCTACTGCCAGTCCGGCCAGATCATGGCGGCGGTGAGCCTGCTGGCCTCCACCCCCAAGCCGACGGACGCTCAGATCGACGAGGCGATGACCAATATCTGCCGCTGCGGCACCTATGGCCGCATCCGCGCCGCCATCCACGCAGCCGCCGGCGAGGGCTGAGACGATGAACCAGATCTCCGCCAGGCTTGGCCGCCGCCTGTTCACCACCTCGCTGGTCGCCGGCGCTCTCACTTTGGGCCTGCGTCTGCCCCCGGCCCGCGCGGCCTCGGGTGCGCCGGTGCCCGCAGGTGCCAGCGAGCTCGGCCTGTGGGTCATCGTCCAGCAGGATGACACCGTCATCGTGCGCATCGCCCGTTCCGAGATGGGTCAGGGCACGCTCACCGGCCTCGCCCAGCTGGTCGCCGATGAGATGGACGCCGATTGGGCGCATATCCGCACCGAGCTGCTCGACACCACCGACAATTACAACGCCAGGCACGCCTGGGGCGACATGGCGACCAATGGCAGCCGCGGCATCCGCACCTCGCAGGACTATGTCCGCCGCGGTGGCGCCACCGCGCGGGCCATGCTGATCCAGGCGGCGGCGCAATCCTGGGGTGTTCCGTCCGAGGAATGCAGCGCTGCAAACAGCGTCGTCACCCACGGCAAGACCGGCCGCACCAGTCGCTACGGCGAGCTCGCCGCAGAAGCGGCCCAGCTTGCCGTGCCCACCACCGTGGCGCTGAAGACGCAGGCGCAATGGACGCTGATCGGCAAGCCCGTGAAGCGGCTGGACACCAGGCCCAAGCTGGATGGCAGCCACGTCTTCGGCCTTGATGTGCAACTCCCCGGCCTGCTGTGCGCCGCCATCGCGCAATGCCCGGTGTTCGGCGGCAAGCTCAAAAGCTTCGACGCGACCGCGGTGCGCGCCATGCCGGGCGTGCGCCATGTGCTGCAGGTCGATGAGCAGAGTGTGGCGGTGGTGGCGGACAAGTTCTATTTCGCCAAGACCGCCCTCGCGGCACTGCCCATCGTCTGGGAGGAGGGTGAGCATGCCCAGGTCAGCAGCGCCACCATCGCAGCCGAGCTGGCCCAGGGGCTGAGTGCCAAGGACGCCGCCATCGGCAACCAGAAGGGCGATGTGGACGCAGCCTTCGCCGCCGCCGCCCGGGTGATCGAGGCCGATTACGCAACACCCTTCCTCAACCACGCAACGCTGGAGCCGATGAACGCCACAGCGCTTTACACCGAGGCCGCTGCCGGCGCGCGGGTGGAGCTGTGGATCGGCACGCAGAACTCCGATGACGCGCTGCTCACCGCGGCAACCGCCGCCGGCATCAAGCCGGATGCGGTGAAGATCAACCGCGTCAATCTCGGCGGCGGCTTCGGCCGGCGCAACCGCATCGACGTGCCGCGCCTGGCCACCCTTATCGCCCGGCAGCTGCCCGGCATTCCGGTGAAGATGATCTTCACCCGGGAGGAGGACATGCAGCATTGCTATTTCCGCCCCGTCACCCAGGGCCGCATGCGCGCGGCCCTTGATGCCGATGGCCGCGTGACCGCGCTTGCCGCGCGCATCTCCGGCCAGTCCGTGCTGGCCACCACAAGGCCCCAGGCGCTGAAGAATGGCACCGACCCCACCGCCTTCGAGGGGCTGGAGGCCGCACCGTTCGGCTACAAATCCATCCCGTCCCTGCGCATCGACTACGCCATGCGCAACACCCATGTGCCGGTCGGCACCTGGCGCGGGGTGAATGCCAACCAGAACGCCTTCTTCACCGAAAGCTTCATCGACGAGATCGCCCATGCCACCGGCCGCGATCCGCTGGCACTGCGTCGCGACTTGCTGGCGGACAGCCCGAAGCATCTGGCGGTGCTGAACGCCGCGGCCGAGCGTGCCGGCTATGGCAGGCCCCTGCCCCAAGGCCGGTTCCACGGCGTGGCGCAGTTCAGCTCCTATGACAGCTTCACCGCGGCGGTGGCCGAAATCGAGCTCTCCGCCACCGGCGAGATCACCATCCACCGCATCACGGCCGCCATCGATTGCGGCTATGCGGTGAACCCGGATCAGATCAACGCGCAGATCGAAGGCTCCTTCGTCTACGGCCTCGGCGCCGCGCTGTTCAGCGAGAACACCATCGAGAACGGCCGCATCGCGCAGAGCAATTTCCACGACTATCCGGTGATGCGCCTGGCCTCGGCCCCGAAAAAGGTGGACTCGATCATCATGCCCTCCGGCGGGTTCTGGGGCGGCGTGGGCGAGCCCACCATCGCGGTGGCCGCCCCTGCCGTGCTGAACGCCATCCACGCCGCCAGCGGCAAGCGGATCCGGTCCCTGCCAGTAAAAGACCAACTTTCCCACCAAGCGTAACCCAAGTCTTGAAAGTTTTTTTGCTTCTTTTTTTTCAAAAAAAGAAGAAGTTCTTTTTTGAAAAAAAGAACCAAAAAACTTTTATCAGTTTTGAGCCGCGTTGTGGTGAGGCTGGGCTTTCGGGACGGGTTGGCGCAAGATGCCAGGGGTTTCACCTTGGATCGTTCAGCATGACGCGCGGTTTTCGCCACCCTCTTTCGCCCTACGGGCTCAGCATCGCAACCGTCTCGCTCGCGGGCTCGCTGCCCGAGAAGCTTGAGGCCGCCGCCACGATCGGCTTTGACAGCATCGAGATTTTCGAAAACGACCTGCTGACCTTCGACGGCACACCCGCCGAGGTGCGTCGCATGGCCGAGGATCTCGGCCTTGGCATCTGCATCTTCCAGCCGTTTCGCGATTTCGAGGCGATGCCCGAGCCGCAGCGCGCCCGCAACATGGACCGCGCGGAGCGGAAATTCGACGTCATGCAGGCGCTCGGCACCGATCTGGTGCTGGTGTGCAGCTCGGTGCATCCCGCCTGCATCGACGACCCCGCCCGCGCCGCCGCCGATCTGCGCGAGATGGCCGAGCGTGCCGCAAAGCGCGGCCTGCGCGTGGGGTTCGAGGCGCTGGCCTGGGGCCGCAACACAAGCCGATGGCGACAGGCCTGGGATATCGTGCAACAGGGCGATCACCCCAATCTCGGCCTGATTGTCGACAGCTTCCACACCTTGGCCCTCGGCGACGACCCCACCGGAATCAGCCAGGTGCCCGCCTCCAAGCTTTTCTTCGTCCAGCTCGCCGATGCACCCAAGCTCAGCATGGATGTGCTGTCCTGGAGCCGGCATTTCCGCAACTTCCCCGGCCAGGGCCAGCTCGACGTGGCGCATTTCCTGCGCGAGGTGGTGGCCAGCGGCTATGCCGGCCCGCTGTCGCTGGAGATCTTCAACGACGATTTCCGCGCCACCCAACCGCGCCTGACCGCGCGCGACGGGCTGCGCAGCTTGATCTTCGTGCAGGACCAGATCGAAACCCTCACTCTGCCGAAGGCCCCGGTGTTTGACGGGGTGGAGTTCATCGAATTCGCCGTCGATGACGTGGCGCATGACAAGCTGGCCGGCTTCCTTGCCACACTCGGCTTTCGCAAGGCGGGCCAGCATCGCTCGAAGCATGTCTCGCTCTACCGCCAGGGCCGCATCAACCTGGTGCTCAACGCCGAGTCCGACTCGGCTGCCTCAGAACATTTCCTGCTGCACGGCCCTGCCGTCTGCGCCGTGGCGCTGCGGGTGGACGATGCTGACCGTGCTTTGGCCCGCGCCCGCGCCTTGCTCTGCCCGGACTGGCAGGAGCGGGTGGGCGAAGGCGAGCGGCGCATCCCCGCCGTGCGGGCGCCGGATGGCACGCTGATCTACCTCGTCGCCCCCTCCCCCACCGGGCGCAGCATCTGGGAGGATGATTTCATCCTCGATGCCACCGGCGAGAGTCTCGACCTGCTGGGCGAGACCGACCACATCGCCCAGGCCCTGCCGACCGGGCGGATGGACAGCTACGTGCTGTTCTACCGCGCCGTGTTCGGCTTCGAGGCGCAACCCACCTTCGAACTGCCCGACCCGTACGGCCTGATCCGCAGCCGCGCCATGGTGAGTGCGGATGGCAGCGTGCGCCTGCCGCTCAACATCTCCGAAAGCCGGGAGACCGCAACCGGCCGCTTCGTCTCCGCCTTTGCCGGGGCCGGCGTGCATCACATGGCGTTTGCCACCAGCGATATCTTTGCCGCCGCCCAGCGCATGCGCGAGGCGGGCGCCCGCTTCCTGCCCATCCCGCCCAATTATTACGACGATCTCGCCGCACGCCACGGGCTGGAGGACGATCTGCTTGCCCGCCTGCAATCGCTCGACCTGCTCTATGACCGCGACGACCAGGGCAGCTTCATCCACGGCTTCACCGAAACCTTCGAGGACCGGTTCTTCTTCGAACTGGTGCAGCGGGACGGCTATCAGGGCTTCGGCGCCCCCAACGCCGCGGTGCGCATGGCGGTGCAGGCGCAGCGGCGGGAGGCTGCGAAATTCGGCGCGCGTCTGGTGCTGTAGGGCCGCGTGCTGCCGCACGCGGCGACTGGCGCAGCGCAGAGCGCACTTCACGTCAGACTGGATCAATGACGGTTTGTTGTCTAAGCTGCCTTACAACAAATACAGAACTCTATCAGAATGATGGACAGCGGCGAGAAACACCTGAATACGCCAAGAAACATCAAAGACTTTCTGAATGAATGTGTGATCGATGGCGCTTGGCAGGCCGCGGTTCAACTCAGCCTCGTGCTGCGGCTGCGCCCCCCGGATGAGGCGGACGAGCTGATCTGTGGCGCCTATCGCCCGAACCAGGCCGCAACGGCCTTGGCCATTTCCGGCTTTGGCGCGTGGCAGCCCGATCTGCCAGGACCGCAAGCCACCGATTTCACTTGCACCGTGGATGGCCACACCACCACCCATCACCTGATTGCCCACACCGTTGCGTTGCGGCGATTTCATCTTGGCAATGCAGAATATTGCGTTGCCCTGCTGTCTGACAGCCCCTCCCCACCGGCCACGGATGATCTGCACAACAGGCTGGATGCGATGGTGCGGACCGCGATCCAGATCAAGCAGGACGAGGACGGTCGCGTCATCAACCGCGCGCTGGATGCGATCGGCGATGCCATCCTGATCACCGACACCATCACCATCGATCTGCCCGGCCCGCGCATCGTCTATGTCAACCCGGCCTTCGAGGCGATGTCCGGCTACACGGCGGCAGAGGTCCTGGGCAAGACGCCGCGCGTGCTGGCCTGCGCCGGCACCTCCACCGAGGGGCGCGCCAATATCCGCGCGGCCCTGCAGGCCTGGCGCCCGGTGCGCCAACTGCTGCTCAACCAGCGCAAGGACGGCTCGCAATTCTGGGTAGAGCTGATCATCACCCCGATCTTCGATTCCACCGGCTGGTGCACGCATTGGATCTCCGTGCAACGCGACATGACGACGCGACAGACCGAGGAACAGGTGCGGATCGCCGCCTCCCAGGAGCTGGAGCAGCTGATCGCCCTGATGCCCGGCGCCCTGCTGCGCTCGCGTGGCGTGGGGCATGACGGCGCGCGGATGATGACCTATGTGGCGCCGGGCTTCGAGACCCTGACCGGCCACCCGCCGCAGGCCGCGATGCAGCCCGATTGGCTTGCAACCCATCTCGAACCGCATGACCTGGCCGAGCTGCGCCGGCGCGAACAGGACGCGCTGACCCTGGGGGAGGCCACCACACGGCTGCGCTTCACCCATACGGACGGCACCGAACGCGTCTTTCTGGTGCGGCTGCATGCTGAGCGCTGCAATCCCCGCCAGGAGATCATCTCGCTGTGGACCGACATCACCAAGCAGATGGAGACGGACATCACCATCGCCCACTCGGCGAAGATGGTGCAGCTGGGGCACCTTGCCACCGGCATGGCACACGAGCTTAACCAGCCGCTGGCGATGATCGGCCTGGCCGCCGAGAACGCGACCCGCGTGCTGCGCTCGCTGGAAGACCCGGGCGGGCGCATCGCCGAGAAGTTGAAGCTGGTGCTGGAGCTGACCGATCGCGCCTCCAGCATCGTCGATCACATGCGCGTCTTCGGCCGGCCCAGCACCCGCGACAACCAGGTGGTGCATCTGCAGGCGGTGCTCGACAATGTGATGAAGCTGATCTCCTGGCGGCTGAAACAGGAAGGGGTGCGCTTCGAGCAATCCATCCCCGCCGATCTGCCGCAGCTGCACACACAGCAGATGCTGCTCGAACAGGTCATTCTCAACATCATCGCCAATTCCTGCGACGCCCACACCCAGCTTGGCCCGCGCAGTGAGGGCGATGCGCGCTTCGTGCGTATTGCGGCAGAGGCGAGCCCCGATCTGGTGCGGATCATCATCTCAGACAATGCCGGCGGCATCCGACCGGAGGATCTGGGCCGGGTGTTCGACCCGTTCTTCACCACCAAATCGGTGGGCAAGGGCACCGGGCTTGGGCTTTCGATCAGCTACGGCATCATCAACGATCTGGGCGGCACGCTCAGCGCCGGCAACATTCCAGGCGGCGCGCGGTTTCAGATCGAACTGCCGCTGGGCTGACAGGCAGCGCCAGGCGGGCCGTCAGATTGCGGTGTCCCGCACCCCAAGCACGCCGAACACCGCATCGGTCAGCAGCTTCTTGTGCCGCGCCCGCACCTCCTCCGCCCCCAGATCGAGGCCGAACAGCGTGCCGAATGTGTGCCGGTTGCCCACGCGATAGAAGCTGACAGCGCTGATCAGCATGTGCAGATCGATCACCTCGACATCGCGGGTGAACACGCCCTCCGCCCGGCCGCGCGCCACGATATCGGCCAACGCGTCGATCACCGACACGTTCAGCCCCTGGATCGTCTGCGATTCCTTCAGATACCGGCCGTGATGGATGTTCTCGATACACACCAGGCGCACGAATTCCGGGCTCTCCTCATGGTGGTCGATGCTCTCCTCCACCATCCGCCGAAGGGCCTCCACCGGCGAGATACGCTGCAGATCGAGCCCCACCTCACGGCCGCGAATGCGGGCGTATTCGTCTTCCAGCACCGCGAGGTAGAGACCTTCCTTGCTGCCGAAATAATAGTAGATCATCCGCTTTGTGGTCTGGGTGTTGGCCGCGATCGCATCAACCCGCCCGCCGGACAGGCCGTGCTCGGCAAACTCCACCCGCGCCACGCGCATGATGTCCTGCCGGGTGCGCTCGGCATCCGGGCGGCGTTGCGGCTTGGCGACACTGCCTTCCACGCTCAGCCACCCGCAGGCGTGATGGCACCGCCCAGGAAGAGTGCGGCCACCCGTGGATCGGCCAGGATCGCCTCGGCGCGGTCGAAGATGCGCGTCTGCCCCAGTTCCAGCACGATGCCGTAATCAGACATCGCAAGGGCGGAGCGGGCATTCTGTTCGATCATGAGAATCGCGACCCCCTGGTTGCGCAGCTCGGTCAGGATGGCGAAGGTCTCCTGCACCATCAAGGGCGACAACCCGATGGAGGGCTCGTCGATCAGCACCAGACGCGGATCGAGCAGCAGGCCACGCACGATCTCGAGCTGCTTCTGCTCCCCGCCCGAGAGGGTGGAGGCCTGCTGGTTGGCCTTGCGCCGCAGGGCGGGAAACCGGTCCAGCCCCTTCTCGATGCGCTGGCCGATATCGCTGATGCCACGGCCGGCCGCCACCGCCCCCAGCTCGATATTGTGGCGCACCGAGAGCTGCGGGAAGATGTTGCGGCCCTGCGGGATGTAGCAGATGCCGGCCTCCAGCAGGCGGCGCGGCGTCCAGTTGGTGACGTCCTTGCCGTGAAACACCACCTTGCCGGTGCGCGCGCGCAGCATGCCGTAGATCGTCTTGAACACGGTGGATTTGCCCGCCCCGTTCGGGCCGATCACCGTGGTGATCGAGCCTTCCGGCACCTTGAAGCTGGTGCCGTTGAGGATGGTCATCTGGCCGTAGCCGGCCACCACGTCCGACAGTTCGAGGGCGATATCGCCCGTGTGTTCAATGGCCAAGATAGGCCTCCACAACCTGGGGGTTGGCACGCACCTCGGCCGGCGTGCCCATGGCAAGTACGCGGCCCTCGGCCAGCACCAGCACGCGGGTGCACAGCGACATGACGAATTCCATGTTGTGCTCGATCACCACGAAGGTGGCGCCCTGTTCGGCGTTGATCGCCTGCAGACGCTCCTTGAGGTTCTCCAGCATGGTCAGGTTCACGCCGCCGGCCGGCTCATCGAGCAGCACCAGGCGGGGTCCGGCCATGAAGGCCATGGCGGCGTCGAGCAGCTTCTGCTGGCCGTAGCTGAGCCCCCCGGCCTTCTCACCGGCCAGATGGCCGAGCTTGAAGAAGCCGATCATCCGGTCGGCTTCCTCTGACAGGCCCGCATCGCGCGGGCCGAACAGCCGGCTGCCCATGGTGCCGCGATGTTCCTGGCCGGACAGGATGAGGTTCTCGCGCACGGTGAGCTGCGGAAACACCTGCAGCAGCTGGAAGGTGCGGCTGACGCCAAGCCGGTTGAGATCGCACGGCCTGAGCCCCGTCACCTCCTGCCCGTCCAGATGCACGCTGCCCTCGTTGGGGGTAAGCTGGCCCAGGATGCAGTTGAACAGCGTGGACTTGCCGCAGCCATTGGGGCCGATGATGCCGAGGATCTCGCCCTCGTTCACCTCGAAGGACACGCCGCCCACGGCCGTGATGCCGCCGAAGCGCTTGACGATGTTGGAGACCTTGAGGACCTGTTTCATGTCTGGTCTCCAAAGCTTGCGGACAATGCGGCACGCGCGGCGGAGGCCTTGCGGGTGGACCTCGCGGTCAGATAGCGGTCCAGAATACCCAGCAGGCCGGTGGGGGAGATGATCATCAGGATCATCACGAAGGCGGCGTAGATCAGCAGGTAATAGCCCTCAGTGAAGCGCAGCACCTCCGGCAGCAGAACTGCGATGGCAGCGCCCAGATAGGGGCCGGCGAAGAAGCCGGAGCCGCCCACGATCACCATCATCAGCAGCTTCAGCGACAGATCGAGGGTGAAGGGCGAGGGGTCGATGAACTCCACCAGCGGGGCGTAGATCACGCCCGCCACGCCACCCAGGCAGGAGCCGATGGCGAACGCCATCAGCGTGTAGCGCCTGGTGTCCACACCCAGCGACAGGGCGCGGATCGGGTTCTCGCGCAGCGCCACGAAGGCGCGGCCCCAGGGCGAGCGGATCAGCCACCACACGCCGAAGGAAACGATGGCCAGCGAGAGGATGCACACGAAGTAGAATCGGAGGTTGGATTCCGCCTGCACCCCTAACAGCATCGGCCGCGGCACGTCCACGATGCCGTAGATGCCCTTGGTCAGCCATTCCTCGTTGCGGAACACCAGATAGCCGAGCGTGGAGAAGGCCAACGTCACGAAGGCCAGGTAATGATGCTGCACCCGCAGCGCCGGATAGCCCAGCGCCCAGCCGATGGCGAAGCACAGCACCACCGCCACCACGAGGGCTGCGGCCATCGGCATGCCGTTGGTGGTCATGATGGCACCGGTATAGGCGCCCACCCCCACGAACACGCCCTGCGCCAGCGACACCTGACCGGCATAGCCCAGCGTGAGGTTGAGCCCGATGGCGGCGATCGACATCACCGCCCAGAGGCTGACCACATAAAGCTGGTATTTGCTCATCCAGAACGGCGCCACCAGCAGCAGCAGGACGCCCAAGGTCAGACCCAGCAGGGTCAGCAATCGCTGCGTGCTCATACCGTGCGCTCCTCGGCGGTGCCCAGCAGACCTTGCGGCCGGAACAGAATGACGGCGATCAGCAAGGCGAGCGGCACCGCGGAGCGGTACTGGGTGGAGATGTAGGTCGCCGCCAGATTGTCGGTGATGCCAAGCAGAATGCCGCCCAGAATCGCCCCGCGCACCTGGTTGAAGCCGCCCACGATGGCCGCGATGAAGGCGGCCAGACCCAGCGTCTCACCGGAGGAGAATTTCGCCAGATACAACGGTGTCACCAGCACGGAGGCCACCGAGACGAGAATTGCGTTGATGATGAAGGAATACATCACCATCCGCTCCACCGGGATGCCCAGGATGCGCGCCACGTTGGGGTTCTGCGCGGTTGCCTGCATCTGCCGGCCGACGGAAGTGGAGTTCAGCAGATATTGCAGCGCCAGCACGGCGGCAACACCCACCGCCAGCAGGCCGAGGCTCTGGGTGGAGATGGTCGCCCCCAGGAAATGCAGGTCGATCGCAGGGATCAGCGAGGGGAAGGGCTGCGCCTCCGCGCCGTAGAACTCCTTGACGCCCTCTTTCATCATGATCGACAGCGCCATCGTGGCGATCGCCAGCGGCAAGGCGCCATGACGCAGCATCGGATCGACCAGCGCCCGCTTGAAGGCAGCCCCCAGAATGGCCACCGAAATGGCGGTTCCGACCAGAATGGCCAGCCAGAACGGCATGCCCATGTTCATCCCGGCCAGCATGAAGAAGGCCGGCAGCATGACGAACTCGCCCTGGGCGAAATTGATGGTCTGCGACGTCTGCCACAGCAGCGTGAAGCCGATCGCCACCAGCGCGTAGATCGCACCTGTGGCACAGCCTGAGACGATGAGACTGATCAGCGTGGACATTGTGGTTCCCCCCGAAACGTATCCTGACGCAAGTGCCGCGGAGGGGAAGCCCCCTCCGCGGTGTTGCTGATCAGGGAACCATCTTCGGCAGAATGGTCTTCACCACCTGCTTGCCGTCCTTCACCTCGACGAGGAAGCCCTGGCGGTCGATATCGCCATGCTCGTCATAGGTGACATCCATCAGGATGCCCGGCTCGTCCTTGGCGCGGATGGTCATGCCGTGCAGCGTCTTGGCGAAGTTGGCCGGATCAACCTTGCCCATCTTCTCGGTGACGGCCTTGATCACGTAGATGGCGAGGTAGCCCTTGATGCCGTTGTGATCCGGCACGTAGTTGTATTTGGCGGCGAAGTTCTTGCGGAACTCCTGCACCGCCGGGATCGGCGCATCGGTGGTCAGGCCCACATGGGCGAGCGCGCCCTCTGCGGCACCGCCGGCGAGATCGATCACCTTCTGGCCGGTCAGCGTGGTCTCACCGATCAGCGGGACCGTCACACCCTGGCGCTTCAGCTCCTTCAGCGCGCGTGCCGATTCATCCTCGTTCAGATAGACGAACACCGCATCCGGGGCCGCGTTCTTCACCTTCAGCACGTCGGCCGCGAAATCCACCTGGCCTGCCTCGGTCGAAAGATCGGCCACCACCTTGATGCCGCGCTTGGCGAACTCGGCGTTGATCACGTCCCGGCCGCCCTTGCCGAAATCATTGTTCACCCAGACCACGGCCACCGTCTTGGCCTTGATCTCCTCGGCGATGTAGCGGGCCACTTTCGGCATGGTGGATTGCTGGCCGAAGGAGGTGCGGAACACGTATTCGTTGCCGGTCTGCGTCAGCTCGGCCGCCTCGCCGCCCATGATGTTGGCAATGCCGGCCTTGGCGGCCAGCGATTCCGTCACCTTCACCGAGCCGGAATAGCCCGGGCCAAGCAGCACGTAAGGATTGTTGTCGAGCGCCTTTTGCACCAGCGCGCGGGCAACGCCCGGGTTGGACTGGCTGTCGGCATGGGTGATCTCGATCTTGTGGCCCAGAATGCCACCCTTGGCGTTGATCTCGGCAATCGCCAGATCGGCGCCGTTCTTGAAGTTGGTGCCCACCGTGGCGCCACCGCCGGACAGTTCGGCGACATCCTCCAGATGGATCGGCTGGGCCAGCACCGGGGCTGCCATGAAACCTGCGGCCAGCGTGAGCACGGCCAGACGAGACACTTTGCGTGTGATCGACATTGTTGTTTTCCTCCTTGGACGGGAGGGATATGAACTAACCGGTTAATACAAATCAAGGTGTATTTTTCGGCCCCGCCTGGGGCAGATCACGATGCCGATGCGCGACGCGTCACCGCATCGCCGGCACCGCGCGCCAGCAGCAGCGCATCGAGGGTGGAGGCCGCCATCAGCAGCGCCATCAGCACAAAGCTCAGATGAAACGCCGCAAGCCCGGGCGCGTCATGCCCCATGACCCGCGCCGCGCCCTGCAGCGCCACCGCCGCCACCGCAACCCCCAACCCCACCGCCAATTGCTGGGACACGCTGAACAGCGTGTTGGCCGAGCCCATCTCCGCCTGTGACACATCAGCATAGGCCAGCGTGGTGGTGGCGGTGTATTGCAACGAGCGCGAGGCGCCGGCCAGCACCAGAACCGGCACCATCGCCCAGTAGGGCGTCTCGGGCGTGAACAGCGCGCAGACCAGCATGCAGCCGGCCTGCAACGCGCCATTGGCCAGCAGGATCGGCCGGAACCCGAAGCGGCGCAGCAAGCCCGAGGTGGCCGGCTTGATGCCCAGATTGCCGGCAAACAAGGTCAGCAACAGCAGGCCGGCGTGGGTCGCGTCCAGGCCGAAACCCAGCTGAAACATCAGCGGCAGCAGAAACGGCATGGTGGAGATCATGATCCGCATCGCGGTGCCGCCCAGCATGATGCGGCGGAAATTGTCCACCCGAAACACCGACACATTGACCAACGGCAATTCGGCGCGGCGCACATGGCGCACGAACACGAAGCCCGCCGCGGCGGACATCGCCAGCAATGCCAGCACCTGCACCGCGTCCGCCCCGCGCCCGCCCAACCGGTCCAGCGCCAGCATCAGACAGAACAGCCACACCGCACCGGAGGCAAACCCCATCAGATCGAAGCGCCGGCCGCGCTGGCGCTCCCCCTCCGGCACCCACAGCCAGGCGAGCACGAGACCCACCAGCCCGATCGGCAGGTTGATGAAGAAGATCCACGGCCAGGCGGCATGCTGGGCAATGAAGCCGCCCAGCGGCGGGCCCAGCAGCGGTGCGGTGAGCCCCGGCCAGGTCAGGATCGCGATGCTGCGCATCAGCTGGTGCTTCGGCGCCTCCCGCAGCACCACCAGCCGCCCCACCGGCACCATCATCGCCCCGCCCACGCCTTGCAGCACCCGGCTTGCGACGAACTGATCGACATTGGCCGAAAGCCCGCACAGCGCCGAGCCCGCCAGGAACAGCGCCATGGCGCCGGTGAACACACGCCGCCCGCCAAACCGCTCGGCGGCCCAGCCGCCCGGCAGGATGAACACCGCAACCGTCAGCAGATAGGCGGAGATCCCCACATGCAGATCAACGGCGGAGGTGGCGAACGACACGCCGATCGCCGGCAGGGCTGTCGCGATGATCGACCCGTCCAGGTTTTCCATGAAGAACGCCGCAGCGATCAGCAGTGCCAGCTTGCTCATGGACCGGTTCTATGCCCGGCTTGGCCCGCGGGCAAACGGCTGAATGTTTTATTGAAGCACAGACCTTCTTTTTTGAAAAAAAGAAGCAAAAAACTTTTTCGCGCGGCAATTCATCGGGTTGTCAGGCGCGCTTTCTGCCTTCCAAACTGTGGTCACATCGGGGGTGCGAAGATGAGCTATGATCTGATCCTGCGCGGCGGACGGGTGATCGACCCAGGGACCGGCATCGACGCTGTCCAGGACGTGGCGTTCAAGGACGGCAAGGTGGCGGCCCTGGGCGCCATCACCGGCCAGGCCAACGAGGAACGCCGTGTGGATGGCTGCATCGTGATGCCCGGCATGATCGACTTCCACACCCATGTCTATTGGGGCGGCACCTCCATCTCGATCGATGCGGACCTGCTTGCACGGCGCTGCGGCACCACCACCTGGCTGGATGTCGGCTCCGCCGGCCCCGGCAATTTCGCAGGGTTTCGCAAGCACGTCATCGAGCCGAGCCAGACCCGCATCCTGGCCTATCTGCACGTCTCGCATGCCGGCATCTTCGCCTTCTCGCCACAGATCATGGTGGGGGAAAGCCAGGATCTGCGGCTGATGGACACCGAGACCTGTGCCCGCGTGGCGATGGAGAATCGCGACGTGATCCGCGGCATCAAGGTGCGCGTCGGCGCCAACACCTCAGGCGTCAACGGCATCGCCCCGCTCTATCACGCCATCGAGGCCGCCGATCGCGCGGGGCTTCCGGTGATGTGCCATATCGACCGCCCGCCGCCGCGCTACGTGGATGTGCTGGAGGTGCTGCGCCCGGGTGACACGCTGACCCATTGCTTCAAGCCGTTTCCCAATGCGCCGATCCGCGCCGATGGCTCGGTGAAGGAGGCGTGCTGGGCCGCGCGCGAGCGCGGCGTGATGTTCGACATCGGCCATGGCAAGGGCTCGCTGTGCTTCGACGTGGCGCGCGCCATGCTGAAGGCGGGCTTCCCGCCGGATGTGATCAGCTCGGACGTGCATGTGCTGTGCATCGACGGCCCGGCCTATGACAACATGGAGACGATGTCGAAGTTCCTGGCGCTTGGCATGGACCTTTCCGCCATCATCCGCGCGGTCACGACAACACCGGCAAAACTGCTGGCGCGCCCCGATCTGGGCGATCTTTCGGTGGGCTCCACCGGGGATGTGACGGTAATGCGCATTGAACAGGGGCGTTTTTGCTTCACCGATGTGCTGGGCCAGACGATGGACGCCTCACAGCGATTCGCACTGGACAGCATGGTGGTGGCAGGCCGGCTCTGGCATACGCAGGACCAGACCATGATGGCTTGAGCTGCACTATCCTCGGGGTGGCCAGGTGCTTCTGGCACAGCACCGGGACTGCAGACCATGCCCCTCACACCGCGTCGCCTAGCCGCCGGCCTGCTCTCGGCGATTGATCGCAAGGACCGCCTGCGCAAGGCGCGTGACCATCTGTTCGCCCCGCGGCATGACTGGTTGTGGCAGGTGAACAATGTGGTGCATGTCGGCGCCAATGAGGGCGATGAGGCGGCGATCTACGCCGCGCACAATGTGCGCGTGCTGTGGATCGAGCCGATCCCGGCGGTGTTCGCCCGGCTGCAACGGCGCATACGCTGGTATCCGCGCCAGAGCGCCTATCGCGCCTTGTGCGCCGACCAGGCGGGTCTGCCGTTCACGCTGCAGATTGCGGTGAATGGCGGCAAGTCCTCCTCGATTTTCGACCTGTCCGGCCACAAGGATATCTGGCCGGACATCCACTACACCGGCCGGATCGAGCTGATCTCCGAGACGCTTGACGATATTCTCGCCAAACAGCCCCATCGCTACGATGCGCTGGTGATGGATGTGCAATCGGCCGAATTGCTGGTGCTGCAGGGGGCGGAGCGCTGCCTGCCCGGCTTCTCCCATATCCAGACCGAAGCCGGCAATTTCGATATCTACAAAGGCGGCGTGCAGAGCGACGAGCTGGAGGCCTATCTGGCGGCGCGCGACTTCACGGTGATCCGGCGTGACGTGTTTGCGAGGCGGGCGGGGCAGACAGGTGAGTGTTTTGACCTGCTGCTCGCCAACAAAAACGTCAGGCAAAAATGATTTGGCCGGAAATGTTTTGCTCGGCAGACATTCACGAGATAAGAGCGCAATGCGCGTGACCGAGGCTGGATTTTACGATGACACCAAAGCAATTCCTTTTGGGCCTGCTGCCCGCCACCACGCGCGGCAGTCTCGAGTATCACTTCGGTAGCCACCATCATTTCTACCCCTGGGGCGGGGCGATGAACGGCCAGGCGGCCCGGCTGGAGTTGGCACGTTCGGTGATCCGGGCCACTGCGCCACAGATGATCGTCGAGACCGGCACATATCGGGGCACGACAACCGAGTTCCTGTGCGACTTCGACCTGCCGGTGACCACGGTTGAAATCCACCCACGCTTCTTCACCTTCGCCCGCCTGCGCCTGCAACGCCGTGCGACTTGCCAGGTGCTCCAAAGCAGCTCGGTCCCGGTGCTGCGCGGCATCACCGCCACACTGGCCGGCCGGCACGCCTTTTACTATCTCGACAGCCATTGGGAGAAACATCTGCCATTGCGCGAGGAACTGGAGCTGATCCTGACCGAGGGCAGCGAGGCGGTGGTCCTGATTGATGACTTCAAGGTGGCGGATGATGACGGCTACGGGTTTGACGATTACGGCCCGGGTCAGGCGTTGACGATGGATTATGTCCGGGCCTGTTCGCTGCCGCCGTTCCATGCATTCTATCCCAGCGTGCCCGGGCGCGAGGAGACCGGCTACCGGCGCGGCTGCGTGGTGCTCACCGCCAGTGCGGCCCAGGCGGCAAAGCTTGGCGCCTTGCCGATGCTGCGGGCCGCTCCGCACAGCCGGGGCGCCTGATCCGGCAAGCAGGCGCACTGGGTTGCGGCGCGGCCTCAGGACAAGGCGTCAGCACTCTCCGGCCGGTCGAAGCAGGATTCAAACACCGCCGCCAGATGATCGTCCCGCGCGTCTTGGGGATAATCGATGTGCAGCCCGCTTTGTGGATATTCACAGAGCAGTTGCAACGTCGCATCCGACATGTCCCAGCTCTCCGGCCCCACATAGGTGTTGTCGGTGTCCACGATCCGCACAGCTTTGACACCATGCGCCTGCAGCACCAGCAGCGTTTCCGAGTGCCGCTTCATGTCCCTGCGATAAAGGCGGTGGGATTCGAAGTGGCGAAACGCGGTGTAGCTGTGCACCCGCGTCGACAGCATGCCGAGCGCCTCGCAGAACGTGCCAAACGAGGCGACGATATGGGCGGCATTCACAACCAGGCTTGCATCCGCCTCGAAGCTGGCACTCTGGAACCGCACGGTGAACCCACTTCGCACAAGGCTCTGCTCCAGCAGGACGATGGCCGGATTTCTGCGATCTTCTGAGACCAGCACCACATGCCGGACGCCGAAGCTTTCGCGCGCCTGCAGACAGGCGAGATGGTAATAGCTCGCCGGCGGCTGCACGTAATTGATCGGGGCCGAGCCGGGCTCGAACACATCGCCGCCGCGCAGATGCGCAACGATCGTGTCCGGCGCTCCTTGCGGTCCCGCATCCAGCAGATGCGCGAAGATGTGGCGCAACACATGGTCGACGATATCGGTGACGTGTGACTCCGGAACGCCATTCAACAGGCCCGGAAAGGTGAATGTGTGAAAGAACGCCCCGACAAAGGTCGGCCGCGTGGGTGGGTCGGTCACGTTGAAGACGAATCTCAGGCCGCCTGCCTCGATGAACGGCACTGGCGGCGCGCCGCGGAACGGGAACACCTCGATCGTGGTCACACCAATCCGGCGGGCGATCATCGCCGCATGCAGCAGCTGAAAGAACACGTTGCCGAACCGCCCCATCTCGATCAGGCGCAGCGCCTCGACCCGGCCGGAGAAGACAGGCCCGGCCCCCTCGATGCGGTAGCGCATGGTGCCGGCAAACATGTCATGGCGCAGGGCTGCGTGGTTCAGCCCGAACCGCTGGGCGAACCGGCCAAACCGCCGTTCCGACCACCAGCAGGCCAGTTCGCGGGTCAGCTTCCCGCTGGCGGCCAGGTGCCGCCACTTGGCCGCACGCTTTTGCCAGCGCTGCATGGTCATGCGTGGGTGCCGGTCTGCTCCTTCACCACGGGCGCAGCTGCGTGATCAAGAAACCAGCGATAGGTGCTGCGCAGGCCTTCAGTCAAAGCAATGCGGGCCGTCCAGCCCAGGCTGTTGAGGCGGCTGACATCCAGCTGACGAAGCGGTGTGCCGTTGGGCTTGCTGGTGTCCCAAAGTATATGGCCTTCGAAGCCGACCACTTCGGCGATGCGGCGCGCCAGTTCGGCGATGCTGACATCATGCCCGGTCGCCACGTTGATGATCTCGGGGTCGTTGTGATGCTGCATCAGCCAGACGCAGGCATGAGCCATGTCATCGACATGCATGAAATCCCGCGTGGGCGACCCATCACCCCAGCAGGTGACACTCTCCGCACCGCTCATCTTGGCGGCGTGGAATTTCTGGATCAGCCCCGGGATGACATGGCTCTGGAACGGGTGGAAATTGTCGCCCGGACCATAGAGATTGGTCGGCATCACGTTCAGTGTCGGCCAGCCATATTGATGGGTGTATTTCTGACACATCATCACGGCGGCGATCTTGGCGATGGCATAGGCGTCGTTGGTGGGCTCCAGGGGGGCGGTGAGCAGTGTGTCCTCCCGGATCGGCTGCGGCACCACCTTCGGATAGATGCAGGCCGAGCCCAGGTTGAGGAATTTTGCCACGCCATGGCGATAGGCGCTGTCGATGCAGTTGACGCTGATCTGCAGATTTTCGCGGATGAAATCGGCAGGCTCGGCGGCGTTGCGGGCAATACCGCCGACTCGGGCGGCGGCCAGGAAGACGTAATCCGGCCGCTCGGTGGCAAAGAAATGCGCAACCGCCGCCTGGTCACACAGATCAAGCTCCGCATGGCGGCGCAGCACGAGGTTGCCATAGCCCTGTGCACGCAGCTCGCGGCAAATGGCAGATCCGACGAGACCGGAATGTCCCGCCACAAATATCTTGGATCGGATGTCCACGTCTGATGGTCCTTGGTGAGGGTGAGGCATTTGCCTCGAACACAGATTTTGTGCGGCAGGAAACGATCGGCGTCCTCTGCCAACAATAACGTCGCACGGACGATACGACATCGTTCGCGTCGGCGCGACAGCGATTCCGTTGCACGTTACACCAACGTAGGCGGAGGTGACGTGTCGGACAGTGGCAGCGGCCGATACGAGGGCGGGATCGGGGTTGGCAGCGCGGAGATGGAAACATTATCCGTGTTGTCATCCGGCGTATCGATCGACAGGCGCGCCCGCGGGAAGTCGCACATCAGCGCCAACTGTGCCGACGATCGGTCCCAGGTCAGCGGTTGGATGTAGTCATGTGCCGCATCGGCGACACGAACAATCTGCACACCGCGCCCACGCAGCACCCGCATCTGGAGGCTCTCGCGATGCAGATGCTGATGGCGCTGCGACTCAACCAGCCGGAACGCCGCGTAGCTTTGCACATTGGGCGCCAGCAGCGTGATCGCTTCGCAGAACGTGCCATAGGCCACCGCCAAATGGCGTGCCCCGGCAATCAGCCGCACATCGGCCAGAAAACTTTCGCTTTGAAACGAGACCGCAAACCCTTCGGTCTCCAGCTCGCGCAGAACGACATCGATGGTGGGGTTCAGCCGATCTGACGACACCAGAACCGCCCGTGTGACCCCGAATGCCTCCCGGGCCTGCAGCGCCGCCAGGACGTAGAACTGCGCCGGCGGCTGAACATACCAGGGAAACAGGATCGGACCCGAGAACACATCGCCGCCACGAAGATGCATCACGATCTGATCGGACGGGCCGGGCGGCACATGCCCCAGCGCATCGGCGAACAGCGGCTTGAGCACCGTTTCGATCAGGTCCTCCACGCCATCAAGATCGACGGCCGGGCTTCCGGCAAACGGATCACTGCTCCAGAACACGCCCTGCAAGGTGGGACGCGTGGTGCGCGGATGCCTGGACACCTCGATGGTAAGCCCGCCCAGAAGGTAGGATCCCTCTTTTGGTCCGCCGTTGAATGGGGTGACCTGGATGGTCCGCGCGCCGATCCGGCGCGCCAGCAGTGCCGCATTCAGGATCTGCAGCACGAAATTTCCGAACTGCCCGAGTTCGTAGATTCGCAGCACCTCGACATGCCCGGGGCGAAACAGCGAGGCCGCGAACAGCCGATAGTCGTGACTGATGCGCAGCGCGTGATGATCAAAGCCGAATGTCCGGCAAAAACATGCAAGCGAATATTCGTTCCACCACCGCCGTACCTCCCGCAGCACCTGCAGCGAGACAACGAGGCGCATCAGCTTGCCGATGAAAGCGGCGATGCGCCGGGTCAGCGGCCATCGACGGTCACGGGACTCTATGGGCACGCCATCCGCAGCCTGCATGACCAGGACCTTGTGAGATTTCGCTGGGTTATCGCATTGCCGCACAGGCCGAACAACCACGCCTGCAGCCTTCATGAGGCGGCACGGTTTTCGTTGATCTCCTGCAATCGCACTGCCACGCTCGGCCAGGATCGACGGGGGTTTTGGCATGAAGCGGCGTCATTTTCTGGGATCGGCGGCAGCATTGGCGATGCCGAGCCTGGCGCGGGCCCAGGGCTCGGCCAAGGTGCTGAAATTCATTCCCGAATCGGATGTCACCGTGCTCGACCCGGTCTGGACCACCGCAACCGTCACCCATCATCACGGCTATGCGGTGTTCGACACGCTCTATGGCCAGGATGCCAGCTTCGCCATGCAGCCGCAGATGGTGGCCGGCCACACCATCGAAAACGACGGAAGGCTGTGGCGGCTAACCCTGCGTGACGGGCTGACATTCCATGACGGCAGCAAGGTTCTGGCGCGTGACGCGGTGGCCAGCATCCGCCGCTTTGCCGCCCGCGACGCGTTCGGCCGCGCGCTGATGGATGCAACCGACGAACTCTCGGCCGCCTCCGACAGCGTGATCCAGTTCCGCCTCAAACAGCCCTTCGCCCTTCTGCCCAACGCGCTTGGCAAATCCGGCACGGTGATGCCGGCCATCATGCCCGAGCGCCTCGCACTGACCGATCCCAACAAGCAGATCACCGAGATGGTCGGCTCCGGCCCGTATCGCTTCAACGCGCGGGAGCGCGTGGTGGGTGCCATGGTGATCTATGACCGGTTCGAGGCCTATGTGCCGCGCCAGGCGGGCGTGGCGTCGTTCTCCGCGGGGCCCAAGCGCGCCTTCTACGACCGTATCGAGTGGCACGTGATCCCGGATTCCGCCACCGCCGCCAGTGCGATGATCAACGGCGAGGCGGATTGGTGGCAGCAGCCCGATATCGATCTGATGCCGCAGCTCACCGCGCAGAAGCACCTCACCTCGATGCAGCAGGACCCGGCAGGTGCCATCGGCATTCTGCGCTTCAACCACCTGCACCCGCCCTTCGACAATCCGGCGATCCGCCGCGCCCTGCTGGGTGCCATCGACCAGACCGAATACATGCAGGCCTCCGCCGGCGAGGATCGCAGCCTGTGGAAGGACCGCACCGGCGTGTTCAGCCCGGACACGCCGATGGCCAACACCGCAGGCATTGAGGTGTTGACCGGCAAGCGCGACCTGGCAGCGGTGGCAAAGGCGATCAAGGATGCCGGCTATGACGGCGCCCCCATCGTTGTGCTCGGCGCGTCCGATCAGCATCTCACCTACGCGCAGACGCTGGTGGCGGTGGACATGCTCAAACGTGTGGGCTTCAACGTGAACTTCGTCAGCACCGATTGGGGCACCGTCGTCACCCGCCGCGCCAACAAGGCAGCACCGGACAAGGGCGGCTGGAACATCTTCTTCACCAGCCTCAACGGCACCAATGATTTCGACCCGGCCAGCCATCTCGGCATTCGCGGCAACGGGCTCGACGCCTGGTTCGGCTGGCCCACCGCCCCCAGGCTGGAAGCACTGCGGCGGGACTGGTTTGCCGCGCGCGACCTGGCCGAGCAGAAACAGATCTGCGTGGAGATCCAGAAGCAGTTCTGGATCGATGTGCCCTATATCCCGCTGGGCACCGTCTACAACCCCACGGTCTACAACCGGAAGATCACCGGCCTGCGAATGGGATTTCCTCAATTTTATGACGTGCATCCGGCATGAGGATCGCGCTGCTCGGCTTCATGCTGGAATCCAACGGGTTTGCAACGCCGGCCGATGAGGCGGAATTCCGCTCCAAGCTCTGGCTGGAGGGCGATGCGCTGCTCGCCGATGTCCGCGCCGCCGGATCACGCGATCCGGGCGGCATCAAGGGCTTCGTTGAGGTGATGGATGCAAGCGGCCCCTGGACACCACTGCCGCTTGCCATCACCTCGGCCGGCGCCTCCGGCCCGGTGGAGGATGGTTTTTTCCGCCGCTTCGTGGCGTTGATCGAGCAGGGCCTGCGCGCCGCCATGCCGCTCGATGGCGTCTATGTGGAGGCGCATGG
>CAIYCW010000112.1 GCA_903924855.1 uncultured Rhodospirillales bacterium | reverse complement strand
GTTCGGCCTGCAGCGCCCACATGCGGGCATAGACGCCATCCTGCGCCAGCAGGTCGTGATGGGTGCCACGCTCCACCACCCGGCCCTGGTCGAGCACCAGGATCTGGTCGGCATCGACCACGGTGGAGAGGCGATGGGCGATGGTGAGCGTGGTGCGGTTGCGCGCGAGACTGCGCAGCGCCTGCTGGATCTCCTGCTCGGTGCCGGTGTCGAGCGCGCTGGTCGCCTCGTCCAGGATCAGGATGCGGGGGTTCTTCAGGATGGTGCGGGCGATGGCCACGCGCTGCTTCTCGCCGCCGGAGAGTTTCAGCCCGCGCTCACCCACGCGGGTGTTGTAGCCATCGGGCAGGCGCTGGACGAAATCGTGCACCTGGGCGAGGCGGGCGGCCTCCTCGATCTCGGCATCGGTGGCGCCGGGCCGGCCATAGGCGATGTTGTATCTGATGGTGTCGTTGAACAGCACGGTGTCCTGCGGCACCACGCCGATGGCAGCGCGCAGGCTGTCCTGGGTGATGTCGCGCACATCGTGGCCGTCGATGCGCACCGAGCCAGCGTTCACGTCGTAGAAGCGGAACAGCAGCCGGCTGATGGTGCTTTTGCCGGCGCCGGTGGGGCCCACGATGGCAACCGTCTGGCCGGGTGCCACGGTGAAGGACAGGCCGTGCAGAATGGTGCGGCTGGGCTGGTAGCCGAAGACCACGTTGTCGAAGCGCACCTCGGCCGCGTCATGCGTTGCGGCGAGCGTGATGGCGTGCGGCCGGTCGGTGATCTCGGCCCCGGTGCCGAGCAGGCGGAACATGTGCTCCATGTCCACCAGGCCCTGTTTGATCTCCCGATAGACGAAGCCGATGAAGTTGAGCGGCACGTAGAGCTGGATGAGATAGGTGTTCACCAGCACGAATTTGCCCACCGTCATGCTGCCGTCGCGCACGCCCTGGGCTGCCATCAGCATCACCACGGCCAGGCCTGCCGCGATGATGGTGGCCTGGCCGAGGTTGAGCATGTTCAGCGTGACCTGGCTTTTCACCGCGGCGCGCTGGTAGCGCTGCAGCGCCACCTCGTAGCGGGCGGCCTCGTGGCGCTCATTGCCGAAATACTTCACGGTTTCGTAGTTGAGCAGGCTGTCGAGCGCCTTGGTGCGGGCGTCGCTGTCGGTCTCGTTCATCGTGCGGCGGAACTTGATGCGCCAGTTCGAGAACAGCATGGTGAAGGCGAGGTAGAGTGCCACCGCGCCGAAGGTGACCGCGGCGTAGCGCCAGTCGAACAGGCGCCAGAGAATGCCGGTGACCAGCACCACCTCGAACAGGGTGGGCAGGATGTTGAACACGGCGAGGCGCAGCACCTGCTCGATGCCGGCGGTGCCGCGTTCGAGGTTGCGCGACAGGCCGCCGGTCTGGCGGTCGAGGTGGAAGCGCAGCGACAGGCGGTGCATGTGCCGGAAACTTTGCATGCCGGCCTTGCGCACAACGCCCTGCTGCACGGCGGCGAACACCGCGTCTCGCAGTTCGCCGAAGCCGGAGCTCGCCATGCGCAGCAGGCCATAGGCGCCGATGAGGCCGATCGGCAGCACCAGCATGGCCTGGCCGGGGGCCAGCGCGTCCACCGCGCGGGAATAGACGATGGGCACGTAGACCGTGGCCAGCTTGGCCAGCACCAGGCACAGCGCCGCCAGCACCACCCGCACCCGGGCGCCGAATTCGTGCTTCGGCCACAGATAGGGCAGCAGGTCGACGATGGTGCGCCAGGCCGGGCGATCCAGCGGGCTGGCGGGCATGGGTGGGGATGATCTCATGAGGGGGATGTGGCACCACTGGGCGCGATTGCAAAGCCGGGGCAGCCTCCAACATGCAGATGCCGGCCATGTGTTGATTTGAAAAGAGTGAAACCATCTCCGTGCTCCACCCTGCCCTTTCCCGCCATATCGACGCCTGCAACAACATCACCCTGCCGGCCGGGCGGACCGCGTTCCTTCTGGGGCAGGACCATGTGGGCTGGATCGATCCGGAGATCCTGCCCGCGTTGCTGCGGTTTCCGCAGATCCGGCCGGAGCCGGGGCGGATCACGCTGACCGAGCCGGCCGCGTTGCCGGGCATTGCCGAGACGTTGGCGCGGGAGGGGTTCTATCTGTTCCGTGACGAGGCGTTTGATGTGCGCGCCGATGTGGACCAACCGAGCCTTGCCACCATCGATCGCGGAGCACTGCCGAGCTTCGGGGTGACGGCGGTGGGGGTGCATCTGAACGGGCTGGTGCGCAAGGCGGATGGGCTGCATCTGTGGGTGGCGCGAAGGGCGGCGAACAAGCCGCTGGATCCGGGCAAGCTCGATCATCTGGCGGCGGGCGGTGTGGCGGCGGGGATGGGGGCGTTGGAGACGCTGGTGAAGGAGGCGGGCGAGGAGGCGGCGATCCCGCCGGACTTGGCCGGGCGCGCCGAGCTGAAGGCGCGGCTGCATTACACGATGCTGCGCGAGGAGGGCCTCAGGCGCGACACGCTGTTCTGCTACGATCTGGAGCTGCCGGAGGATTTCACCCCTGTTGCCGTGGATGGCGAGGTGGAGAGTTTCGAGCTGTGGCCGATCAAGCGGGTGCGCGATTGCGTGGCCGAGACGGACGACTTCAAGTTCAATGTGAACCTGGTGCTGGTTGATCTGTTCGCACGGCTTGGCATGGCGTCGTAGGGCGGAGAAGGCGAAGCCGTCATCCGCCGAGGGCCTGACCTGTGAGGCCCCTGGCGG
>CAIYCW010000111.1 GCA_903924855.1 uncultured Rhodospirillales bacterium | reverse complement strand
GCGGTGATCTCGGCGGCGAGCAGGCCGAGGATCAGCCCGTCCTTGTCGGTGGTCCAGACCGAGCCGTCCATGCGGGCGAAGGAGGCGCCGGCACTTTCCTCGCCACCGAAGACGAGCGAGCCTTCGATCAGGCCGGCGCTGAACCATTTGAAGCCGACCGGCACCTCGATGATGGCGCGCCCGAGCTTGTGGGCGACGCGGTCGATCATGCCGCTGGAGACGGCGGTCTTGCCGATGGCGCCGGAGGGCGACCAGTGCGGGCGGTGGGTGGTGAGGTAGGCGATGGCGGAGGCGAGGTAGTAGTTCGGGTTCATCAGCCCGCCGGAGGGGCAGACGATGCCGTGGCGGTCGGCGTCCGTGTCGGTGGCGAAGGCGATGTCGAACCGGTCGCGCAGTGCGATCAGCGAGGTCATAGCATAGGGGGAGGAGCAATCCATGCGGATATTGCCATCCCAGTCGAGGGTCATGAAGCGGAAGGTCTGATCGACCGTGTCGTTGACGATCGTGGCGTTGAGTTTGAAGCGCTCGATGAGGGGTTGCCAGTAATGGACGGCGGCACCGCCGAGCGGGTCGATGCCGATGCGCACGCCTGCGCCGCTTATCGCCTCCATGTCGATTATGGTGGCGAGGTCGGCGATGTAGGGGGTGATGTAGTCGTGTGCGTGCACGCAGGCGGTCTTGCGGGCGCGGGCGTAGGGGATGCGTTTGACGCCGGAAAGGCCTGCCGCGATCAGTTCGTTTGCGGTCTTTTCGATCCAGCCTGTGACGTCCTTGTCGGCGGGGCCGCCATTGGTGGGATTGTATTTGAAGCCGCCATCCTCGGGCGGGTTGTGCGAGGGGCTGATGACGATGCCGTCCGCCAGGCCCGTGCTGCGGCCTTTGTTGTGGCAGAGGATGGCGTGGGAGATGACGGGGGTTGGCGTGTAGCCGAGATGCTCGTCGATCATCGTCTCGACGCCGTTGGCGGCGAGCACCTCGAGCGCGCTGGCGAAGGCTGCTTCCGACAGGGCATGGGTGTCCATGCCGAGGAAGAGCGGGCCGGTGATGCCGGCCTTTGCGCGGTAGAGGCAGACCGCCTGGGTGATGGCGAGGATATGCGCCTCGTTGAACGAGGTGGCGAACGCCGAGCCGCGATGGCCGGAGGTGCCGAACACCACGCGCTGGGCGGCGATGGCGGGGTCGGGCAGCAGGGAGAAATAGGCGGTGATCAGCCGGGGCAGGTTGGCCAGGCGCGATTGCGGGGCGAGCGTGCCGGCCAGGGGATTGATGCGTTTGGACATGGCAACCTCATTTTGATCCCAGAGCCGGCGGTCCTGCCGGTGATGCCCGCGCATCCGGCGTCAGCATATCGTGCCGGAGCGTTCTGGGAAGGCCGCAGAGGCGCCTCAGGCGCGTTCGCTGCGATGTGTCACGACAGTGTCGCGATGAGGTTGGTTTGAAAGAATCCACCACGGTTGCGGCCACCTCTTCGGGCACCGCAACCGGGGCGGTGTCATCGGTCAGTGCAGCCGCAGGACGATGCCGGGCAGCACCAGGGCTGGGGCGTAGACCACCGGCGGGGCGCAGCCGCCCCAGCCGCAGGGAGAGCCGTAGACCACCGGTGGGGCGCGGTAATAGCCGCCGCCATAGCCACGGCCGCCGCCGCGGTTGTCGTTTCGGTTGTTGTATTGCTGACCGCCACGGTTCTCGTCACGCTTGTCGGCGGCACTGGACGGTGATGCGATGCAGCCGAGTGCAACGGCGATTGCCGCCGTGAGAGCCATGATGCGCAGGGTGTTCGGACGCATGGTGTCAGGCGAGGCGACTGGCCGCAGCGTCATGATATTGGTCATGATGACCTCCTTTGATGATCGTGAGGCGGCCGATCAGTTCTTGGTCGCGGCCTGGCGACGGCTGGTCCGCTGGAAGACGCCATCGGCGATTTTTTTCTGATCTGCCGGCATGGCGGTGTAGAGCGTGTCGAAGGCCGTGATCAGTTTCTGCAGACCGGCGACATGTGCCTGGGCGAAGACTTCGTAGGTCTTCAGGTCATCGATGGCCGTCAGGGTGGCTGGGTCCTTGGCGGCCTTGTCGGTGGCGAGTTTTTCCATGGCGGCAGCATTGTTGCGCATCACCAGGGCGACCGCGGTCCAATCGGCCTCTTCGGCGGCGGTGATCTTGAGGGAGGCATGCAGATCGGTGATGCGGTCTTCCACCGTCTCGGCCTTTGCCTGTGCCGCAGCGGAGGCGGCCGGGTGGGTGACCGGCGTGGCCGCTTGCGCCAGGACGGGTGCGGTCTGGCCGGCCCAGAGCGTGACGGCCAGCAAGGCAGTGATCGTGGTGGCACGGAGTGCCGGCAGAGCGGCAGGCTTGCGCGGGATGGAGGCGGACATGGCGAACCCCTTTTGGGTTTGTATTATTTGACGCTGAATGCTTATGATTTATTTTTTCTACACACCAACATCGGAAAATACCTAAAATTCAGCGATGATCTGCCGAAATTTGTCGATTATATTTCTTTTATTTAATAAACAAATCAAGGCGAGGTTGTGTTGAATTGGATCGTCCCATCTCAACCGAGGTGCAGGGCCTCGGGCCACGCTGGGGGGCGAGGTGGCAACGCCCCCTCCGCCCAGGCCTGTTCAGCCGCCCACCGCCTGATCGAGCCTGGCCAGCAGATCGACCGGGCTGATCGGCAGGCGGTCGATCTTGATGGCGAAGTCGGACAGGGCGTCGTCGATGGCGGATGCCACGGCGGCACCGATCGGGATGACGCCGGCCTCGCCCACGCCCTTGATGCCGAGCGCGTTGAGCGGTGACGGGCTTTCCATGTGCAGGATGGTGACGCGCGGCATTTCGGTGGCGGTCATCAGCAGATATTCGGCAAGCGTGGTGGTGAGCGGCTGGGCGGTGTCGTCATAGGCCATGAACTCGAACAGCGCGTTGCCGAGACCATGGGCGATGCCACCCATCAGCTGGCCCTCCACCAGACGCGGATGCATGGCGCGGCCGCAATCATGGCCGAACACCAGATGCGCCACGGCGATCTCACCGGTCTCGATGTCGATCTCGACCTCGGCGACCGCGGTGCCGTTGGCGTAGGTCATGGCGTCGATCACCAGCTCCTCGGCGGCGGCGAGGCCGGGGCCGGATTGGCCGGGCAGCACGAAGCCGGCCTGGCCGGCGACGGCGCGGGCGATCTCGGCCAGGGTGCGGCGCATCTGCGGCACGCCCTTGAGCTGCACCGCACGGCCCACGATTTCGAGGTCGGCGGGTGCGACCTCCATCAGTTCGCCCGCGATGTCCAGCACGCGGTCGCGCAGGCGGGTGGCGGCGGCATGGGCGGAGCTGCCGGCCATGACGGCCTGGCGGCTGTTCGACCCGCCAAGGCCGGTGGGGGCGGCCTCGGTGTCGCCGGTGGTGACGACCACGTTGGACATGTCGGCGCCGAGCTGCTCGGCCACGATCTGCGCCAGCATGGTGGCGGTGCCCTGCCCCATGGCGGCGGCGCCGGTGGCCACGAAAATCCGGCCTGAGGGCTCGATGCGGATCGAGACATGCTCGAACGGGCCGCGGCCGGTGGCCTCCACGTAGTTGGCAAGGCCGATGCCGCGATAGCGCCCGGCGGCGCGGGCGGTGGCACGCCGCGCTTCGAAGCCGGCCCAGTCCGCCCCCTGCAGCGTCATCGCCTGGCAGGCCGGATAGTCGCCGCTGTCCAGCGTGACGGGTAGGCCGCCGCGCGTGCGGATCGGCGTTTCGTAGGGCATGCGATCGGCGGGGACCAGGTTGCGCCTGCGGATCTCGGCACGGTCGATGCCGATGGCGCGGGCGGCGGCGTCCAGCAGGCGTTCCATGGCGAACACGCCCTGCGGCTGGCCGGCGCCGCGCACCGGGGTGACGGGCACCTTGTTGGTGGCGGCGGCCCGGATCTGCATGCGAAACGCCGGCACGACATAGGCGAGCGGCATGGCGGAGACGGCACCCTGCGGCACATTGACGCCGCGCGCGGTCCAGGCGCCGTGATCGTGGATCAGCACGCCGCGCACGGCCTGGATGCGGCCTTCGGCGTCGGTTGCCATCTCGACGTCCCAGGCCTGGTCGCGCTCCTGGGTGGTGGAGATGAAATGCTCGCGGCGGTCCTCGATCCATTTCACCGGGCGGGCGAGCAGGCGGGCGGCCAGGGTGATGACGACGTCTTCCGGGTAGAAGATCAGCTTGGGGCCGAAGCCGCCGCCGAGATCGGGGGTGACGACGCGGAGCTGGCGTTCGTGCAGGCCGATGATGTCGCACAGCAGGCGGCGGGCGGCGTGCGGCATCTGGGTGGAGCTCCAGACGGTCAGCCGGTCCTCCACCGGATCGGGGATCGCGACAAGGCCGCGGCATTCCATGGAGTGTGAGCCACCGCGGTGGATCCAGAGTTTTTCATGCACGCGGTGGGCGGCGGTGGCGAAGGCGTCCTCCACCGCGCCATAGGCGATGGTCATCTCGGCCACCAGGTTGGAGGCGGCGTTGCGGTGCGCGGTGGGGGCGCCGTCTTGCAGGGCGGCCTCGCAATCGGTGACCACGGGCAGGATGTCGTATTCGACCTCGATCAGCGCTGCGGCGTCCTCGGCGATATAGCGGCTGTCGGCGATGACGCAGGCGATGGGCTCGCCCACGTGGACCACCTCGTGGCGGGCGAGCACCGGGCGGTGCAGATCCAGCCGGTAGCTGGGGCTGGGCATGGCGACGACGAGCCTTGTGTCGGCCAGATGCGGGGCGAGATCGTCCAGCGTGTGGACTGCGTGCACGCCGGGCAGGGCCAGGGCCTGGCTGGTGTCGATCGCGGTGATGGCGGCATGGGCGTGCGGGCTGCGCAGGAAGGCCGCGTGCAGCAGGCCTGGTGGTGCGATGTCATCGACGAAGCGGCCCTGGCCGCGGATGAGCTTTGCATCCTCCAGGCGGGGCACATCCTGGCCGAGCACGCGGGCGTCCGGGAAGCCGGTTTTGGTCATGGCTGCGGGCGCAGCATGGCGGCTGCCTCCAGCGTGGCGGCGACGATGGTGTCGTAGCCGGTGCAGCGGCAGAGATTGCCGGAGATCGCCTCTCGGATCTCGGCCTCGCTCGGGTTGGGCACGTCGTGCAGGAACTCGACCAGGGTGGTCAGCAGGCCGGGGGTGCAGAAGCCGCATTGCAGGGCGTGATGGCGGCAGAAGGCCTGTTGCAGCGGGTGCAGCTCGGAGGGCGAGGGGGCGAGGCCTTCGATGGTGGTGATGGCGTGGCCTTCGGCCTGCACGGCGAGCATCAGGCAGGCGCGCATGGCGCGGCCGTCCACCAGGATGGTGCAGGCGCCGCAGAGGCCGGTTTCGCAGCCGAGATGGGTGCCGGTGAGGCCGAGATCGGTGCGCAGCGCGTCCGCCAGGGTTTTGCGCACCGGTGTTGTGATCTCGCGCGCCTGGCCGTTGACGCGCAGGGTGATGTGGCGGGTCTGTGGTTCGGTCATGCGGCCCCTGGCAGGCTTTGATGGGCGGCTGTCAGCGCCCGGCGTGTGAGGCTTTCGGCGAGGCGGCGGCGATACCAGGCGGGGATCTGGGCGTCCTCCATCGCGTCGATCTCACGCGCGAGGCAGGCCGCCTGGGTGAACAGGTCCGGCGTGGGGGTCTGGCCGGCGAGCAGCGCCTCCGCCTTGGCGAGGCGAAGCGGCACGGGGCCGACACCGCCCAGGGTGATCACGGCATCCGCGAGATGGCCGGAGCTGTGGCGGGTCAGCATCACGGCGGCGGAGACGATGGCGAAATCGCCGTGGCGGCGGCTGAATTCCAGGAAGCTGGCGCCGTGGCCGGGCGGTGGCACCGGCAGATGGACTGCCGTGACCAGCTCATCCGGGGCGAGGCTGGGGGTCATGTAGCCGAGCGGGAAATCCGCCATGGCGACGTCGCGCGGCCCGTTCGGGCCTGCGATCTCGATGGTGGCGCCGAGTGCGGTCATCACCGAGACCAGTTCGGCGGCCGGGTCGAGATGGCAGAGCGAGCCGCCGATGGTGCCGCGGTTGCGGGTCTGGCGGTGGCCGATCAGGGCCAGGGCCTGGGCCAGCAGGGGGATTTTCTGCTGCACGAAAGGGTGGTCGAGCAGGTCGCGCTGGCGGGTCATCGCGCCGATGCGCAGAGTGTCGCCGGTCTGGGTGATGCCGGCGAGGCCCGCCACGCGGTTGAGGTCGATCACATGGTCGGGGAAGGCGAAGCGCATGGTGAGCATCGGCATCAGCGACTGGCCGCCGGCCAGCAGGCGGGCATTGTCCAGGCTTGCGAGCAGGGACAGCGCCTGCTCCAGCGTTTCCGGCGCGTGATAGGTGAAATCGGGCGGCTTCATCGGGGCAGCATCGCGTGGACCTGGCGCGGCAGGATGGGCAGGGTGGTGATGGCGCCGGGCTTGCGCAGCGCGTCATCCACCGCAGACGCGATGGCGGCACCCACGCCGTTGATGCCGCCTTCGCCAGCGCCCTTCACCCCGAGCGGGTTGAGCGGGCTGGGCGCGTCCTCCGCCACCAGCACGTCCAGCGCGGGCATTTCGGCAAGGGTTGGAATGAGATAGTCGGCGAAGGTGGTGGACAGCGGCTGGCCTGCCTCGTCGTAGCGGAACTCCTCGAACAGGGCGCCGCCCAGGCCTTGGGCGACGCCGCCCGCGATCTGGCCTTCGACCAGCATCGGGTTCACCGCGCGGCCGATGTCGTTGGCGACGAGATAGCGCTCGACGCGGATCTCGCCGGTGCCGCGATCGATGCGCACGACCGCCAGATGCACGCCGTACGGGTAGGTCATGTGGTCGCTGTAGAACCAGCGCTCGGCGGTGAGGCCGGGGGTGCGGCCGATCATCAGGGGCGAGCCCGGGCCCATATGGGCCGCGACCTCGGCCAGTGACATCAGATCGGTCTCGGGTGCCGCGATGCGCACGACATGGCCGCGCGCCAGGGTCAGCTCGTCCGGTTGCGCCTGCAGCAGAGGTGCTGCGGTTGCCAGGGCCATGGCGCGGATTTCAAGGGCGGCCAGATGGGTGGCGGAGCCGGACATGACGGTGACGCGGGAGGCATGGGCGCCGTTGCCGAACTCGATACGGTCGGTGCGGCCGCGCACCACGCGGATGGCTCGGTAATCGACGGTGAGCGTCTCGGCGCAGATCTGTGCCAGCACGGTCTCCACGCCCTGGCCCACCGAGGCGGCGCCGCTGACCAGCTCCACCGCGCCGGTGCGATCGACCGAGATGCGCACGCCGTCCGACGGGCCGAGGCCGCTTTTCTCGACGAAGAAGCCGATGCCGGCGCCGACCAGCTCGCCCGCTGCGCGGCGGGCGCGCAGCTCGGCTTGCAGCGCGTCCCAGCCGAAGCGGGCCAGCGACTTGTCCAACAGGCCGGCATAATCGCCGGAATCGAGCACCACATCGGTGCCCAGCGCGTCCAGCTGGCGGGCATGCGGCATGTCGGCGCTGGCCAGCAGGTTGCGCCGGCGCAGCTCGATCGGGTCGACACCGATGCGCGCCGCGATGGCGTCCATCAGGCGTTCGCGCACGAAGGTGCTCTCGAAGCGGCCGGGGGCGCGGTAGGTGGCGGCGGGGGTCTTGTTGGTCAGGCGGAAATGGCCGGCGACGCGGTAGGCGTGCAGGCGGTAGGGGCCGGGCAGCATGGCGGCGGTGAGGTCCGCCACCCGCGCGCCATGGGTGCGCACATAGGCGCCCTGGTCGTGATGGAACACCGCATCGATGGCCAGCAGGCGGCCTTGCGCGTCGATCGCGGCGCGCAGGCTGTGGTGCTGTTCGCGCGAATGGTTGGTGGCGACCATGTGCTCGCGCCGGTCCTCGATCCATTTGACGGGACGGCCGAGGCGCAGGGCGGCGAGGCAGACCAGCAGGTCTTCCGGGTAAAGCTCCCCGCGCACGCCGAAGCCGCCGCCGACATGGCCTTCGAAGAGATGCACGCCGTGCGGCCTGAGACCGAGCAGGCGGGCGATCTCGTCGCGGTTCCAGTGCTGTTTCTTGGCGGTGCCGTGCAGTTCGAGCACATCGTGGGCGGCGTCATACCGGGCGATGGCGCCGCGGCATTCGAGCGGCACGCCGGAATGCCGGCCGACGCTGAGATCGAGGGCGACCACGTCGAAGGCGGTGGCGAAGGCTGCGTCCACATCGCCGAACTGCTTGCGCACGATGGCGGGCTCGGTGGAGGTGCCAGGGGCGAACTCCGCCGGTGGCAGGCGGGCGTCGAGCAGCACCGGGAGTTCCTCGATCTCGGCCAGCACCAGATCGGCGGCGTCCTCCGCCAGATAGGGATTTTCGGCGAACACCACCGCCACCGGCTCGCCGGCGTAGCGCACGCGGCCGGCGGCCAGGATGGGCTGGCAATAGGGCTCCAGCCCCTGCAGCCTGGTGGCGCGGAACGGGATGGGCGGGATGCTTGCCACATCGGCATGGGTCCAGACCGCGATCACGCCGGGCAGAGCGCGGGCGGCCTCGGTGTTGATGGCGATGAGGTGGCCGTGGGCGATCTGCGCGCGCACCACGCGCATGAAGATCTGGCGCGGGAAGTTGACATCGGCGGCGAAGCGGCCCTGGCCGCGGACCAGCGGGCCGTCTTCCAGGCGGGTCACGCTGTGGCCGATCACCTGGCCTTTGGCGGGTGGCAGGGCGTTCATGCGCGCAGCTCCGCGGCGACGGCGCGCACGGCGCGCAGGATGTTCACATAGCCGGTGCAGCGGCAGAGATTGGCGGACAGACCGTCCTGCAGGGCGTCGTCGGAGATGTTGGGATCGGCTTCGAGCAGCCCTGCCGCCAGCATCAGAAAGCCCGGCGTGCAATAGCCGCATTGCAGCGCGTGATGGTCGATGAAGGCCTGTTGCAGGCGGTGCAGGATGGTGCCGTGGGCGAGGCCTTCGACGGTGCGGATCTGGCGGCCATCGGCCTGGATCGCGAACATCAGGCAGGCGCGGATCGGCTCACCGTCGAGCAGCACGGTGCAGCTGCCGCAGACGCCGTGTTCGCAGCCGGTGTGGGTGCCGGTGGCGCCGCAGCCCTCGCGGATGACATCGACCAGCGTGTGCCGGGGTTCGACGCTGACCGCGTGGGCGGTGCCGTTCAGATGCAGGGTGATGCTGTGGTGCTGGGTCATCGGTCAGGCGGCCCCGGTGAGCGCGCGCAGCACGCTGGTTTCGGTGAGGCTGCGCAGATAGGGGTCCTCCTCCACCAGGGGGGCGTGGGTTGCCGCTTGGCGGGCGGCTTCCTGGAACAGGGCGGGATCGGGGGTGGCGCCGTGCAGCAGCGCCTCGGCTTCGGGACAGCGCCGGGCGCGGGAGACCACGCCGCCGATGGCAATGCGCGGCGCGGTGATGCGGCCCTGTGCGACGGCGTAGGTGGCGATCGCCATGGATTGGGCGAAATCCCCGGCCCGGCGGGCGAATTCGTGAAAGCCCACGCGTGTGCCGGGCGGAAGCGTGGGCAGATGGGCGGCGACGATCATCTCCTCCGGGGCCAGGGCGGTGGTCATGTAGCCGAGCAGGAAGTCTTCGGCGTCGATCATGCGGGTGCCCGCTGTGCTGCGCGCCTCGATCCGCCCGTCCAGCGCCACCATCAGCAGGCACCATTCGGAGGCGGCATCGGCATTGGCGAGGCTGCCGCAGAACGTGCCGCGGGTGCGGATGGGCAGGTGGGCGATGTGGTGCTGCAACAGGCCGAGCAGGCGGCCGAACGGACCGGGCGCGGCGGTGGCGCCGAGGGCCGCGTGGCGGACGCAGGCGCCGATCCGCATGGCGTGGTCGGTGAGGCTGATCTGATCCAGGCCCGGGATTGCGTTGATGTCGATCAGATGGCCGGGCCGGGCGAGGCGCATGGCCATGGCCGGCACCATGGTCTGGCCGCCGGCCAGCACCCGCGCCTCCTCCTCTGCGTGGCGGGCGAGCAGGGCCACGGCGTCGTCCAGCGTTTTGGGGGCGTGATATTCGAAGCTCGACGACTTCATGGCGAAATGCTCCGGGACGTCGGGCCAGTGCTCATGGGCTTAGAGTGTGTGGGCTGGCTCGGCAGCGTCAAGGCTGTAACTGGGAATGACGATTCAAACCAAAACCGGCATGCCGTGCCGATTTTGACCAATTCGCTTCTTGCTGCCCCGCGGTGCCGACCCTAACGTCAGGGTGTTCAAACCGCAGCGCAGGACGGCCGCATGGAGTTCGACAACGCCTTTGATGTCCCGCTGCCGCCCGCCCAGGCCTGGCGTGTGCTGATGGATATCGAGCGCATCGCGCCGTGCATGCCGGGGGCGGAGCTGACGGCGAAGGTCGATGAGCGGACCTACAAGGGCAAGGTGGGCGTGCGGCTTGGGCCGGTGGCGTTGAGCTTTGCTGGCACCGCCACATTCGAGGACATCGATGACGCGGCGCAGACGGCGCAGGTGAAGGCGGCCGGGACGGATGCCAAGGGGCGTGGCGGGGCGAGTGCGGTTGTGGGGTTCCGGCTGGAGCCGATCGAGGCGGGGTCGCGCGTGCTGATCCACACCAATCTGACCCTGTCCGGCTCGGTTGCGCAGTATGGCCGTGGGGCCGGGATGATCCAGGAGGTGGCGGCGCAGCTGATCCGGCAGTTCGCCGGCAATCTGCAAGCGCTGATCGATGCCGAGCCGAAGCCTGAGCCGGAGAGTGAGGCGGTGGTGGAGGCTGTGATGGCGTCCCCCGCATCGCCGCCACCCCCTGCCCCGCCGGCCAGGCCGATCTCGGGCTTTGCCTTGCTTTGGGCCGCGTTGTGGAGTGCCATTCGCAGGATGATGGGCCGGTCATGAGCAACACGATGCTGACCCTGCTGAGCCGGACGGCGCTGGAAGAGTATACGCGCGCCGGGCATTGGGCGGATGAGACGATCTATGCCATCGCCGCCCGCCATGCGCGGACGACACCACAGGCGCCGGCGGCGCGGGATCGGCTGGGGGTGATGTCGTATCGTGACATCGTGGCTGCCGCCGATGCGCTGGCGCATGACATGGCGGCGCGCGGCGTGCGCATCGGCCAGCGTGTGGCGGTGTGGCTGCCGAGCCGGGTGGAGACCGCGATCGCGCTGCTGGCCTGTTCGCGCAACGGCTATGTCTGCTGCCTGTCGCTGCACCGCGACCACACGGTGGCGGACATTGTGGCGCTGTGCGAGCGGATGCGCGCGGTGGCGTTGATCGCCCAGCCCGGCTACGGCGCCGATGCGGCGCGGGCCGATATCTTCACGGCGAGTGAGGCCGTGCCGTCGCTGCGTCATGTCTATCGGCTGGGGGAGGCGCGGGGGCTGCCGATCGATGCGAACGCACCTGAGACGCCGGCCAACAGCGATCCGAACCGCATCATCTATCTGCCGTTCACCTCTGGCACCACGGGCCAGCCGAAAGGGGTGATGCACAGCGACAACACGCTGCTGGCCAATGCGCGCGCGATGGCGCGGGACTGGCGGTTTGGGCCGGAGTCTGTGACCTACACGATGAGCCCTTTGAGCCATAATCTGGGGCTGGGCGCGCTGATCACCTCCATCGTGGCGGGTGGCGAGCTGGTGGTGCACGACCTGCCGCGTGGTGCCAGCCTGTATGACCGGCTGGTGGAGACCGGTGCCACCTTCCTGTTCGGCGTGCCGACCCATGCGATCGACCTGTTGAGCGAGCTGCGCGCGCGCAAGGCGGACAGGCTTGGCCGTGTCACCGGGTTTCGCATCTCGGGGGCGGCCGCCACCGCCGAGGTGATCGCGGCGCTGATGCAGTATGGCGTGGTGCCGCAGAGCGGCTACGGCATGACGGAGACCTGCTCGCATCAATACACGCTGCCGAGCGATGATCCGGAGATGATCACCAACAGCTGCGGCCGGGCCTGCCCGGGTTATGAGGTGAAGATCTGGTCGCAGGATGATCCGGATGTGGAGGTGGCGCCGGGCGAGGTGGGGCAGATCGGCGGGCGTGGGGCCAGCCTGATGCTGGGCTATTTCGACGATCAGCAGACCACCGAGGCGTCGTTCAACAGCCAGGGCTGGTTTCTGACCGGCGATGTGGGCTGGATGGACGCGCAGGGGTTTCTGCGCATCGTCGGGCGCAAGAAGGATCTGATCATCCGCGGCGGGCACAACATCTACCCGGCACGCATCGAGGCGCTGGCGATGCGCCATGACGCGATCGACAAGGTGGCGGCGTTTCCGGTGCCGGATGCGCGGCTGGGCGAGAAGGTGTGCCTGGCGGTGGTGCCGCGGGCCGGGCAGAGCATCGATGGCGCGGGGCTGCTCGGACATCTCGATGCAGAGGGTCTGTCGCGCTACGACATGCCGGAATATCTGCTGATCGTGCCCTCCCTGCCGCTGACGCCCAGCGGCAAGATCGTCAAGCGTGATCTGCAGCGCATGGTGGCGGAGGGCGCGTTGCAGCCGGTGCCGGTGCGGTTTGCAGGCGTGGGAGCGGCATGATGCGCGCGGCGCTGGTGCGGGGCTTCGGCCCGGTTGAGGATGTGACGCTGGGCGAGGTGGCGGCGCCCATGCCGGGGCCTGATGAGATTCTGCTGCGGGTGGACGCGGTGCCGGTGAATTTCGTCGATCTGCTGGTGGTGGGCGGCACCTATCAGTTTCTGCCGAAACTGCCCTTCACCCCGGGCAAGGGGCCGGCCGGGACCATCCTTGCCTGCGGGGCCGGGGTGACGGGGCTGCGGCCGGGCGATCGGGTGCTGGCGATGGCCGAGATCGGCGGCTATGCCGAGCAGGTCTGTGTGAGGGCCGACCAGGCGTATCGGCTGCCGGATGGGCTGTCCGCCGTGGCGGCGGCCTCGATGAGCCTGGCCTATGACACGGCCTGGTTTGCGCTGCGCGAGCGCGGCAGGCTGGCCGGGGGTGAGACGGTGCTGGTGCTGGGGGCGTCGGGGGCCGTGGGCATTGCCGCCATCCAGCTTGCCAAGGCGATGGGGGCGCGCGTGCTGGCCGGCGTGTCGCGGCCGGAGCGTGGCGCGGCTGTGCTGGAGGCCGGGGCGGATGCGGTGATCGATCTGTCGGTGCCGGATCTGCGCGATGCGCTGCGCGAGCAGGTGCGGGCGGCCAATGGCGGCGATCTCGCCGATCTGGTGATCGACCCGATCGGTGGCGATGCGTTCGACGCGGCGCTGCGGGCGCTTGCCTGGTGCGGGCGGCTGGTGGTGGTGGGGTTTGCCGCCGGGCGGATTCCCTCGGTCAAGGCGAACTACCTGCTGGTGAAGAACATCGAGGTCAGCGGCCTGCAGATCAGCGACTATCGCAAGCGCCGGCCTGAGCGGGTGGCGGAATGTTTTGCCGAAATCTTCAGGCTGTATGAGCAGGGCCATCTGCATCCGCCCGAGGCGGTGACGCTGCCCTTGGCCGAGGCGGCGCGAGGGCTGGCCATGGTGCGCGACCGGGCGAGCGGGGGGCGGCGTGTGGTGCTGGTGCCGGGGGCGGAGGGATGAAGGAAGAAAAGCGCTTCTTTTTGAAAAAAGAAGCAAAAACTTTCTTTCTTTGGCTCTCGATCCAGGCCCGTTTCTCACGGAATCAACACGCGCTCCGCCGTCAGCTAACGAATAAAGTTTTTTTGCTTCTTTTTGTTCACAAAAAGAAGACCTTGCTTGCTCTTGCCTAAGCACTCCAAAGGGGATTCCGACATGAAGCCGCGCAGCCTCCTTCGAACCGCCTTGCTCGCCGCTGTCTGTTCCACCCCGATCGGCGCGCGCGCCGCGGAGCCGATCGAGATCCCGGTGGTGCTGCCGCTGACCGGGGGGGCGGCGTTTCTGGGCCAGGGCGAACGCAAGGCTTTGGAGATTGCGGAGAGCGTGGCCAATGCCGAGGCCGATCCGGTGAAGGTGCATTTCACCTTCAACGATGATCAGTCGAGCCCGCAGGTGGCGGTGCAGCTGGCCAACCAGATCAAGGCGAAGAGCCCGCCGGTGGTGCTGGGCTCGGCCATCGTTGCCATGTGCAACGCGATGGTGCCGGTGCTGCAGGAGAGTTCGGTGCAGTATTGCCTGTCGCCCGGCATTCATCCGGCCGATGGCAGCCGGGTGTTCACCTCCTTCATCTCGACGCATGACCTGGCGCGTGTGCTGGTGCGGTATTACCGGCTGCGCGGCTTCAAGCGGATCGCGCTGATCACCAGCACCGATGCCAGCGGCCAGGATGGGCGGCAGGGGTTTGAGGAGGCGATGAAACTGCCTGAGAATGACGGCGTGGCGCTGTCCGCCTCGGTGCAGTTCAACCCGTCTGACGTGAGTGTGGCGGCGCAGGTGCAGCAGATGAAATCGTCCAACCCGCAGGCGGTGATCGTCTGGACCAGCGGGGCGCCGATGGGCACGGTGCTGAAGGGGATTGTGCAGGGCGGGCTGGATGTGCCGGTGGGCACGACGGATGCCAACATGACGTTTCCGCAGATGGCGCAATACGCGTCCTTCATGCCGGCGGAGATGCTGTTCATGTCCTCCGAATGGCCGCCGCACGGGGCGGAGGTGACGCTGGATCCGAAGGTGGTGGCGGCGCAGGCGCCGATGTTCGCGGCGTATCAGGCCGCAGGTGTCAGCCCGGATATTGCGGCGGCGCTGGCGTGGGATCCGGGCATGTTGGCGATTGCGGCGCTGCGCAAGGCGGGGCCGGGCGCCACGCCGGAGCAGATCCGCGCGGTGATGGCCGGGATCACCGGCTGGGGCGGGATCAACGGTGTGTATGATTTCGTGAAGATGCCGCAGCGCGGGCTGGACGAGAATGATTCGGTGGTGACGCGCTGGGTGGCGGACAAGAAGGCCTGGGTGATCGTGAGCAAGCCCGGCGGGGCACCGCTGTGAGCGGGCGGTCGGGCTGGGCGCTGCTGGCGGCGTTGATGCTGGTGCCGCCGTTTCTGGCACCGCCGTTTCTGGTAACTCGGGCGCGGGCGCAGGCGGTGTTCGAGATTCCGGTGGTGCTGCCGCTGTCCGGCGGGGCGGCGTTTCTGGGACAGAGCGAGCGGCGGTCGCTGGAGATCGCCCAGACGGTGATCAACGCCGAGGGTGGCATTGGCGGCACGCGGCTGCAGTTTGCCTATCACGATGATCAATCGAGCCCGTCCGTTGCGGTGCAGCTGGCCAATCAGATCAAGGAGGCGCATCCGCCGATCGTGCTGGGCTCGGCGATCGTTGCGATGTGCAACGCGATGGCGCCGGTGATGGCGGATGGGCCGGTGCTGTACTGCTTCTCGCCGGGGGTGCATCCGACGGAGGGCAGCCGGCTGTTCTCGGCCTTTGTCTCGACCCATGACACCGCGCCTGCGCTGGTGCGCTATTATCGCAGCCGCGGGTTCACCCGGCTTGCGATGATCACCAGCACCGATGCCAGCGGCCAGGATGGCAGGCTGGCCTTCGAGGAGGCGATGCGGCGGCCGGAGAATGCCGGGCTGAAGATGGTGGCCTCGGTGCAGTTCAACCCGTCTGACGTCAGCGTGGCGGCCCAGGTGCAGCAGATGAAGTCCGCGGGGGCGGAGGCGGTGATCGCCTGGACCAGCGGGGCGCCGATGGGCACCGTGTTGAAGGGGCTGATCCAGGGTGGGGTGGAGGTACCGGTGGGCACCACGGATGCCAACATGACGGTGGCGCAGATGCAGCAATATGCCGGCTTCACGCCCGCGGAGATGCTGTTCATGTCCACCCAATGGCCGCCGCACGGGCCGGAGGTGAGCCTTGATCCACGGGTGACGGCGGCGCAGACGCCGATGTTTGCCGCCTATGCGGCGGCGGGGGTGACGCCGGATATCGCGCTTGCCCATGCCTGGGACCCGGCGATGCTGGCGGTGGCGGCATTGCGCCAGCTGGGCACCGGTGCCGGCGCCGAGCAGATGCGCGCCTGGCTTGCCGGCGTGAAGGGCTGGGGCGGGGTGAACGGCGTGTATGATTTCGAGAGGACGCCGCAGCGCGGGCTGGATGAGAGCGGTGCCGTGGTGACGCGCTGGCAGCCGGATCGCAAGGTCTGGACGATTGTGAGCAAGCCGGGCGGCGAAAAGCTGTGAGGGCTTGAGCCATGCTTGAGGCCGTGCAGATCGTCATTGGCGGTGTGTTGCAGGGCTGCATCTTTGCGCTGCTGGCGATCGGGTTTTCGCTGGTGCATCGGGTGGCGTCCGCGATCAACCTGGCGCAGGGCGCGTTCTGCATTGTGGCGGCCCTGCTGACGGCGACGCTGGAGCAGTCCTACGACGTGCCGGTAATGGCGGGCGGGCTGGTGGCGGTGGCGGTGACCGGGTGCCTGGCGGCGGGGCTGGGGGCGGCGGTGTTCGTGCCGGGGCTGCGCAGGCTTCCGACCAGCAGCATGTTCATTCTGACGGCGGGGCTGCTGACGCTGCTGGAGGGTGGCAGCCTGGTGATCTGGGGCAGCCAGTCCACCACCTTGTCGTCGTTTTCCGGTGAGCGGCCGATCCATCTGGCGGGGCTGCTGGTGCCGACGCAGGGGCTGTGGCTGGTGGGGCTGACGCTGGTGGTGACGCTGGTGCAGGGCGTGCTGCTGGCGCGCACCCGCGCCGGGCGGGCGTTTCGGGCGTGCGCGGAGAATCCGCTGGCGGCGTCGCTGATGGGTATCGGGGTCGGGCGCATGCAGCTGCTCAGCTTTGTGCTGGCGGCCGCGGTGGGGGCGCTGGGCGGTGTGGTGATGGGGCCTATCACCTCGTTTCAGTTCGACACCGGGCGGATGTACACCATCTTCGGCTTCATCGCGGCGGTGATCGGCGGCATCGGCTCGCCACTGGGCGCGGTGGCGGGCGGGTTGTTCCTGGGCATCGCGACACAGCTGGCGGCGGCCTATGTGTCGTCCCTGTTCAGCAATGCGCTGGCGCTGGTGCTGCTGCTGGCGGTGCTGGTGTGGCGGCCTTCGGGGCTGTTTTCGGCGGGGCCGACGCGGCGGCAGGATGTGCGTGACGAGCCGCGGGTGCAGCGCGCGGTGATCCGGATCGGCCGGCGGCAGGGGCCGGTTCTGGCGGTGATCGGGGCGGTTCTGCTGTTCGCGGGCGTGCCGTGGGCGCTGCAGGGCTCGGGGCTGATGAGCTCGGCGATCATCACGCTGATCGTGTTCGTCTCGGTGCTGGGGCTGGATGTGCTGATGGGCTATGCCGGCCAGGTGAGCCTGGGCCAGGCCGGGTTCATGGCGATCGGCGGCTACACGGCGAGCGTGCTGGCGGTGCAGTTTCATCTGCCGCCGCTGCTGGGCACGCTTGTGGGGCTTGCGATCTCGCTGCTGGCGGCCACGGTGATGGCGCTGGGGACGATGCGGTTGCGCGGGCTGTATCTGGCGATTGCGACACTTGCCTTCGGCCTGTTGGTGGACAGCCTGACGGTGGGGCTGGAGAGCCTGACCGGCGGGCCTTCCGGGCTGGTGGGGATTCCGCCGTTCTCGGTTGCCGGGTTTCGCTTCGACACGCCGCTTCGCGCCTATTATCTGATGGCGTTCGTGCTGGCGGTGGCGCTTGGCCTGCTGGCGGGTGGCATGCGCGGCAGTTTCGGCCGGGCGTTGATGGCGATTAGGGCCGATCCGCTGGCGGCGGCGGCGCTTGGGATCAACGTGCCGCGCCACAAGCTTGCGGTGTTCTGCATCAGTGCCGGGCTTGGGTCGATCTCCGGCAGTCTGTATGCGTTCTATTTCCAGTTCCTGTCGCCGGAGATGGTGGGCACGCCGCTGTCGCTGCAGATGCTGGCGATGCTGGTGGTGGGCGGTGAGGGCACGTTGTTCGGCCCGCTGTTCGGCGTGGCGCTGTTGACGCTGCTGCCCACGCTGTTCCAGCCGCTGGCACAGTTCAAGACCCTGGGCAGCGGTCTGTTGCTGATCGTGTTCTCGCTGTATCTGCCAAGCGGCATCTTCGGCGTGCTCAGCGGGGATCTGCGGCTGCTGGGCGGACGGCTGATCGCACCGCTTCGGGTGCTGCCATGACGCCCCCTGCCCTGGAGGCGATCGGCCTGTCCAAGCGGTTCGGCGGGGTGCTCGCGGTGTCCGACATCTCGTTTGTGGTGCCAGCGCACAGCATCACGGCGCTGATCGGGCCGAACGGGGCGGGCAAGACCACCTTGTTCAATCTGATCACCAATCTCACGCCGCCCACCACCGGGACGGTGCGCTGTTTCGGGGAACTCTTGGCGGGGTTGGCGCCGGAGGCGATCGCGGCGCGCGGGTTGATCCGGGCGTTTCAGACCGCGCGGGTGTTTCCCGGCATGACGGTGCTGGAGAATGTGCTGACAGGTGCGCATACGCGCATCCGCAGCCCGGCCTGGCGGCAGATGCTGTGGAGCGGGGCCGCGCGCCGGGAGGAGCAGGGGCTGCGGCGGCGCGCCGAGACGCTGCTTGATCTGGCGGGGCTGCTGAAGCTGGCCGATCGCCCGGCGAGCGCGCTGCCGATGGGGGCGCAGAAGCTGCTGGAGATCATCCGCGCGCTGATGGCGGCGCCAAGGCTGCTGCTGCTCGATGAGCCGGCGGCGGGGCTGAACGACACCGAGACCGCCGAACTGGCGGACATGCTGCGCGCGATCCAGGATGGCGGCATCACCATTGTGGTGGTGGAGCACAACATGTCTCTGGTGATGGGGGTGGCGGATCAGGTGATCGTGCTGGATGCGGGCAGCGTGATCGCCACCGGCACGCCCGCCGAGATCGGCCGCAATCCGGTGGTGATCGAGGCCTATATGGGGCGCGAGGATGCTTGAGATTTCGGGGCTGGCTGCCGGGTATGATGGGCGCGCGGTGATCTCCGATGTCAGCCTGACGGTGGGGGCGGGCGAGATCGTGGCGTTGATCGGCGCCAACGGGGCCGGCAAATCGACGCTGGCGCGCACCGTCTCGGGGCTGTTGCCGGCCCTTGCCGGGCGCATCACGTTTCAGGGCCAGGACATCACGCAGGCCAATCCGGCGGCGCGGGTGCGGGCCGGGCTCATTCATGTGCCGGAGGGGCGGCAGGTGTTTGCGGGGCTCACGGTTGCCGAGAATATCGAGCTGGGCGGCTACACGCTGGGAGCGGGTGAGACGTCCTTCGAGCAGGTGCGCGCGGTGGCGGCGCGGTTTGAGGCGCTGGCGAACCGGATGGGGGCCTATGCGGGCAATCTGTCCGGCGGGCAGCAGCAGATGCTGGCGATCGCGCGCGGGCTGATGGCGCGGCCGAGGCTGTTGATTTTGGATGAGCCGTCGCTGGGTCTGGCGCCGAGCCTGGTTGCGGAGATCTTCCGGCTGGTGGGGCAGCTGCGCGATCAGGGCATTGCCATTTTGCTGTCCGAACAGAATGCGCGGATGAGCCTGCGCATCGCCGATCATGGCGTGGTGATCGAGAATGGCCGGGTTGTGCTGTCTGGTGCGGCGCAAGCGGTGCTGGACGCGCCGGACATCGCCGCGCGCTATCTGGGGCTGGACGGCGGTGCCGCGGTGGGCGGGATGGGAGGATCGTTCCGGGCGCGGTTTGCCGATGAGCTGCGCCGGACGGCACGCGGCGATTGACAGGGCTTTCCGGCTCGTGCCCCAATTCTGGCATGAACAGCGGGAAATGAACCAAAATTGGCGAGGTCCTGGCGATGGCGGCCTGGCGTTTCACCCCTGGCCGTGCCTTGGCCCGGGGCTTGCTGTGTCACTGACGATCCTGGGCGTGGATGCCGGGGGGCGGACGGTGGAATGATCCCCATTCACAATCACGGAACTCGTCCATGAAGCTCGCGCATCACAACCGCTATGATTATTCGCCCCTGCCGGAGCGGCCGGATTTCGACTGGCCGGAGGGCAAGCGGCTGGCGTTCTATCTGGCGCTGAATGTGGAGGATTTCGCGTTCGGCGGGACGATGGGGCACACGCCGACCTCGCTGGGGCCGCCGCCCGATCCGCGCAACTTCGCCTGGCGCGATTACGGGCTGCGGGTTGGCATCTGGCGGATCTTTGATCTGGCCGACGCGCTGGGGCTGCCGCTGTGCCATCTGATCAACTCCACCGTGGCGGAGCGCTATCCGCAGATCGTGGCGCGCATCCAGGCGCGCGGCGATGAGATTGTGGGCCATGGGCGCACCAACTCCGAGCGCCAGGCGGATGTGCCGCCGGAGGAGGAGCGCGCGCTGATCCATGAGGCGACCGAGGTGCTGCAAAGCGTGTTCGGGCGCAGGCCCTATGGCTGGATGGGGCCGTGGATCTCGGAAAGTGCGGTCACCCCTGATCTGCTGAAGGAGGAGGGCTATACCTATATTCTGGATTGGCCGGCCGATGATCAGCCGTTCTGGATGCGCACGCGCTCCGGCCCGATACTGGGCATGCCCTATCCGATCGAGCTGAATGACAGCCCGGCGATGCTGAGCCGGATGCAGCCGGCGACCGATTTCACCCAGATGATCATCGACCAGTTCGAGATGATGCTGGAATGCTCGGCGCAGGCGCCGCTGATCTTTGCGATCTCGCTGCACACCTTCGTGGTGGGCCAGCCGTTCCGGCTGGCGCAGCTGCGCAAGGCGCTGCGCCACATCACCGAGCATAAGCAGCGTGACCGGATCTGGTTCACCCGCCCTGGTGACATCATGCGCCATGCGTCCGGCCTGCCGCGCGGGGTGATTGCGGGAAGCCAGGATCTCGATCCGGCATGACGCGGATCGCGGCCCCGGCGGAGCGGCGCGCGCCGTGGTTTCTGGCGCTGCTGCCGAGCCTTGTGGTGCTGCTGCTGGTGTTCGGCCTGCCGCTGCTGGAGCTGGTTTATGTCAGCTTTCATCCGACGGGCGGGCCCGCGCAGATCGGACCGGGGCTGACGCTTGAGAACTACACGGTGGTGTTCGAGGACCGGCTGTTCGCCGATGTGATGGCGCGCACGGTGGGGCTGGGGCTGGCGGTGGTGCTGTGCTGCCTGGTGGTGGGGTATCCGGTGTCCTACCTGCTGGCGCGGGCGACCGGGTCGTGGCGCGGCACCGCGTTCTTTCTGGTGACGGTGTCGCTGCTGGTCAGCTCGGTGGTGCGCAATCTGGGCTGGTTTCCGATCCTGGGTGAATCGGGGGTGGTGAACTGGATTTTGACCTCGACCGGGGTGATCCAGACGCCGTTGCGGCTGGTGGGCAATATTGTGGGGGTGATGATCGGGCTGGTGCATGCCGAGCTGCCGATCATGATCCTGACCTTGACCACGGTGATACGGCGGATCGAGCCCGATCTGGAGGAGGCGGCGCAGAGCCTGGGGGGGGGGCCGGTTGCGGTGTTCTGGCGGGTGCTGCTGCCGTTGAGCCTGCCTGGGGTGATTTCCGGCTCGCTGCTGATCTTCACGCTGTCGATCAGCGCCTTCACCACGCCGGCCATTTTGGGCGGCAACCGGGTGCTGATCATGGCGATCTATATCGCGCAGCAATTCCAGATCGTGCTGGATTATCCGGCCGGCGCCAGTGCCGCAATCATGCTGCTGGTGACGGCGGCGGGGCTGACCTGGGCTGCGACGCGCATCCGCGCGCGCGGGGGGGAGGCCGGATGATCAACCGATCCCTGCTTGTGCTGGTGCTGCTGGCGGCGATCGGCTTTCTGCTGGCGCCGATCATCGTGGTGGTGGCGGCCTCGTTCAGCGGCGGGGCGGTGATGAGCTTTCCGCCGAAGGACTTCACGACGCATTGGTACAGCGAGATTCCGCAGAGCTTCTACGATGCGATCTGGGTAAGTTTCGTGGTGGCGGCGGGATGTGCCGCGATGTCGGTGCTGGTGGGGGTGCCGGCGGCGCTGGCGCTGCGCCGCGGGCGGTTTCCCGGGCGGGGTCTGCTGAGTGCGGTGTGCCTGTCGCCGTTGATGGTGCCGGCCTTGGTGACCGGCGTGGCGCTGTTTCAGTGTTCGCTGGTGCTGTGGGACCTGACCGGGATCGGGTTGGGCGGGACGCTGGCGGGGGTGATGCTGGGGCATCTGACGTTTGGGGTGCCGTTTGTCATCCGCGCGGTGATCGCCGGGCATGCGCAGTTCGATCTGTCGCTGGAGGAGGCGGCGGGCAGCCTTGGCGCCTCGGCGTTGCGGACCTTCGCACTGGTCACGCTGCCGATCCTGCGGCCATCGATTGTCTCGGGGGCGGTGCTGGCGTTTGCGATGTCCTTCGATGATGTGCCGATCGCGCTGTTCATGGGCGGCGGCAGTGCGACGACGCTGCCGGTGCAGATCTTCACCACCGTGCAGTTTGATCTGTCCGGCGATGTGATGGCGGTGGCGTCGGTGGTGATCGTGCTGTCGTTGCTGGTGATCGTGGCGCTGAGCCGCATCGCCGGCACCGATCTGTTCTTTGGCAGCAAGCAATAGGGTTGCAGCAGCACAATGTCGGACGTGGTCTTTGACAGGGTTGAGAAGATGTTCGGGGATTTCCCGGCGGTGCGGCAGACCAGTTTTGACGTGGCGCCGGGGGAGTTCGTGACGCTGCTGGGGCCGAGCGGGTCGGGCAAGACGACCTGCCTGCGGATGGTGGCGGGGTTTGTGGCGCCCACCGCCGGGCGGATTCTGCTGGGCGGGCGCGACGTGACGCGGATGCCGGCGAACCGGCGCAATATCGGCATGGTGTTTCAGTCCTATGCGCTGTTTCCGCATTACACGGTGGCCGAGAACATCGCCTTCGGGCTGAAGGTGCGCCGGGTCGGGCGGGCGGAGCGAGAGGCACGGGTGGCGGAGGCGTTGCGGCTGGTGCGGCTGGAGGCGTTTGCCGCGCGCTATCCGGCCCAGCTTTCGGGCGGACAGCGGCAGCGCGTGGCGCTGGCGCGCGCGGTGGTGATCCGCCCAGATGTGCTGCTGCTGGACGAGCCGCTGGCGGCGCTGGATCTGAAGTTGCGCGAGGAGCTGCAGGTCGAGATCAAGCGCGTGCAGTCCGAGCTGAACATGACGACGCTGTTCGTGACGCATGATCAGGGCGAGGCGCTGAGCATGTCTGACCGGATCGCGGTGATGCAGGCGGGGGGCATTGTGCAGATGGCGGCACCGCATGCGCTGTATGAACGGCCGAATTGCCGGTTTGTGGCGAATTTTCTGGGCCGGACCAATCTGATCGAGGTGGAGGTGGCGGGAAGGTTGGCCGATGGCGCGACCGCGGTGCGCGCGGTGCGGGGCGAGGGGGGTTGGGCGGTGGCGGGGGCGCCGGATCAGGTCTTTGCGATCGGCGAGCGCTGTTTTCTGGCCACCCGCCCTGAGCATGTGCGGCTGGGCGGCAGCCCGGAGCAGGCCTTCGAGGGGGTGGTGCGCAACCTGATCTATCAGGGCAGCCTGTGGCAGGTGGAGATCGAGGGTCGCCATGGCGAGGCGCTGAGCGCGCTGGTGGGGGCGGGCGATGCGGTGCCCACGCGCGGCGCGGCGGTGCGGGCGAGCTGGGATCCGGCGCGCAGCTTTCTGCTCAAGGCCGAGGAGCCTGCAATGTGATGAGCCCGAAAGGCCCGCAATCTGGTGGATTCTCCCGGCTGGAGGATGACGCGCTGCTGCGCGGCCGGGGCCGGTTTGTCGATGACATCGCCCTGCCCGGCATGCTGCACGCGGCCTTTGTGCGCAGCCCGCATGCCCATGCGAGGCTGCTCGGCATCGATGCCGAGGCGGCGCGGCTTCTGCCTGGCGTGCACGCGGTCTACACCTATGCCGATCTGCGCCCCCTGATGACGGGAGACCGGATCGGGCTTGCCCTGCCCTCCGGCTATCTGCGGTTTCATGTCGACCCATACCCGCTGGTCAAGGACGAGGCCTGTTATGTGGGGGAGCCGATCGCCGTGGTGATCGCCTGCAGCCGGCATGTGGCGGAGGATGGCGCCAATCTGGTGGAGGTGGAGCTGGAGCCGCTGCCAGCGGTGGTGGATATCGATGCCGGGGTGCAGGACGAGGCCGCGAAGGCGCGGCTGGACTGCCCGGGCAATGTGGTGGCGCGCACGCAGCTGCGGTACGGCGATGCCGAGGCCGCGTTTGCCGATGCGCCCTGCGTGATCCGCGAGCGGTTCCGGCTGCACAAGGGCGGCGGGCATTCGATCGAGGGGCGCGGGCTGATTGCGAGCTTCGATGCGGCGTCCGACCTGCTGACGGCGTGGAACAGCACGCAGATGCCGCATCGCTGCCGGACCATCCTGTCTGACATGCTGGGGCTTGCGGAGCATCAGATCCGGGTGGTGGCGCCGGATGTGGGCGGCGGGTTCGGGCCGAAGGCGGTGTTTCACCCGGAGGAGCTGGTGATCGCGGCCGCGGCGCTGCTGCTGGGGGCGCCGGTGAAATGGATCGAGGACCGGTTCGAGAGCTTCCTGGCGGCGGTGGGCGAGCGCGATCAGTCCTGGGAGATCGAGGTGGCGCTGGAGGCGGATGGCCGGCTGCGCGGCGTGCGCGGCGTGGTGCGCCATGACCATGGCGCCTGCACGCCGTATGGGCTGGCGATCCCGTACAACTCCGCCACCAATCTGATCAACACCTACATGTTGCCGGCGATCGATGTGGATGTGGTGTGGTGCCTGACCAACATGGTGCCGACCTCCTCCACCCGTGGGGCGGGGCGGCCGCAGGGCACGTTCGTGATCGAGCGGATGCTGGATCTGGCGGCGCGCAGGCTGGGGCTGGATCGGGCGGAGATCCGCAGGCGCAATCTGATCCCGGCGGCGCGCATGCCGTATTCGGTGCCGATCCGGATGCGTGACGGCAGTTCGATGACCTATGACAGCGGGGATTATCCGCAATGCCAAGCCCGTGCGATGGCCGAGGCGGATTGGGACGGGTTTGCGGCAAGGCGGGCGGCGAGTGCGGCGGCGGGGCGGCTGCGCGGCATCGGGATCGGCAATTACGTGGAGCTGACCGGGCGCGGCCCGTTCGAGAGTGTGACGGTGCGGATCGGACCGTCGGGCAAGGTGATGGTGGCGACGGGTGCGACCTCGCAGGGGCAGAGCACGCAGACCACGCTGGCGCGGATTGTGGCGGATATTCTGCGGGTGGATATCGGCCGCGTGCATGTCTCGTGCGGGGATACCGCCACGAGCCCGCTGGGGGTGGGGGCGTTTGCCAGCCGCCAGACGGTGACGGCCGGGAATTCGGCGACCGAGGCGGCGCGGCACGTGGCGAAAAAGGCGCTGGAGATCGCCTCCGTTCTGATGGAGGCCAGCGTGGAGGATCTGGAGCTGGATGGCGGTGCGGTGCGGCTGAAAGGTGTGCCGCAGATGAAGCGCGAGCTGGGCGAGCTGGCGCGTGCGGTCAATGGCAGTATCGGCTTTCCGCTGCCGGGCGGCATTGCGGCCGGGCTGTTCGCCAGCAGCGATTTTCAGGTGCAGGGCACGCCGTTCGCCAATGGATGCCATGTGGCGGAGGTGGAGGTTGATCCGGCCACCTGCCAGGTCGAGATCAAGCGCTACACGGTGGTGCATGATTGCGGCACGGTGCTGAACCCGACCGTGGTGGACGGCCAGGTGATCGGCGGGGTGGTGCACGGCATCGGCGCCGCGCTTTACGAGTGGATGCGCTTTGACGCGGCGGGCCAGCCTTTGACGGTGACCTATGCGGATTATCTGCTGCCCTCGGCCGATGTGGTGCCGCGGATTGCGGTGCATCATCTGCAGTCGCCAAGCCCGCTCAACCCGCTGGGGGTGAAGGGGGCGGGGGAAGGTGGCACGATCGGCGCGCCGGCGGCCATCGCCTCCGCCGTGGAGCACGCGCTGGAGGGGCTTGGGGTGACGATCCGCGACTTGCCGATCACGCCGTCCCGCCTGTCGGCTGCGATCCAGGCGGGTGGGAGGACCTTGCGGGCCTTGAGGCTTCCGGGTGATGGCGGGGAGGCTCGGCATGGTTGAGATGGGGGCGATCGCCGTCACGGTGAATGGCGTTCTGCGCGCGGCGGAGGTGGAGACGCGGGTGCATCTGGCGGATTTTCTGCGCCATGGCTTGGGGCTGACCGGCACGCATCTGGGCTGCGAGCATGGCGTGTGCGGGGCCTGCACGGTGCTGGTGGATGGGGTTTCGGTGCGGTCCTGCCTGATGTTGGCGGTGCAGTGCCAGGGGCGCCGGGTGGAGACGGTGGAGGGCCTGGCGGCGGCGGATGGCACGCTGCATGCGCTGCAGGCGGCGCTGGGCGCGCATCATGGCCTGCAATGCGGCTATTGCACGCCGGGCGTTCTGATGACGCTGGTCGAGTTGCAGCGCGAGCTTGGCGGACGGCCGGCCACCGAGGCGGAGATCCGTGACAGACTGTCCGGCCATCTGTGCCGCTGTACCGGCTATCAGGGCATGGTCGATGCGGCGCTGCAGGTCCTGGGCGCGCCGGATGATGTGCCAAAAACGGCATAACGCGTGTTCCTGGAACAATAGCGGTTGTCGCGCGCCGATCTTGACCGTACGCTGATCGGGCAGGATTTGTCTCCCGGGTGGAATGGCTGCGAGGCGCCGACCGAGGGCTGGGTCCGAGGCTGATTGCGCGGAGTGCGGCATGACGAGTTCGAAGCCCTTCGACGAAACCTCCTCCGACGGGCCGCGGGTGCGGCGCTGGGATGACCAGCGCTGGCTGCTGGACAATGTGATCCAGGCCAACGGCATCGACTGGGATCAGCCGCGCTCGCAATATCTGAACGCGCCGTGCGGGATCGAGGCGAATGCGGATTTCGCGCTGATCCGTAGCAAGGTGCGCAAATTCGCCGATTTCGGGCCGGCCTTCGAGGCGACGGCGAAGCGGCGCGAGGCCAAGGCGCGGGACGCGCTGGCGGCCGGGCACAAGGTGACGGCGCGCGACAATTTCTTCATGGCGGCGATCCATTGGGGCGCCGCGATCTGGCCGCATCACGCGGTCAATCCGGTGAGCCTGGAGCTGAGCCGGCGCAAGCGGGAATGCTACACGCAGTATGCAGCCCTTGCCGATCATCATGTGGAGGCGGTGTGGATCCCGTTTCAGGGCCAGCACCTGCCGGGCTGGCTGCATCTGCCGCCCGGCTATGCCGGCGGGCAGATCCCGATTGTGATCTCGATGCCGGGGATGGACACGTTCAAGGAGGTGTTCGTCTCGCTGAACGGGGATCGGTGGCTGAGCCGTGGCGTGGGTGTGCTGGCGGTGGATGGGCCGGGGCAGGCGGAGTCGCGGCTGTTGGGCACGCTGGTGAGTGTTCCCAACATCATCGCGGCCGGATCGGCGATCGTGGATTGGCTGTTGCAGCGGCCGGAGGCCGATCCGGCGCGGATCGGGCTGTTCGGCAACAGCTTCGGCTCCTTCACCACCACGCTGATCGTGGCAAACGAGCCGCGGCTGCGTGCGTGCGCCACCTCTGCCACCTGTCTGGAGCCGGGGTTCTTCTCGCTGCTGGAGACATCATCGCCGACCTACAAGAAGCGGATGATGCACATGACCGGCTACAATGATGAGGCGGAGTTCGATGTGTTCGCCAAGAGCCTGACCTGGGAAGGCCATGTGGAGAACATCAAGGTGCCTTACCTGTCGGTGGCCGGCGAGGCGGAGGAGCTGAGCCCGCTGGAACATGCCGAGCGGATGTTCAGCCTGATGTCCGCCCCGCGGCGCTTTGTGATCTACCAGGAATCGCGCCATGCGGTGGGCTATGTGCAATCGGCCAATTTCGGGCCGAACCCGCCCACTTTGGTGGCCGATTGGATGGTCGATCGCCTCAACGGCGTGCCGATGACCAGTGAGCGCTGGTATGTCGAATCCTCCGGCAACATCATCAAGACGCCGCTTTAGGCCTGTTCAGCAAGGATGCCCCGATGCCGCGGAAACTTCAGCTGTCGATGGCCTGCGGCGATTACGAGATCACCCGGCCGCTGATCGACGGCCGGGTTGGGATCGACGGGGTGGAGCTGGTCGTGCTGGCCGATGGGGCGGCGCGGGATCGGCAGTGGCGGCTGTTGCGTGGGTCGGAATGCGATATCGCGGAGATGAATGCGTGTGCCTATTTCATGGCGCGCGAGCGCGGCCATCCCTATGTGGCGCTGCCGGTGTTTCCGCACCGGCGGTTCCGACACGGGTTTGTCTTCATCAACGCGGCCAAGGGGATCGGCAGACCGTCTGACCTGTGTGGGCGGCGGATCGGCGTTGACAGCGGGTTTCAGCCGGCGGCGGCGGTGTGGCTGCGCGGCATTCTCAGCGATCATTTCGGGGTGGATCATCAGAGCATCACCTGGGTGACCAACCGGGCGGAGGATATCCCCTTCACGGCACCTGACACGCTGCGACTGGAGCGGGTGGCGGATGATGTGTCGCTGGACGGGCTGCTGGTGAAGGGCGAGCTCGATGCGCTGATCTCGCCGGGGATGCCGCCATCATTTCTGCGCGGGGAGAAGGACATCGTCCGGCTGTTCCCGAATTTCCGGGAGCTGGAGGTCGAATATTACCGGCAGACCCGGATATTCCCGATCATGCATCTGGTGATGGTGCGCGAGGCGATCGTGCGGGAGCATCCGTGGGTGGCGTCCAACATCGCGCATGCGTTCAACGAGGCGAAGCGGCTTGGCTATGAGCGGGTGCGCAACCCGCGCGTGGTGCCGCTGGCCTGGTTCACCAGCGAGTGGGAGGAGCAGTCGGCGATACTGGGGCCGGACCCGTGGGCCTATGGGCTGACCGAGGCCAACCGGGCGAACCTGCGGACGCTGATCCGCTACACGCATGAGCAGGGGCTGACGGCCGGCCAGGCCGATCTGGCCGAGCTGTTCATCGATATCGGACGGGAAGCCTTGGCCGGGGTGACCGGGTTCTGACACGCGAAGGGGATGATGATGACGATATGCGTGGTGCTGTCATGAGTGCGCTCTCCCCATCGTCATCCGCGGGCGGCCTTGATCCGGCGTTTGTCCGCCGGTCGCTGGTTGTCACCGCCTGGGTGTCGCTGACGATGTTTGTCGAGGGGTTCGAGTTGCAGATGGTCGGCTATGCCGCCCCTGCGATGATCGACACCATGCATGTCAGCAAGGCGCAGTTCGGCGCGGTGTTCGGCGCCGGCAATTTCGGCTTTCTGCTGGGGGCGGTGCTGCTCAGCGTGCTCGGCGATCGGCTGGGGCGGCGGCGGATGATCCTGACCGGCGTGTTCTTCTTCAGCCTTTGCACCATTGCCGGCGCCTTTGGCAGCACGGTGCTGATGCTGTCGGTGCTGCGCTTCCTGGCCGGGATCGGGCTGGGCGGGGCCATTCCCAACGCGATCGCGCTGACCGCGGAATACGCGCCGGAGGGGCGGCGGGCGAGCCGGATCACCTTCCTGTATGTGACCTACGTGCTGGGCGGTGCGGGGGCCGGGTTGCTGGCATCGTGGCTGATCCCGCAATTCGGCTGGCCCGCCATCTTCACTGTTGGCGGCTGGGGCGGGCTTGTGTGCGGCGTGCTGCTGTATTTCTACATCCCGGAATCGCCGTCCTTCCTGGCGCTGCGCGAGGGTGGTGGCGCCGGTGCGTCCCGGGCTGCGAGCATGGCCGCGAAGGTTCCGTTCATCGCCCTGTTCCAGGATCGCCGCCTCGCGATGACGCTGCTGCTCTGGCTGTCCTATGTGGCGGCGCTGATCGCCAACCAGTTCATCACCAGCTGGCTGCCGACGCTGATCGTGGGCACCGGGACCAGCCTGGCCTTCGCGGCGCGCATGGGGTCGCTTTATTACATCGGCGGCGCGGTCGGGAATCTGATCATCGGGTGGCTGGCGGATCGCTTTGGGCTGAAGATGGTCGCCATCGGCTTTCTGATCGCGGCCCCGGTGATGGCGTTGATGGGCTTCGGCCTGTCCGCGCCGGCGCTGTTGGCGGCCGCGACGCTGACCATCGGTGTTGTGATGATCGGCTCGCTCAACGGGATCAACGCGGCGGGCGGGATGCTCTACCCGACCGCGATGCGATCGACCGGGGTGGGCTGGATGAGCGGGGTGGGGCGGCTTGGCTCGATCGCGGGGCCGGTGCTGGGCGGCATTCTGATTTCGCTGAACATTCCGACCTCCTCGCTGTTTTTGATGCTGACGGCGCCGGTGCTGCTGGCGGCCCTGGCGATGGCGTTGGTGATGCGGGTGGCGCCTGAGGCGTAGGGGGAAGGAAGGGACTTCTTTTTGTGAACAAAAAGAAGCAAAAAAACTTCTTTCTTTTGCTGAGGGTAAGTCTGGGCTTTTTTCTGAAAGGCCGCGGCTGATGTTGCGGTGGAGTGAGTGAAAGTTTTTGCTTCTTTTTTCAAAAAGAAGCGCTTCCTTTCGTTGGAACCTCACGATGCACATCCTCGTCACCGGCGGTCTGGGCGTGAACGGCGCGGTGGTCACCCGCCAGCTGATCGAGCGTGGCTTTCGCCCGCTGGTGACCGATTATCGTGCCGATTTCTCGCTGGTGCCGGGGCTGCGCGCGCGGTTCGATTTCGTGCCCGGCGACATCACCGACCGGGGTTTTGTCGCAAGCCTGTTCAAGGGCGAGACGATCGATGCGATCATTCACCTGGCGGCGCATATCTCGCCGGACATGGACAACGAGCCGTTTCCCTCGTTCACGGTGAACACGCAGGGCACCGCCTATCTGCTGGAGGCGGCGCAGCAGGCGGGGATAAGGCGGTTCATCTATGCCAGTTCGCGGGCGGTGTATGGCGCGCTGCCGGACAATGTGGGCGCGCCTGATTATGTGCCGATCGATGAGGAGCACCCGAAGCGGCCGACCAAATCCTATGACGTGACCAAGCTGGCGGCCGAGCAGCTGGGCCAAGTGTATCGGCTGGTGTTCGGCATGGAGTTCGCAGGCTTGCGCTTTGCCGGCATCTATGGGCCGGGCAAGCAGGCGCGGCATGGGCGGATGTCGATCCGCAGCCGGATGGTGGAGGACCCGCTGGCGGGTGTTCCGGTGATCGTGCCGCGCGGCGGTGATCAGCCGGATGACATGATCTATGTGGAGGATGCGGCGTCCGCGCTGATCGATGCCGCATTGGCGGAGCGGCTGCAGTTCGGCGCCTATAATATCGGCAGCGGGCTGGGCCAGACGATGCGCGACTACGCGGCGGCGGTGCGGGCCGCGATCCCGGGGGCTGAGATCGAGGTGGGGCCGGGCGGCAACGCGCTGGGGTTTGCCGAGAACCGCTCGGCGGTGTTCGACATCACGCGGGCGGGGCGGGATTTCGGCTATGCGCCGAAATACGACCTGACCGCGGGGGTGGCGGATTACGTGGCGCGGCTGCGGGCACGATAGCAGCCACTGCCCTATTTTGCGCGTCGAAGTGTGCGCAGCGGGGCTTCCTTTTCGGCGGTGTCGAGCAGCTGGCGCAGGAACTGGGCGGCGGCCTGGCCCTTGAGCGCGCGGCGCCACATGGCGTTGACCACGCGGCGATGCAGGGTGAGCGCCTCGGGCGCGGAGGTGATCATGGCGACACCCATCATGACATTGGGATGCTCGCCCAGCCGGAACGGGCTTTGCACCAGCACCTCACGGTCGGGCTGGCGCAGGATCTGAAAGCCGAAATGCGGCAGGGTTTCGGGGACGATGCCGATCTGGATGCCCATGTCCTCGGCTTCGATGGTTTTGGCGAAATGCTCCATCTCGGCGCGGGCCAAGGCGCGGCGTTCCCGGCGCACCTCCTCCGGCAGGGTGTAGCTGCCGACCATGCCGTCCCGCACGAAGCGGGAGATTTCGAGGCCGGACATCAGATTGACGATGGAGGGCAGACGCCGGCGGTAGGTTTCCTTGCGGCTGCGCAGGATCTCCATGATGCGCGAGACGTCTTCGAGGATGCGGGGGCGGTCGTCGATATCCTCGGGCACGCTTTCGCGCAGGGTGATCTCCAGCGTCTGCATGAAGGTGTCGGTGGCGAGCAGGAAGGAGATCGGGCCGGCGAGGACGGTGAGGTGCTCGGCGGTTTCCTCGACCTGGCGCAGGCGTTCGAAATAGGCGACGGCGGAGGGGATGTATTCGATGCCGACGCCGAGCAGGGTGGTGACCGAGACGTCCAGCAGGTCTGCCAGTTTTTCCAATGTTTCGATCTTGACCAGCTCGCCCTTTTCGAACCGGTAGAGCGCCGTGCGGGAGATGCCGGCGCGCTGGGCGATCTCCTCGGCGCCGAGGCCGGAGCCGAGCCGGAACGCCTTCAGCCGATCGCCAATGTCGTCATAGCGCACGCCCAAAGCGCAGCCCTCCCCACGTCCAACCTGCGTTACATCACCACCAGACTCCGAGTCTGGGCTTTGTCTGCAACAGTGCCGAGATTGGATCCGGATCACCAGTCCGCAGGGTGGGATGCGGCTTCGCGTTGCGCAATGAGGCGGATGGTGATCTAGCAGGCTGCTGAAAAACTCTGTCGGTCGGCGCGGCGGCACTTTTCCGCGCCAGATTCGTTCAAGGCTTGCCACGATGCACTCACATCGTGTCTTCGCCTTGGCCTTTCTGGCACGAAAAATTGCTCGCCGCCCCTC
>CAIYCW010000110.1 GCA_903924855.1 uncultured Rhodospirillales bacterium | reverse complement strand
ATACCGCCACATACCAAACACCAACAACACAACACACACCAAATCACACCCACAAACGCGGGGTGGAGCAGCCCGGTAGCTCGTCAGGCTCATAACCTGAAGGTCATAGGTTCAAATCCTATCCCCGCAACCAAATCCGCCCGCAATCCATTCAGATTGCGGGTTTTTTGTTGTGAATGGTCCTTCAACCACGAATCTAAACTTCACACGTCCGCCAGGCTGCGCTGAAGCCGTGCGATCGCGCTCGGCAGGCCGCGCACGCGCAGAACGCGCCCGGTCTCGTTATATTCCTCGGACAGAACGCGCGCCGTGTCATACACCTCGCCGATCAGCCCCTGTTTCGCATAGGGCAGCATCAGCACGTCCTCCACCATCGCCGCCTCGAAGAAGCCGATGATGGTCTCACGCAGCGCACCCACATCCGCCGGCGCATGCGCCGAGAGCAGAATGGCATCGGGATGCTTCTCGATCAGCGCCGCCCGCGCCGTCGCATCCACCCGGTCCATCTTGTTCAACACCAGGCGAGACGGCACCACATCCGCCCCGATCTCGCGCAGCACCGTCCGGCTCACCTCCAGCTGCGCCTCATAGGTCGGATCGGACGCATCCACCACATACAGCAGCAAGGACGCCTGCAGCGCCTCCGCCAGGGTAGAGCGGAACGACGCAACCAAATCATGCGGCAACTGCTTGATGAACCCCACCGTGTCGGACACCAGCACACGCGGCCGTGTCTCCGGCTGCAGCGCGCGCACGGTGGTGTCCAACGTGGCGAACAGCTTGTCCTCCACCAGCACCTGGCTGCCCGTCAGCGCGCGCATCAACGAGGATTTGCCGGCATTGGTGTAGCCCACCAGTGCCACACGCAACTGATCACGCCGCGCCACCCGGCGCTGATCGCCGTCACGCTGCACCGCCTCCAACTGCTCCTTCAGCTCGGACAGCCGATCGCGGATCTTGCGCCGGTCCAGATCCAACGCCGTCTCGCCGGCGCCCTTGCCCTGCTGCCGCCCGCCGCCCGAAGCCGATTCCCGCAACCGCGGCGCCACGTATTTCAGCCGCGCCATCTCCACCTGCAGCTTCGCCTCGCGGGTGTTGGCGTGGCGGTGGAAGATCTCAACGATCACCCCGGTGCGATCCAGCACCTGTGCGCCGGTCGCGCGCTCCAGATTGCGGATCTGGCTGGGCGACAACTCATGATCAACAATGACGAACTCCGGCCTGCGACCAGCCGCCGCGTCATCAGACTCCGCATCCGCCTCGGCACCGCCCCCCTCGAAGCGCAGCCGCGCCTTGGATTTCGGCGGCGGCGCCATCGTGCCCACCACGCCTGTGCCGCCGGTCAGCGCCGCCAGCTCCGCAAGCTTGCCACTGCCCAGCAGCAGTCCCGCCCCGGTGCCCTCGCGCCGTTGCGACACGCAGCCCACCACCTCGTATCCCAGTGTCTTCACCAGGCGCCCCAACTCCTCAAGGCTCGCCTCATGCGCCACGTCATCAATTTCGGGGGTCTGAATGCCAACAAGAACGGCAAGCGGGGTCGGCTTTTTGGTTTCCATCCGAAACCCCGTAGCACAGATTGGCCGCGCGTCCTGCATGCCTCTGCATGACCACAGGGTTGCCAATCACCCAGACCCGCCGCCTCTGGTGCCCGAGAGCACGCCCCGACCGATTGGACTCAATCGGTCGGACCGTGCCCTAGGCAACCGCCCGGCTCAGCTCCGCGCTTTGCGCCGAACAATCCGGCCCGCCACCGAAGAGCTGGATCACCTGCTCGGCGATCGGTCCAACGAATTCCGCAGCCAGAATGGTGCGGTGATCCCCCGGCATGTCGATCACCCGCAGCCGCGGCGCAAAACGCTGCCAGCCGAGATCCCATTGCGAATCCCCCGTGGCATCCGCCCGCAGCAGCGTCACAGGCGCGTCCAGCACCGCATCCGGCTTGCATTCGCCATACCACCGCGTGGCATGGCGCTTGACCAGCTCCATCCGCAGGCTGAGCGAGAGGTGATAATCCAGCTCAATCGGCAGATGCCGCCTGAACGGCGCCATCACGCGCAGCAGCACGCCGCCTTTGCGCGTCAGCAGCCGGCGCGAGATGATGCGGGCAATCTCCTTTGTCCCAAGCCCCAGCGCGTGCTGAACCCGCAATTGCCGCCATTCATCGCGCCATGTCAGCCGCCGCGCGGTCATGCCTTCATTGGCGATGGTCGCCCGCTCAGACGTGATGCTCTGGCTGTCAATCAGCACCACATGCTCGATCTCGCGCCCCTGGCGGGCCAGCAACATGCCTATCGCCCAGGCCATCTGCCCGCCCAGCGAATAGCCCATCAGCCGGATCGGGCCCTGCGGCGCCAACTGCGTGATCTGTGCCGCAATATCGTTGATCGTCTCCGCCAGCCGATATCCCGGCCGGATCATGTCGGGCCAATCGCAAATCTCCAGATCGATCAGGTGAAGCTCGCGCTCGCACAAGGTGCGCAGCAGCGCCATGCCGGGCACATCACCGCCAGCCCCCGGCAACACGAACACCGGAGCACCCTGCCCTGTTGCAGCCTTGGTTTCCCGCACCGGCCCGGTCTCAGAGTGAAGTCCCTCCAGGCTCCGCGCCAGACGCAACGGCGTCTGATGGCGCAGCACCATCTTCACCGACAGCGCCAGGCCTTCCGCCCGCGCCCGCGTCACCAGGCTCAGCGCCCGCAGCGAATCACCGCCAACCAGGAAGAAACTGTCATCGCGCCCGATGAAGGGTGTGCCGGTGATATCGGCAAACAGCCGGCACAAGATCCGCTCGGCCTCGCTCACCGGGGCATCGGCCACGCCATCCGATGGCAGAGCCGCCAATCGCTGCAGCCCCTCACGGTCGAGCTTGCCGTTCTGAGTGAGCGGCAGCGCCCCGCACACCACAAACTGCCCGGGTATCGCCTGATCCGGCAGGATCGCAGCCAATCCCGCCCGGAGAGACGCACCATCCGGCGGCACCATCCCGGGTTTTGGCACCAGATACGCCACCAGGCACTGCGCACCCCTCTCCCCGTGCGCCAAAACCACCACCTGCGCCAGCACCTGTGGCCAGCCCTGCCGCAGCGCCACCTCCACCTCGCCGGTCTCCACCCGCACGCCGCGGATCTTCACCTGCCCATCCCCACGGCCGCTGAACATGATCACGCCATCTGGCCGCCTCCAGCCCACATCGCCGGTGCGATACATGCGCACGCCGCCGCCCCGCCACGGGCAGGGCACGAAGCGCTCCGCCGTCAGCTCCGCTCGGCCCAGATAGCCACGCGCCACACCCGGACCGGCAATGCAGATCTCGCCCAATTCTCCCGCGGTGACCGGGGCAAGGGCGGCGTCGAGCAGGAAAATCTCGGTGTCGCGCAACGGTCGGCCGATCGGCAGGCAGGCCGCCTCGGTGTCGGCCAGGCTGATCGGCCAGGTGGCGGCAAAGGTGGTGGTCTCGGTCGGACCATAGCCATTGATCACAGAAAGCCCCGGATGCATCCGCAGCACCGTCGCCACCGCCTGGGGGGAGACCACATCACCGCCCACCAGCAGCTGACGCACACCCGCGAACATCTGCGGCAGCACCGCAGCAGCGGTGGCGAACAGCCCCGCCGTCATCCACATCACGCTCACATGCTGCGTGCAGATCGTGGCGGCAATCGCCTCCAGCTCCGGCGCGCCATCGGGGTGAACGGCAAGCCGTGCCCCGTTCAGCAAAGCGCCCCATATCTCGAACGTGGCCGCATCGAAGCTCACCGGCGCCAGCTGCAGCACCACACTCGTGCTGTCGATCTCGCAATACGCCGGATCACAGGCGAGCGCGCACACATTGCCATGCGTGGTGGCCACCGCCTTCGGCCGACCGGTGCTGCCGGAGGTGTACATCACATAGGCAAGATCGCCCGGCATCACCCGGCGTGCGGGCGGCGCCATCTCCACGGCAGGCAGCGCCGCAGCCGGCGCATCCACACACAGGATGGGCGCAAGCCCGCTCTGCCCCGGCACGGCACGCAGTGCCTCCGCCCCGGCCACTGAGGTGACAATCGCCCGCGCCCGGCTGTCCGCCAGCATGAAGCCGATCCGCTCGGCCGGAGTGGCCGGGTCGATCGGCAGATAGGCGGCGCCGGATTGCAGCACGCCCAGCAAGGCCACGATCACCGCCTGCGAGCGTGGCAGCATCACCGCCACCACGTCATCCGCCCCCAGCCCCAACCGCATCAGCTGCCCGGCCAGCGCCCAGGCGCGGCCGTCGAGACCTGCCATGCTGATTGCGGCATCCCCCTCGATCACCGCAATCGCGTCGGGGGCGTCCGCCAGCCGGGCCGCGAACCGCGCCACCACCGTCTGATGGGCCGCATCAGCCCCTGACTCCACCCTCATCGCCCGAACACCTGGATCAGATTGGCCGCCACCGTGTCCACCCGCTCCACCGACAGCAACGTCAGATGATCTCCCGTCACCGGCACTACGCGCAATTTTGGCGTGGTGGCGTGCCAGCCCAGATCCCAATCCGGATCGGCCGTGTCCTGCGCCCGCAGCAGCGTCACCGGCGCGTCCAGACGCTGCGTTGCATCGAACGCATCACACCAGGCGGCAGCATGCTGGCCGAACAGCGTCACCGTCAGGTCCAGATCAAGCAGCGGCCAGCCCGGCAGCCACCGCCGGTTGCGCGCCATCCAGCGCAACAGCCCGGCAAAGCGCGGGTTGAGCAGACGCCGCGCCACCATGCGCGCACATTCCTTGCCCATCCGGCCATCACTGCGGCGCTGCCAGACCCGGCGCAGCTCATCGCCCAGCGTCATCCGCGCCGGCAGGTTGTTGGCCATATTGAACCGCTGCACCTGCCGCTTGATGCTGCAGCTGTCGATTATCAGCACATGCTCGATGTCCCGCCCCTCGCGCGCCAATTCGGCCGCGATCGCCCATGCGATCTGCCCGCCCAGCGAATAGCCAGCCAGGCGCAGCCGCCCGGACGGTGCCTGCGCCACGATCGCCGCCTTCCAGCGCGCCACCAGCCGGTCCAGCCGATAATCGGGATCGGTCAGCTCCGTCCAATCGGTGATCTCCAGATCCACCAGCCGCAGGCTTGCGGCACAGCGCGTGCGCAGCAGCGCCATCATCGGCACATCACCACCCGCCCCCGGCAGCACAAACACCGGAGCCGCCTGATCGGTCCCGGGCAGGGGGCCCGCAACCGGCCCGCCTTCCAGCAGCCAGGCCAGCTGGGCCGGGGTCTGATGCTTCAGCACCTGTGCCACCGACAGCGCCAGCCCCGTGGCGCGCGCCCGGCTCACCAGCCGCATCACCGACAGCGAATCGCCACCCAGATCGAAGAAACTGTCGTCCGCCCCAACCACCTCCGCCCCGGTCACCTCGCCGAACAACCGGCACAGCTGGCTCTCCAACCCGGTCGCGGGCGGTTTGAACGCCGGGCGGGACAGACAGACGGCGATGCCGGACAAGGCGCGCCGATCCAGCTTGCCATTGGCGGTCAACGGCAGGCTCTCCAGCATCACGAAAGCCTGCGGCACCATATGGGCGGGCAGCGTCCCCGCAAGCCGCGCCTGCATCTCCGAAGGCTCCGGCAGAGCGGCCCCGCGCTGCGCCACCGCATAGGCCACCAGCCGCCGGTCGGCGCCCGACGTCGCCACCACGGCCACCTGGGCCAGCTGGGCCGGAAAGCTCTGGATCAGCACCGCCTCGATCTCACCCGGCTCGATGCGCAGACCGTTGAGCTTGATCTGGTCATCCGCGCGGCCCAGGAAATCCACTTCGCCATCGGAACGCCTGCGCGCCAGATCGCCGGTGCGATACATCAGCCCGCCCGGCGCCCCGTCCTGGGTGGCAAACGGGCATTGGATGAAACGCTCGGCCGTCAGATCCGGCCGCCCCAGATAGCCGCGCGCCAGATTGCGCCCGGCAATATACAGCTCGCCCACCTGGCCATCCGGCACTGGCTGCAGCTCCGCATCCAGCAGATGGATCTGCGTGTTCCAGATCGGATGGCCGATCGGCGTTGCCTCGGTCTCCGGCTGAGAGCGGCACTCCCAGAACGTGACATCGATGGCCGCCTCGGTCGGCCCATACAGATTCCACAGCCGCGCCTGTGGCAGCCGCCTCAGCGCCGCCTCCCGCACCGTGCCCCCCAGCGCCTCGCCGCTGGCCACCACATGGCGCAGCGACATCGCATCACCCGCGCGCAGCCCCTCCAGAAACACCGCCAGCACGGAGGGCACGAAATGCAGCACCGTCACACCGTGCCGCTCGATCATCTCCAGCAGATGCACCGGGTCGCGATGGCCATCCGGCTCTGTGATGGCAAGCCTTGCCCCGGTGATCAGCGGCAGCAGCCACTCCCACACCGAGACGTCAAACCCGATCGGCGTCTTCTGCAGCACCACATCATCCGCGGACAGGCGCAGCAGATCCTGCATCCACAGCAGCCGGTTGACGATGGCGTCATGCGCGGTGGCCACCCCTTTCGGCCGCCCCGTGCTGCCGGAGGTGTAGATCACGTAAGCCAGCTGATCGGGCCGCGGTGCCACCAGGGTGGGACGCGGATCACCGGCCATCTCCCGTTTCAGGGCCGGATCATCCAGGCACAGCGCCGAAGCGGTGCCGAGCAAGCCTTGCTGCTGCGTCAGGCTGATCACCAGGCGCGGTGATGCATCCTCCACCATCATGCCCAGCCGCTCCGACGGATAGCTGCAATCGAGCGGCAGCACCGCGGCCCCTGCCTTGAGCACCGCCAGCATCGCCACGATCTGCTCGACCGAGCGCTCCAGCAGCACGCCCACAATGTCATCCGGCCGCACGCCGCGCGCAACCAACAGGCCCGCCACCTGATCGGCCCGCGCATGCAGCTCTTCAAGCGTCACGCGCTGATCGCGAAACATCAGCGCAAGGCCGTCCGGCGTGCGCGCACGCTGCGCGTCCAGCAGGCTCAGCAATGTCAGCGCGGGATCGAGCGCCACCACCGGCCCCGCCGCGCGCGCCAGCACCCGGGCCCGCTCATCAGCGCCCATCAGCGTCGTTGCGCCAAGCCGCGTGCCCGGCTCCGCCTCGGCAAACTGCCCCAGATGATGCAGCAGCCGCGCCGCGTGGCCGGCCAGCGTCTCCTGCGCATAGCGATCGGCATTGCCGAACACGCTCAGCAGCAGCCCGTCCTCGCCCTTGTCGCGAAACGTGATCTCCAGATCGAACACCGGCCCGTCAGACAGCACCTTTGTCCGGCACACCGCCCCCGCAAACGCCACGTCCCGCTCATAGGGCACCACGTTCACGATGGTCTCGAACGGGTCCGGCGCCAGCGGCGCTATCCCCAGATCATGACGCAGCTCGGAGGTCGGATAGCGTTGATGGCGCAACGCCGCACGGGTCTGCCGCGCGGTGCGTGTCAGCAGCTCGCCGATGCTGGCCTGCCCATCCACCGCCAGCCGCAGCGCCACCAGATTGGACATCATGCCAGGCGTGCGCCGCGCCGCGGCACCCATCCGTGCCGAGACCGCCCACCCCAGCATGAACGTGCCACGCCCGGTCAGCCTGCCGACATAGGAGGCGGCACAGGCGGTGAGCACCGTGGGCAATCCCACACCCGCCTCTCCGGCGAGACGTGCAAGCCCGTCGCGCAGCGCAGCCGGGGCAGCAACCTCGGCACACAGGGCACGCCGCCGCCGCGTCTCCGCCCGTTCCGCGAGACTCGCAGGCTCCGGCCGATCGGCCAGCTCGCCCATCCAATGCGCCCGGTCCTGCGCCCAATGCGCCGTGCCCGGACCATATCCCGGCGCGTGCAGCAGATCCTTCAGCGCCAGCAGATCCACGGCCGGAGGCTTGATCCCCTGCGCCAGGGCGCAATAGCCGTCCGCCACCATCTCGCGCAGCAGCTGGCGGCTGAACCCGTCCACGATCAGATGATGATAGGTCTGCACCCAGACATGAAGCTCAGGGCCAAGCTTCAGCAGATGCCAGCGAAACAGCGCCTCATCGCCATCAAGCCGGAAACGTTGTTCGAGCAGGTCGCGCGCATGCTCCATCGCCGCCGCGTCCGGATCGGGCGCACCTGACAGGTCGAGCACCACAAGCCGCCAATGATGCGCTGCCAACGGATCAACATGCTGGCGCGGCATGCCGGACACATCCGACACCCGCAGCCGCAGCGTCTCCGCCTGCTCGACCACGCGGCGCGCCGCCTGCTCGAAAACCGCGATGTCGAGATTGCCCCGGATCTCGCTGAATGCGCCGGTGGTGTAGGCGCCATCCGCCACACCGAGCTGCTCCGCCATCCAGATCGCCTGCTGACCGGGGCTCAACTCAAACTCTGTCAGGCCTGCAACCTGGTCCATCCGCGCATTCGGCCGTTCTGTTTGCCTCAGTCACCCCCGTTCGGCATCACACCTTCGCCAGCATTGATTCAGTGCAAGGCCGGAAAGACATGCGAGGCAGGACGCGGGTTTGCCCACGCCCAAGGAAGCCGATCTGAAACGCCTTTGCAATTACATTCATGTTTGGATTTGTTTGTTTTTGTCGAGATCGCTTCTAATTCCTAAGCCGATCTGATGCGGATCAATATCTTTCCCGCCCACGGCTTGATCAACCGAGAGACCACCCAGCCAAGCGCCCGGCGGTAGCGGCTGCGCAGGCGCCGATAGGCAAGCCTTTGCCGATGCCAGGCCACCGGAAGGCAGCCGCGCGGGGTCAGCGCCGCCAGATACCGTGTCAGCCTGTCGCGGCTGTTGCACCATTGTTCTTTGTAGGGCATCCCCATCACACTGTAATCGACAACAAGGTGATGCGCCTGCGCCCATTCGATGCTGCGCCCCTGCAGCAGGATGCCCGGTGAGTGTTTGGACCAGGCCGGATCAAACACCACGACATTCATGGTCAGCACTGTTTGGCTCACGGCCGCAAGATTCACGGCAATCGGTGTTCCGTTCAATCGCAGTGAGAACAGGCGAGACGGGGACTGATCATTGCAGCATGCCAGCAGCGACTGCAGAAAATCTTCGAAATGCGGCAGGTTCAGCGTGGTGGATGTCATGCCACGCTGCAAAGCCCAGGCCTTCTTCTGATCCAGCGCCCAGCGCAGCACGCGCAGCTTCTCGCCAGGATCGCTCTCAACCTGAAACACCAGCTCGCCGTGCCGGCCCAGTCCCCGTTCGCGTTTGACCAGGCCGCGCGGGGAATGGCCGATCGTCGCACAATAGCTGTCAAAATCGGCGTGCCCGGTGAAATCGGCCACATAGCTGGTGAACTTGTCGTGCGTCGCAAGCAGCGTGGCCGCTGGCAGGGTCTGTGCCAGCAGCGTCGTCCCGGATGCATAGGGCACATAGACCGTATCACCCTGGGTGGCCGCCGCCCGCCACAGCAGTGCTGCGATATCCGCCTGCTTCTCGCCAGGCATCACCATCAGATCAACACTGTCCCATTCATCCCAACCAAGCGGGCGCAACTCCCGGTGCAGACGCCGCGCAAGGCAGGCCAGCGGCCACAGCCCAACCAGCCGTCCGCCCTGCCGCACCGTGATCACACACAGCTTTGCCCCACGCACCGCCATGTTGTGCCGCCACCCCGCCAAAGCCCAGGCGAAATGCAGACAGGCCCGCGCCTCGCACGCCACGACCAGAGCATCCCATTCGGGCTGCAGACGCTGAACGCAGCTCTCCTCGGTCAGCACCTGGCTGACAAAGGCAGCACTCATCTGCGGATCGTCTGCAAAGCTGCTCTGCCCGGTCACATCGCCCTCAAAGTCATTGTTGATATGTCACACCCGCGCGGACACGCAGGCGTTTTACAAGGGACACAGCCCGCGGCTTGATCAACCGGGACACCACCCAGCCAAGCGCCCGCCGATAGCGGCTTCGCAGGCGCCGATAGCAGAGCAGCCGCCAATGCCAGGCGACCGCCGCCAGGCCGCCCGGGGTCAGCGCCGCCACATGCCGGGTCATCACCACCCGGCTGTTGCACCATTCCGCCTTGTAGGCATCCTCGGTCACCCCGAAATCGAATGCGAGCCCACGCTCCTGCGCCCAGCGCAGCACATCGCCCTGCAACAACGAGCCCGGGGAGTGGCGGGCCCAGTCGTGATCAAAGGCGATAATGTGGGAATCAAGCACCGAGCCGCCCAGCGTTGCGATGTCGGCCGCGATCACCTGATCGTCCAGGCACAGCGAGAACACCCGCAACGGCGATTGTTCGGGGCTGCCGGCGGCAAGTGATTCCAGAAACGCGGTGAACCGCTGATCGGTGATCGCCTCGGACCGCACGCCGCGGCGCTGTGCCCAGGCCAGCTTCTGCGCCAGCGCCCAGCGCAGCACCGCCAGCCTGCGCGCAGGATCGGTCTCGTGACGAAACCGCAAGGCCCCAAGCTTGCCAAGACGGCGGCGCCTTGGGCCATCCTTGCTGCCCGAGCGCGTGATGCTGCGGCCATAGCTGGCGAAATCGACATGGCCCTGGAAATCCGCCACATAGGTCCGAAACGGGTCACGTGCTGTCCAGGCGGCACGCGCGTTGATGCAATCAGCCAAGAGCGATCCCGCCTGAACATAAGGGACATACAGCACTTGCCCCTGTCTACAGGCCGCCGTCCACAGCGCATCGACAATGATCGCCTGAGCCGGCCCGGGTGCCACGAGCAGATCGACCACATCCCACGCATCCCAGCCCAGCGGGCGCAACTCACGGTGAAAGCGATGTTGAAACCGCGCAAGCGGCCACAGCCCAACCAGCGCGCCCGAATCCCTCGCGGTGATGATGCAAAGTCTGCCGCCACGGGGCTTCATGCTGTGCATCCATCCGGCCAATGCCCAGGCATGGCGCAGACAGCCCCGCGCGCGCATCTGCGTGGCCAGCGCATCCCACTCCGGCTGCAGGGCTGCAAAACCCGCCTCGTCCGCAATCATCGCAAGGGTGAGGTCGCGCCCAGGTGCATCGGGCAAGGCCGTCACCATATCCCGTTCGCCCATCTCACCGTGCTCGGACCGCTTCACGCAGCCAGCTGCGCATCAACATGGCCCATGGTTTCACCCAGCGCGACACAATCCAGCCAAGCGCCCGCCGATAGCGGCCCCGCACGCGTAGATACGTAAGACGCACCCATTCACGGGCCACCCAAGGAAGGCCGGCCCAGCGCAGCGCCACCAGATGACGGTTCAGCGCCGCAGTCACATCACACAATTCGAGCTTATATCCCACAGTTCCGGCTCTGAAATCGATATTGCATTCCAGAGAATGTGCCCATTCCAGAAGATAAAAATGCAAAATACTGCCGGGGGAAAATCTGCTATATATTGGATCATAGGTCGTTATATTAAAAAATATGTCCTTTGAGCCGAGTGTGATGATATTTGTCGCGATCAAATTCTCATTCGAATAAAGTGACAGAATACGCAGCGGTGACGCCGCAGTGTCAACGGTCAACAGACTCTCCAAAAACGCCGTGAAATCCGCCCGCCCCAAGGAGCCATCCTTGAGCCCTTTGCCCTGCAGCCAGGCCATTTTCTGTTCCAGCGTCCAGCGCAGGCAGCGCAGCTTGTCCGCCGTCTCCGTCTCCACCCGGATCGCAACCGACCCAAGCTCCGCAAGCTGACGGCGGCTTCTTGCAATCCTGCGGCGGGAACAGATGATCGTGTCGAGATAGCGGTCGAAATCGCGGTGGGCCGAGACATCCGCGATATGGGTGGTAAACACATCTCGCGTGCTTGCAACGGCCCTTTGGTTCAGCACCTGCGTCAGCAGCGAGCTCGGGCGCGTGAAGGGGATGAACAGCACATCCCCGCAACGCTGTGCTGTCTCCCACAACCACAACCCGACACGCATCCGCTCCGGCCCGGGCAGCACCAGCAGGTCCATGTCATCCCATTCGTTCCAGCCCAGTGGCCGCAATTCGCGGTGCAACCGGCGCCGGAACCGGACCAGCGGCCACAGCCCGACAAGCCTGCCCGCCCTGCGGATCACGATGATGCAGAGTGCCCCGCCCGCACCACGCTGGCTGTGCTCCCAGCCAGCCCAGGCCCACGCGAATCCCATGCAGCCCGGATGGCCAGCCTCCGCGATCAGCGCATCCCATTCCGGGGCCAAACCCTGAAACCCGATCTCGTCTTCGACGATCGACACGTCCAAGACGGGATCACGCGCATCCATCTGGTCATCGATGCCGCCGCCCACTGAACAATCCATGAGGCCCCGCTTCTTTCAGGGCACCCTTATCACCTGACCGTACCGCCGAAAATTGGCCCTATCGCACCTCGATCGGGGAAAAATCGACAAACCAGCTCTGTGCCTCGACAAAGCCGCGCACCCGGGGGGACAGCACGCGCGGGTTCACGTCATGCACCACAAAGATCCACATCGCCTGATCCACCATGCGTTCATGGATCCGTGCCAGCAGCGCATCCTGCCTGGTCGGGTCGAACTCCACCTTCACCTGATCCACCAGCCCATCTAGAACAGGGTCGTTGATCCCGCCCCAGTTCAGCCCGGCCGGCGGAATGGCACGGCTGTCCACATGGCGCAGAAACGCCCCCAGCGGGTCCATCGAGTTCCAGCTGTTGTTCAACGCGTCGATCCCCCTGTTGGACGGCCCCGCCGCCCCGCCCGCGTCACGCCGGCTGCGCAGCACCTGCCATTCCACCACCTCGAAGCTCAGCTCCACCCCGATATCGGCCAGGTTCTGCTGCACGAACTCGTTCATCGGCAGCGGCACCATCTGCCCCGAGCCCGAGGGAGAGATCAGAAACTTCAGCTTTAACGGGTGCTGCGGCCCATACCCCGCCTCCGCCAGCAATCGCTTCGCCGCCTCCGGGTCGTAATGCGGCACGAATTCGGGCTTGCCGAACCACGGGCTCTCCGGCTGCACCACCCCGCGCGCCGGCCGCGCCAGCCCGCCCAGCAGGGCCACCAGCCCCTCCCGGTCGATCGCCAGGTTGATCGCCTTGCGCACCCTGATGTCGTTGAACGGCGAGCCTGGCGTGCGGGCCGGCGTATAGGGCCAGGAATGTGGCATCGGCCCGGTCACCACATTCATCCCGGCCGCGCGCAGCCGGGGCAGCGTGTCCGGTGCGGGGCTTTCGATGTAATCCACCTCCCCGCTCAGCAGGGCTGCGGTGCGGGTGGCAGGGTCGGGCACCGGGCGGAGAATGAGCTTGTCGCTGGCGGGAATCCGCGCGCTGTCCCAATAGGCGGCGTTGCGCCGCAGCGTTGCCTGCTGGCGCGGCACCAGCTGCTCGAGAATCCACGGCCCGGTGCCGGCAGGGTGTTTCGCCACCTCCGCCCAGCTATGCCCCGCCTGTTCCCAGGCCTGCGGGCTCGACATCAAAATCCAGCTCAACCCGTAGAGCAGCAGCGCATCCGGCCCCTCGGTGCGGATCTCCACCGTGAGATCATCGATCACCTTGTAGCTCTTGACGGTGGGAATCCGGCTGAGATCCTGGGCGGATTGCGCCTGATCGAATTGCGGGCTCGCGCGGTTGAGCAGCTTGTCCAGATTCCACACCACCGCCTGCGCGTTGAACGCCGAGCCGTCATGGAATTTCACACCCGGGCGCAGATGAAACACCCAGCGCTGCTGGTCGGCGGGGTCCACCTCCCACGATGTCGCCAGCATCGGCCGCAGCGTGGCCGGCCTGTCGGCATGGCTCAGATCCCATCCCACCAGCGGGTCATACAGGGTGAACCCCATGAACCGCACCCCCTCGGTGCCCTGATCCGGGGAGCCTGTGGTGGTCGGCAGATCGGCCAGCGTCATCGCCACCCGCAGCACGCTTTCGGCCCGGGCGGACCCGGCCAGGACAATGGCAAACAGCAGAGCAGCGAACAGGCGCATGATGGCCCCCGATGCTGGTCCGGGAGTTGCTAGGCCGGACCGCAGGTGCACCTTTGCAAACCGCGTTCCAGGCCGCACCGATGGAGACATCGCCATGTCCACCGCGCCCCATGACCTGACCGCCAGCCAGATGGCCACCCGCATCGCCGCCGGCACGCTCTCCGCCCGCGAACTCGCCGAATCCTGCCTCGAAATGGTCGCGGCCCGTGAGCCTGTGGTGAAGGCCTTCGCCTTCCTCGATCCCGCTTTGGTGCGCGCCCAGGCCGATGCCGTCGATGCCGCCAAGGGAGGCGCGCGCGGCCTGATCGCAGGCGTGCCCGCCGCCTTCAAGGACATCATGGACACGGCGGACATGCCGACCTGCTACAACTCGCCGATCTATGCCGGCTATCGCCCGCGCGCCGATGCCTCGGTGGTGGCCTTCACCCGGGCGGCCGGCGGCGTGGTGTTCGGCAAGGCGGTCACCACCGAATTCGCCAACCGCCATCCAGGCCCCACGACCAACCCGCATGACGCGGCCCGCACGCCCGGCGGCTCCTCCTCCGGCTCCGCCGCCGCCGTGGCCGCGCGCATGGTGCCACTCGCCCTCGGCACCCAGACCTCCGGCTCGGTGATCCGCCCTGCCTCCTATTGCGGCGTGCATGGCTTCAAGGGCAGCTGGGGCGAGATCAGCTATGCCGGGGTGAAGCTCACCTCCTCCTCGCTGGACACGGTGGGCATCTATGCCCGCTCCCTGGCCGATATCGCGCTGTATCGCAGCGTGCTGACGGCCACGCCCTTTGTCTCGCTGATCAGCGGCGGCGTGGGGCTGCCGCGGGTCGGGCTCTGCCTCACCCCCTGGCGCGACCAGGCCGAGGCCCCGATGCTGGCCATGCTGGACGAGGTCGCCCAGGCGATCAGCCGCGCCGGCGCCACGGTGGTCGATTTCGACCTGCCCCGCCATTTCGCCCGGCTGATCGATGCGCAGCGCTGGGTGTCCGCCTATGAGGGCAGCCGCAGCCTCGCGCATGAGAAGCTCGCCCATCGCGACAAGCTGAGCGAGGACATCCGCCACGGCCGCATCCGCGACGGCGAGGGCTGCAGCCAGGAGCTCTACCACCACTCCGCCCGCTTCGCCGAACGCTGCCGCATCGAGCTCGATACGCTGTTCGACGATGTGGATTTGCTGCTGACCCCGGCCGCCCCGGGCGAGGCGCCGCTCGGCCAGCGCCTGACCGGCAGCGCCACCTTCAACACCGCCTGGACGCTGCTGCACACGCCCTGCGTCACCATCCCCGGCCACACCGGCCCGAACGGCATGCCGCTCGGCTTCCAGCTGGTGGCACGGCGCGGGGCGGACCGCTCGCTGCTCGAAATGGCATCCTGGATCGAGCGCGCCGCCTTCAAATGAGGCAGCCTTCGCTCGCCGCCCTGTTTTCGGTCTTTTTCCGCCTCGGCTGCACCAGCTTCGGCGGCGGGCTCACCGGCTGGATCCAGCGCGAGGTGGTGGAAAAACACGCCTGGATGACAGCGGAGGAGTTCTATGCGGGTGTGGCACTCTGCCAGGTGCTGCCCGGCGGCAACAACGTCAATCTCTGCCTCTATATCGGCCTGCAGCTGCGCGGCACGCCGGGGCTGATCACCACCGGCTTTGGCATGCTGGCACCGCCCTTCGTGATCATCGTGCTGATGGGCATCGCCTACTCGCATGGCGCGGGTCCGGTGTGGCTGACCACGGCGCTGGCCGGGCTTGCCGCCTGCGGCGTCGGCATCATGCTGGAGACCGGTGTCAAGGCGGTGCGCCGTCTGTCCGGCGCCGGCCCGATCCTGGTGGCCGCGGCGACATTTGCCGCAATCGGCGTGCTGCACTGGCCGCTGGTGCCGGTGGTCGCCGTCGTGGTGCCGGCAAGCCTGGCCTTGTCCTGGGTGCAATCCAGGAGGCGCGCCTGATGGATCTGCCCCGGATTTGGGATCTCGTGCAGGTCTTCGCCCCGCTCTCCCTGGTCAGTTTCGGCGGCGGGCAGAGCGTGTTCAGCGAGATGCAGCGCCAGATGGTCGATGTGCATCACTGGATGAGCAATGCGGAGTATGTCGATCTGTTCGCCATCAGCCGGGCCGCCCCCGGGCCCGGCACGCTGATCGCGGCTTTGCTGGGCTGGAAACTGGCCGGCTGGGCGGGCGCCATCGCCTCCATCCTGGCGCTGTATGTGCCATCCTCGGTGCTGGCCTATGCGGCCGGGCTGTGGTGGCGGCATCATCGTGGCTCGCCGATGCTCACCATCGTGCAGAACGCGCTGATGCCGGTGGCGGTCGGCCTGATCTTCGCAGGCGCGCTGTCGCTGATCGAGGCGTCCCACGCAGGCTGGCTGCAACTGCTCACCACCGCCATCACCTGCCTCGTGGTGGTCCGCCGCCTGATGAGCCCCTATCTGCTGATGCTGATCGCAGCGCTGCTCTACGGTGTGCTGGGGGCTGCCGGTGGTCTGAGCCCCGGTGGCTGACGCCGCATCTTGTCCGCGCCCGCCACGTGGTAGAGCTTGCGTCCATCGCGCCACACAGGTGACCCATGCCGGACATGTTTGATCTCCCCGCCTATCTCGCCCGGATCGGTCACGCCGGCCCGTTGCGTCCGGACCTGGACACGCTGTGCGCCCTGCACGCATGCCATGTGCAGAGCATCGCCTTCGAAGGCATGGACCCGCTGCTGCGCCGCCCGGTTGAGATCAATCTCGCAGCGCTTCAGGCCAAGCTGATCAACGGGCGGCGCGGCGGCTATTGCTTCGAACAGAACAGCCTGTTCAAGGCCGCCCTCGAACAGATCGGCTTTCAGGTGACGGCGCTGACCGGCCGCGTGCGCTGGATGTCCGAGCCGGGCAGCCCCTTGGGCGCACGCACCCATATGCTCCTCAAGGTGGATCTGGCGGACGGCGCCTATCTCGCCGATGTCGGCTTCGGCGCCTGCCTGCTGGACAGCCCGCTGCGCCTTGCAACCGACATCGACCAGATCACCGCCATGGGCAGCTTCCGGCTGACCGAGGCGGATGGCCTCTACACCCTCGCCGCCCGCCAGCCGGCCGGCTATCGCACCATGTATGTCTTCGACCTCACGCCGCAGCTTCAGGCGGATTTCGAATGCGGCAACTGGTATGCCGCAACCAACCCCGCACACCCCTTCGTCCATGTGCTGATCATGGAACGCCTGGCCCAGGATCGCCGCCACAAGCTCCTCAACCGCCGGCTGATCACCGAGGCGCGGGACGGCGAAAAACTGGCCGAGCGCGAGATCGACAGCGCGGCCGATCTTGCCCACGTGCTCGATGAGGTGTTCCTGGTCACACCACCCGTGCCGGTGGATGAGCTGTTCGCCCGGATCAGTGGCTGAGCGAACCTCTCTGCGCCCGCCGCATCCCGCAAGCCTGTCACAGCCTCATGATATCTGATCGGAGTTGAGCAGCCCCGCCCGCAGCCGGATCAACCGGCCGCGCAGCGACCGGCCGGGCACCAGGTCGATCCAGTGCAGCCGGTGCGCCGCATTGGCAAGGCTGGTCTTGTAGCGGTCCTCGCCGGCCAGGAAATCATAGGACAGCCGACCTTCCGCGCGGTACATCTCGATCGCCAGATGATGCGCGGTCAGCCCCGGCTTCTGGTGCGGGTGGCTGGTCTCATAGTCGAACCCGCTCTGATAGGTCATCACGCGGTTGTCGTGGCAAAAATTGTAAAGGCAGCCGATCAGCCGCTCACCCGCGGTGATCCGCAGCAGATCGATCTCCCCGCGCGGCAGGCCTGTCTCGATCAGCGCGCGGTGGAAATGGCGAAACCGCGGATTGGCAAAGGCGCCGGGCTTGCCGCGCGCGGTCCAGGTGGCCTGATGCAGCCGTGCCAGCTCGTCCAGCACGGCATGCGCCTCCGCCACCGTCGCCGCCCGGCGGATCGTCACCGGGCCGATCTCGCCGTAGCGGCGGGTGGAGCGGCGCAGCTGATAGCGCGTGCCAGCGCTGAGATGCGCCTCGAACCCATCCGGCGCGGTGCCGATGCGCGTGAAATCCACATAGGGCGCAGGCTCGGTGCGCAGCACGCGCAGCACCGCCTGGCGGGCACGTGCCACCTGGGCGGCGATGTCGCGCGTCTCGTCATCCACGCCTGACAGCACCAGGCGCAGCCCCGGCGGATGAAAGCGCGGGCTGGGCAGCGCCGTGCCGGCCACCTCGCCCTCGCCCCCCAGCAGCGCCACCAGACAGGCCTCGCGCAAAGTCTCATGGCCGCGCGCGCAGATGATGCCGTTATGCTCGACAAACATCGCATCAAACCCGGGATCGCCGGTCTCGGTCAGCCACAGCGTGTTCGGCGCCAGCCGGCTGCGGCGGCGGCCGAACAACGCCAGCGCCAGATCAACGCCGTCCTGCTGCACCGAGAGCAGCAGGGCATCGCGATAACGCTCCTCCGCCAGACAGCCGACCCAGGTCCAGCTTTGAAAGAACGACGTCTCGGCACGCCGCTCCATCGCCCGCCAGCGCTCGGCCAGCAACGGCAGCGCCGGGGCCGGTGCCACGATGACGCGCGGCATCCGAACGGAAGGTTGGGGCGAGAAGGATGGCGGAGTGGTCAATTCAATCCTTGCAGACGAAGGCAGCGGCCATCTCTGTGAGCCCCGATCATGCGCGAAGCCGCGACGCTTCGCCACCGCAGCCATTGCGTTCGCACCATGACGCATCGCGATGCCTGACGATGTGCCACGCGCCGATCGTTCTGGCGATGGCTGCTTTCATTCTGCGGCATTCTGCGGCAGGGTCCAGCCGCCCAGAGAGACGTTCGCCCGGCGCTGCATCCCTCAGCCCCCGATCGCCTCATCCGGGTGGCCCGCACGCAGACGAGACCTCCATTGCTCTACGATATCGTCATCAACGCGCTGCTGCCCCCCATGGTGTTTCTGTGGCTGCTGCTGTTCGGTCTTGCCTTCCGCTCGCAAAGCCGGTTTCCGCGCCTGCGCGGAAGGCTGTCCTGGACAGCGCGGCTGGTGGGGATCGTGGGCCTGCTGTTGTCCGGCATGCCGGTGGTGGCCACCACCGCCATGGCCCTGCTCGAACGCGGCATGACGCTGCGGCCCGCCTTGAATGACACGGCAAATCGTCCCGGCTGCATCATCATCCTGGCCGGCGACCTCGCCAACGGCGAGACGCAAGGCGCCCTGCTGCCCGGACCGCAGATCGGCGGGCTGACATTGTCACGGGTGCGGGCAGGGGCGGTTCTGGCGCGGGCGACCGGCCTGCCGATCCTGGTCACCGGTGGCGTGGACAGCAAGGACGGGCCTGCCATCGCCCGCAGAATGGCCGCCATGCTGCGCGATGAATTCAACGTGCCGGTGCGCTGGGTGGAGCCTGCCGCCACCGACAGCTGGGAGAATGCGGTCTACAGCGCCGCCATGCTGCGGCCGGAGGGGATCAATTCCGCCTATGTGGTGACCAATTCCTGGCATCTGCCACGCGCCCTGCTGGCATTCCGCCGCATCGGCTTCACCGCCTATCCGGCACCCGACAGCCTGGACATGATCCGCCCGCCGGACCTGTCCAGCTTCCTGCCGCACCCCAAGGCTTGGCTGAACAGCTACTATGCCGCCCATGAGGTGGTTGGCTATGTCTACTACGCCCTGCGCCACTGACATGCGGGTCGCAGCCGCTGTGGACCAGCTGCCGCAGGCCGCGCTGGACCTGTTCGCCGATCCGCATCAGGGCCCGGGTGTCGCCGCGTTCTACGACAGCGCGCCCTGGTATCGGCTGATCGAGCAGACCGCCCTGCCGTCACGCGCCCAGCCGCATCACCTGACCCTGTGGCAGCTTGGCCAGCCAGTGGCACTGCTGCCGATGCTGCGTCTGGAGGATGGTTCGCTGTCCAGCCTCACCACCCCCTATAGCTGCGCGCACCGCCCGCTGCTGTCGCACAACGCCATCCCGGCCGAGCAGGCCGGCCTTCTGGCCGCGCGCGCGGTGCGCGGGTGCAAGGGGCTGCGGCTGGAGGCGATCGATGCGCGCTGGCCGGACCTTGCCTCGTTTTGCGCGGGCCTGCGGCAGGGCGGTCTTGTGCTGCTGCGCTTCGGGCATTTCGGCAATTGGTGCGAGTCGGTGCCGGATGGCAGCTTTGCCAGCTATCTCGCCGGGCGGGACGGCGCTTTGCGAGAGACTATCCGCAGGCGCACCAACCGGCTGCTGCGCGAGGAGGGGGTGCGGCTGGAGATGCTGTCCGACGGGCCTGATCTTGCGCGCGGAATTGCTGCCTTCGAGACGGTCTATGCCAAAAGCTGGAAACGCGCCGAGCCTTATCCGGCCTTCAATCAGGCCATGATCCGTCTGTGCGCGCAGCTGGGCTTGCTGCGGCTTGCGGTGCTGTGGCGCTGCGATGTGCCTGTCGCGGTGCAATACTGGATCGTGGCGAACGGCACCGCCTCGGTGCTGAAACTCGCACATGACATGGCGGAGGACCGCGCATCGCCCGGGACCGTGCTCAGCGCCTGGGCGATCCGGCAGATGATGGAGCATGAGGCGATCACCATGCTCGATTTCGGCCGCGGCGATGATCCCTACAAACGGCAATGGGCAACCACCCGCAACCCGCATATCGGCATCATGGCCGCCAACCCGCGCCATCCAAGCGGGGCTCTGCTGATCGCCCGCCACATGGCCGGAAGGCTGCGCCACTGGCTGCGCGAGGACGTGATCGCCCCCTGAGCACGCCGGTTGTT
>CAIYCW010000109.1 GCA_903924855.1 uncultured Rhodospirillales bacterium | reverse complement strand
ATCACCGCCTCGATGGAATTGGCCGGTGAGAATTCGCCCGGATTGATGATGCCGACCTGGGGGACGAACAGCGCCCCGCCGATCCCTGCCATGATGGCCGAGAGCACGAAGACGAACAGCTTGTAGGTCTCCGGCCGGTACCCGAGGAAGCGTGTGCGGCTCTCGGCGTCGCGCATCGCCACCAGAATTTTGCCGAACCGGGAGGTGACGACGTACTGCGCCACCAGCACGCAGAGCGAGAGCATGATTGCGGTTGCGACCAACAATCCGCAGCGCGTCGCATCCGCCTGCAAGGGCAGCCCGAACATGTCCTTGAAATCGGTCATGCCGTTATTGCCGCCAAAGCCCATATTGTTGCGGAAGAAGGCGAGCATCAGCGCGTAGGTCAGCGCCTGGGTGATGATCGACAGATACACGCCCGAGACGCGCGAGCGGAAGGCGAGCCAGCCGAAGATCAGTGCGATCAAAGCGGGCACAATCATCGCCATCGCGATGGCGAACACCGGATTGTCGAAGCCGTGCCAATACCAGGGCAGTTCCTTGTAGTTCAGGAACACCATGAAATCCGGCAGGATCGCGTTGCCATAGACCCCGCGCGGGCCGATTTCCCGCATCAGATACATGCCCATCGCGTAACCACCAAGCGCGAAGAACGCCGCGTGGCCGAGCGAAAGAATGCCGCCATAGCCCCAGACCAAATCCAGCGCCAAAGCCAGGATCGCATAGCAGAGATATTTGCCGACAAGCGAGACCGCATAGGTCGGCACATGGATGGGCGAACTTGCCGCGGTGGAGAGGTTGAGCAGCGCCATCAGCACCGCGCCGCCGAGGACCAAACCGATACAGATGGTGGTTGAAAGTCGGTTCATTGCTCCACCGCCCGTCCCTTGAGCGGGAACATGCCGCGCGGTTTGCGTTGGATGAACAGGATGAGGGCGATCAGCACCACGATCTTGCCCAGCACCGCCCCCGCGATGGGTTCAAGGAATTTGTTGATGATGCCGAGCGTCAGCGCACTCACCACTGTCCCCCACAGATTGCCGACACCGCCGAACACCACGACCATGAAACTGTCGATGATGTAGCCCTGGCCAAGATTGGGCGAGACATTGTCGATCTGGCTCAACGCCACGCCCGCCATCCCTGCCACTCCGGAGCCGAGGCCAAAGGTGAGCGCGTCGATCCAAGGGGTTTTGATGCCCATGGCGGCGGCCATGCGCCGGTTCTGCGTCACCGCGCGCATCTGCAACCCAAGTGATGTCCCGCGCAGCACCGCCATCAGGGCGGCGATGACGATGGCGGCGAAGATGACGATGGTCAGGCGGTTCCAGGTGATGGTGAGACCGCCCCATTGCGTGGCACCGCTCATCCAGAGCGGGGTGCCGACATCGCGGTTGGACGAGCCGAAGATTGAGCGCACGGCCTGCTGCAGGATCAGCGATAGGCCCCAGGTGGCCAGCAGGGTCTCCAAAGGGCGGCCATAGAGGAAGCGGATCATTGAGCGTTCAATAAGAATCCCGATCCCTCCCGAGACGATGAAGGCCAGTGGGACGGCGATGAACAGGCTGGCGCCGAACAGGCCGGGTGCCTGGGCGCGGATGACCTCCTGGACGACATAGGTCGTGTAGGCGCCGATCATCACCATCTCGCCATGCGCCATGTTGATCACGCCCATCACCCCGAAGGTGATCGCAAGACCGGCGGCGGCGAGCAGGAGCACCGAGCCGAGCGAGAGGCCGTAGAACACGCTCTGCACCACGCTCCAGAGTTCCTCGATCCGTGCGAGCGAGGAAATCGCGGCATCGGCGGCTGCGGCGACCGGCTTGGATTGATCGTGCAGCGATTGCAGCAAGGATTTCGACTCAACATCGCCGCGTGCGCGCAGGATTGCGATGGCTGCGATCCGGTCGGCGTCGCTGCCTTCGCTGCTGGTGAGCAGAGCTGCCGCTTGAGCCTGCTGGATGGCAGCGGCGGCGCGCGGGTCTTTTTCAGTCGCCATCGCGCGGGCGATCATCTTCAAGCTGGACGGCTCGTGGGATTTGAAGAGGTCGTTGGCGGCCTTGGTGCGGGTGGCGGCGTCGGGCGAGAACAGTTCCAGACCGCCCTTGGCTTCCTCGATGGCGCGGCGCACCGCGTTGTTGACGCGAACATTGTTGACGTCGTCTTCCGAGATCTCGGCCTCCGGCTTCTTGCCGGTGCGGGCGTCGATATAGGCGCTGCCCTGCTTGATCAGGATGGCGGGCGCGCCGTCGACTTCGGTGTCGTAATAGAGATTTTCGGATTCGAGGGCGGCGATGGTGGCAGCAGCTTGCGGGCTGCCTGAGACGGCGAGCGCACGGATGGCGTTGGCCACGGTATCGAAATTCTTCGAGGCGAGCCCGGTGAACGCGTCTGGCCCGTCATCGGCGCGGGCTTGCGGAACCGGCCCGGCAAACAGCGCCAATGCGACGCATCCCGCAATCAGCCACGTTTTGAAAATCTGTTTCATTCTATCCGACCACGTCCCGTCATTGCGAGCGAAGCCTGGCAATCGAGGAGGCAAGCCCGCCGATTCCTGGATTGCCACGTCGCCTTCGGCTCCTCGCAATGACGGGTGATTGGGGAAAGTAGGTGGCCGGCGGGAGCGATCCCCCGCCGGCCGGCCGTCAACAATTACTTCGAAGCACCACCGCATTTGCCGGTGACCACGTTGAAGTTCCCGCAGAACATCGGCTTGCGCCAATCGGCGATCAGGTCCTTCGAGCCTTCGAGATACGGCGACCACTCATTGGCCACCACCGTGCCCGGCGTGCTCCACACGACGTTGAACTGACCATCGCCCTTCACTTCGCCGATCAGCACTGGCTTGGTGATGTGATGGTTCGGCATCATCGTGGAGATTCCACCGGTCAGGTTCGGCACGCCCACGCCGATCATCGCGTCGATGACCTTGGTCTGATCAACCGTGCCAGCCTTCTCGACCGCCTTCACCCACATGTTGAAGCCGATATAGGCGGCTTCCATCGGGTCGTTGGTGGTGCGGGTCGGCTTCTTGGTGAATTCATGCCAATCGCTGATGAACTTGGTGTTGATCGGCGACTTCACGCTCTGGAAATAGTTCCAGGCGGCCAGATGGCCGACCAGCGGCTTGGTATCCAGACCGGCGAGTTCTTCTTCACCGACCGAGAAGGCAACAACCGGAATGTCGGTCGCCTTGATGCCCTGGTTGCCGAGTTCTTTGTAGAACGGCACGTTGGCATCACCGTTGATGGTGGAAACCACCGCGGTCTTTTTGCCAGCCGAGCCGAACTTTTTGATGCTGGCCACGATGTTCTGCCAATCGCTGTGGCCGAACGGGGTGTAGTTGATCATGATGTCCTCAGCGGCGACGCCCTTGGACTTCAGATAGGCTTCGAGGATTTTGTTGGTGGTGCGCGGGTAGACATAGTCGGTGCCGGCCAGCACCCAGCGCTTCACCTTCTCGGTTTCCATCAGGTAGTCAACCGCGGGGATCGCCTGCTGGTTCGGCGCAGCGCCCGTGTAGAACACGTTCTTCTGCGACTCTTCACCCTCGTACTGCACCGGGTAGAAGAGGATGTTGTTGGTCTCTTCGAAAACCGGCAGGACGGATTTGCGCGACACCGAGGTCCAGCAGCCGAACACGGCGGCGACCTTGTCGACGGTGATCAGCTCGCGGGCCTTCTCGGCGAAGAGCGGCCAGTTGGAGGCGGGGTCGACGACGACGGCTTCGAGCTTCTTGCCGAGCAGACCGCCCTTCTTGTTCTGCTGATCGATGAGCATCAGCATGACGTCCTTCAGCGTGGTCTCGCTGATCGCCATGGTGCCGGACAGGGAGTGCAGGATGCCGACCTTGATGGTGCCTTCGGCGGCCTGGGCCTGAAGGCTGTAGCCAGCGATCGAGGCGGTGGCGGCGACTGCCAGGGCAGTGCCCCGCAGCCAGCGACCAAAGGTCGAATTGTTGGGGGTGACGCGCATAACCGGTTCCTCAGTGTTAGGCACGCGCATCAAGGGTTCTGCCCCATCTTTCGCGTGCGGCTGCAACGTCCCCATTGTCAGCAACAAGCGTGCCATGCGGGCCGCGCATGGAATCCTGGAACGTTCCTGAAAATGGTCATTTGTTTTGCACACACACCGCGCAGGTGGCGGTGGTGATGGCGTAAGTTTGCGCAAGAGCTTACCGGAACTTCACACAAGCCGCGCGCTGCCGCCGGGTGCGGCGCGGCCGTGTGTGGTGATATAGGAGGCACATGCCCTATCACGCCCCTGCCCTGCGCCGTCTGCTGATGCTGTGTGTGCTGCTGTGCCTGCCGCTTGCAGCCGAGGCGCAACGCTCCGTGCTGGTGGTGAATTCGGGTGAGGCCAGCCTGTCGGTGCTGGATGTCACCACCCATGCGGAGACCGCGCGCATCCCGGTGCTGCGCGAGCCGCATCATTGGGTGCTGACACCGGATCGCCACGAGCTGATCATCGGCGACACGGCGGCCAACGAGCTGATCTTTCTGGATCCGGAGAGTTTTGCCATCCGGCGGCGGCTGACCATTCCAGACCCTTATCAGATGGGCTTCACGCCGGATGGCAGCAAGCTGGTGGTGGCGGGGTTGGCGCGCCAGCAGGTGGATGTCTACGAGGCCGGCAGCTACCGGCTGCTGCATCGCTTCGTGATGAAGACGATGCCGAGCCATATCGATTTCTCGCCCGATTCCCGCGTGGCCTTTGTCAGCCTGCAGGGCACCAACAAGGCGGCGGCCCTTGATCTGATGGCGATGAAGGAGTTGTGGGTCACGCAGGTGGGCCCCGCCCCGGCCGGTGTGATGTGGCTGGGCGGGCGCGTGCTGGTGGCGATCATGGGGGCGGATTACGTCTCGGTGCTGGACCCTGCCTCCGGCGCCGTGATCGGCCGGATCCAGGCGGGCAAGGGGGCCCATCAGCTGTTCCTGTCGCCTGACCGCCGCACGCTGTTCATCAACAGCCGCGTGGACAGCACCATCACCGCGGTGAACGCGCAGAGCTTCGCGGTGGAGCGCACTTACCGCGTGCCGGGCGGGCCGGATGATCTGATCTTCGCGCCGGATGGGCGGATCTGGACCACGCTGCGCTTCGCAGCGAAGGTTGGGATTCTGGACCTCAGGTCCGGGGCGGTGGAGACCATTCCGGTGGGTCGCAGCCCGCACGGCATCTACATCAAAGGTGCCATCAACAGCGGGCACGGGGGCGGCTAGATGATGCAGCTTGCAGCTCCCTTCGACTTCGCCGCCGGATTTCTGCAGGAGAACGTGATCCTGCCGCTGCTGTATCAGACCGGACTGATGCAATGGGAGGAATGGTCGTTCGGCTGGGCGCTGTTCGCCGTCTATGGCGCGGCACAGGTGCTGCTGGCGACCGCGATCTGCGTGCCGCTGGAGCGGCTGCGCCCGGTGGAGCATTGGCCGGATCAGCAGGCGGTGTGGGTGGACATGCTCTACACCATGCTGTCGCGCGTGGGTCTGCTGCCGCTGGTGACCTTTGTGCTGTTCGCGCAGATCCAGATGAACCTCAATGGCTGGCTGGCCGATCGTGACATTGTGCCGCCGACGCTGGAGGGGCTGGTGCCCTGGCTGCTGGGCCGGCCGGTGCTGACATTTCTGATCTACGCGATCGTGCTTGATTTTGCCGAATACTGGCGCCACCGGCTGAGCCATGTGTTCAACTGGTGGTATTCGCTGCATGCGCTGCATCATGCGCAGCGGCAGATGACGTTCTGGTCCGATGATCGCAACCATATACTGGACGACCTGATCGGCTTCGTGTGGTTCATGGTGGTGGCTTTGCTGATCGGCGTGCCGCCGATGCAGTTTCCGATGCTGGTGCTGCTGCTGCGGCTGTTGGAGAGCCTGTCGCATGCCAACACGCGGCTGAATTTCGGCTGGCTGGGGGAGCGGCTGCTGGTGTCGCCGCGGTTTCATCGGGCGCATCACGGCATGCTGGCGGCGGGTGTGACGAGCGTGAATTACGGCGCGGTGCTGCCGTGGTGGGACATGATGTTCGGCACCGCCGATTTCAGCGCGGAGTATGTGACCACCGGCGATCCCACCGCCGAGGAGGCGATGGCCACCGGCAGCTATATCGCCCAGCAATCCGCCGGCCTGCGCCGATTGGTGCGAAGCTTGAGGACGGGCGAAGCCTGAAGGTCCGAAAGTTTTTTTGCTTCTTTTTTTTCAAAAAAAGAAGTTCTTTTTGTGAACAAAAAGAACCAAAAAAACTTTATTCGCTTTCAGCGCGCGCTGCGGCACGGTGCGCTGCGTGTATCGCCAAAGGAGGCGGGTTTGGGGCGTTGGGTCTGGGCCGTTCTGGCGGCGGTTGCCGGGTTTCTGGCGCTGCGGGCGGTGTTCTGGGTTGGCTATATCGGCTCGGATGACTCGCTCTACTGGCAGGAGGCCACGCATTGGCTGCGCCAGGCGCCATACCTGGCCGACAATCATTGGGGGCTGCGGCACAGTTTGGTGCTGCCGATCGCATTGGGGCGCGTGCTGTTGGGTGAGCGGCAGATCGCGCTGGTGCTGCCGGTGCTGCTGGCCTCCCTTGGCTGCATTGTCGTGCTGGGTGTGCTGCTGCGCCGGCTGGGCGGGCTGGCCATGGCGTTTGCGCTGGCGCTGGTGGTGAGCAACCAGCAATTCGTGCTGCAATCCAGCATCGCCTATATCGATTTCATCGAGACATTCTTTGTGCTGCTGTCGCTGACCCTGTTTCTGGAGGGGATGCGGGCGGAGGCGCGCAGGCCCTTGCTGTGGCTGTTCCTGGGCGGGGTGGCGGCGGGGTTTGCCATGGTGTCCCGCGAGACCAGCGTGTTCTATCTGCTGGCGCTGTTTGTGCTGTTTCTGGCCGGATATGGGGGGGCGCGCTGGACGTATTTCGTCTTTGGCCTGGGTGTCGTCCTGGTGGTGGGCTGCGAGATGCTGAGCCTGCACGCGGCGACCGGGGATTTCCTCTATCGCTATCACGTGGCGGCCGGGCATGATTCGGAGATCGACCGCTGGGTGGAACAGGGCTCCGGCGTGCCGGCCATCCATCCGCTGGTCGACCCGGTGCTGATGCTGCTGTTCAACCACAGTTTCGGGCTGCTCTTCACGCTGGGCGTGGCGCTTGCGGTGTATGGCGCGCGAAGGCCGCTGCATCCCGCGGAGTCTGGCCCGATGATCCGCCTGCTGGTGCCGGTCGCGGTGATCTGGACGTTGATCTGCGCGCTGTGGTGGAGCCAGCTGGCGCTGGTGCCGCGCTATTACGCCCTGCCCTCCTTTCTGGTGGCGATCCTGGCGGCGATCGGGCTGGCGCGGCTTGCACAAGCGGGGCGGCCGCGTGTGGCCGCGCTGATCTGTGCGGGGATGGTGGCGGTGAACGTCGCAGCGCTGTTCGTGGGCAATGACAATTTCATGTTCGGCGAACAGGCGCTGGCAGCCCTCGCGCAGCGACAAGGCGAAGTGATCCACACCGACAAGCAGACCTACCGCCGGGCCGAGATGATCTTGCACTGGAACGGCGAGGACGAGCGTGTGACGGATGCGCCGGCCGGGTCCGGGCAGTTGTTCTACTTCAACCCGCCCCGTCTGCCGCAGGGCGTGCAGCCGGGTGCCGCCTGGGTTGAGGTGGCGCGTCCGGCCGTGCCGCCGACGCGGGTGCAGCGTGTGGCGCAGATGCTGCAGCCTTTGGGGATTGTGCCGGCCGGCCTGATCGCGCGGCTGCAGGGCCATTCGGGGGCGGTGCTGTATCGTCTGCCGTAGCTGTCAGATGAACTGGCCGCGCAGGAAGCCCAGGGCCGGCAGGGGTTTCCAGCCTTTCGGCAGATCGGTGCGGCGCACCGGGGCCACGCTGTAGAACGGGGGGGGCTGTTTGCTGGTGCGCAGGAAGGCGGCATGGGCTGCGACCTGGGCTTCCCGCCAGTCCCGATCGGCGAGGGCGGCGGCGCGGCTGGGGTAGATTTCGGCAACCCGGCTGGTGCGGCCGATCCGCGCCATCACCGCCCAGAGCGTGTCGTCACGCGCACTTGCCAGCTTGAGGATCTCGGCCATGCATCCGCTTCGCAGGTGACAGGGATTGAAGCGTAAGAGCCGGGAATGGCTGGGTGCAAGAGCGATTTCGATGCTTGGTGATTGATCGGCGGCCCGTCTGCCCGCAGAGTTGCGGCAAACCAACGAGGGGATGGGCGATGCGCTGGGGGGCTGTTCTGCTGAGTGCCTGCATCTGGGCGACACAGGCTGCACGCGCCGCCGACATCACGATCGGCATGGCGGCGGCGGCGACCTCCGCCGATCCACATTTCCACGCCTTCACGCCCAACAACCAGCTGGCGCATCACGTGTTTTCCACCTTGGTGGAGAGTGACGCGCATCAGACGATGCAGCCGGGCATTGCCGATCGCTGGGAGTTGGAGGGCGATCGCAGCTGGATCATGCATCTGCATCCGGGGGTGAAGTTCCACGATGGCAGCGATTTCACCGCGCGCGACGTGGTGTATTCGCTGTGCCGGGTGCTGCATCCGTCGGGCCCCACCGGCTCGTTCCAGGTGGCGTCGCGCAGCCTGGCCGGGATCGATGTGATCGATGATCTCACGCTGCGGCTGCGGATGAACGTGCCGGACCCCGGGTTTTTGAACAATCTGGGCGGTGTGCACATGATCTCGGCGCGCAGTGCCGGGGCGGGGGTGGTGACTTTCGACGTGGCGAGTGGCTGTGGCGATATTCCGACCCCCAAGGCGCAGGATTTCGACAGTCTGAAGATGGCCAACGGCACCGGGCCGTATCGCCTGGTGGCCTACAGCAGCGGCGAGACGGTCGTGCTGGAGGCGAACAAGGCCTATTGGGGCCGCAAGCCGCATTGGGATCGGGTGACGTTGAAGGCGCTGCCCAATGCCGGCGCCAGGCTTGCGGGGCTGCTGGCGGGGGAGATCGATCTGATCGAGAACCCCTCCGCCCAGGATCTGCCGACGATCAAGGCACGTGGCGGGCTGGCCTATGCCGCCGTGCCGTCCAGCCGGATCATCTTTCTGCAGCCGGATATCGCGCGCGATCCGAGCCCGCTGGCTTCGGACAAGGCGGGGCATAATCCGCTGCGTGATGCACGGGTGCGCGAGGCGATCTCGCTTGCGATCGACCGCCGCGCGATCACAACACGGCTGCTGGACGGGCTTGCGGTGCCGGCGGACCGGTTCACGCCGGAGGGGCTGTTCGGCGCGCTGACGGACAAGGTGAAGATCGAATATGATCCGGCCCGCGCCAAGGCGCTGCTGGCGGAGGCGGGTGCCACGGGCATGACGCTGACGCTGTCCGCCACGCGGGATCGGTATATTTCGGATGCCGCGGTGGCGCAGGCGATCGGGCAGTATCTCAGCCGGGTTGGCATTGCGGTGAAGGTGGATGCGATGGCGCAGGTGAATTTCTTCCCCGGCCGGGCGCGCAAGGATTTCAGCTTTGCCATGGGTGGCTGGGGTTATGGCTCCGAAGGGGTGGCCTATATGCTCCGGCCCTGGCTTGCGCACACCGATCCGGTGCGCGGGTTTGGTGGCTCCAATTACGGCGGCTATGAGAGCGAGGCGTTCAACGCGGCGTTCGACAAGGCCGTGGTGGAGATGGATGACGCCAGGCGCACCGCCCTGTTGCAGACCGCCGAGCGCCAGGCGCTGGCCGATCATGCGCTGATCCCGCTTTATTGGGAGACCAGCCTGTGGGCGTTCAAGGACCGCTACAGCTTCGCGGGCCGTGCCGACCAGGCGACCTATGCCGATGACCTTTCGCTGAAGGAATAACCACGCGTGATCGACCTCAGCCCTTTGTTTGCAGCGCCTGGTGCCAATGACATGGAGTGGTCCAACCCGGTCTGGCCGGGCCGGAAAATGATGCTGCGCTCGGCGCGGCCGAAGGCGGTGACCGCGCGGACGGGGCTGGTGTTCGCCCATCACGGTGTGGGGCGCAATGGCTGGGATTACCGGGATTACTGGCTGGATCTGGTGGATCAGCATGATCTGATGGTGATTGCGCCGGAATTCCCGCCAGAGGGGTTTCCGGGGGTGGCCTGGTATAATTTTGGCCATCTGCGGGGCGAGGATGGATCGATGCTGCCGGTGGAGGCCTCGACCTATTCGATCGACAAGAGGTTGTTTGCCGATCTGCGCGCGCAGGGGCTGACGGCGCAGGCAGAGTACGGGATTTTCGGCCATTCCGCCGGCAGCCAGTTCGTGCACCGGATGATCTCGCTGGGGTTTCGCGAGGCTGTGCGCCTGGCGGTGGTGGCCAATGCCGGGACCTATGCGTTCGCTGACACGGCGATTGCCTGGCCCTATGGGTTGGGCGGCACCGGGGTTGGTGATCTTGCGCCGTTGTTCGGCTTTCCGATGCTGGTGATGGCGGGGACGGCGGATATCGACACCAGCAGCCCGAATTTTCCAAAGGAGCCGCAGGCGATGGCGCAGGGCGGCACACGGTTCGAGCGGGCGCAGCGCTATCACGCCGGCGCGCAGGCGGCGGCGGCGGCGCTGGGCGTTGCGTGCGCGTGGCGGTTCGAGGCGGTGGAGGGTGTGGCACATGACGGCTGCCGGATGACAGCGGCCGCCGCCCCGCATCTCGCCGCCGCCCTGCACCAGGCCTAGCTGGAACGGATCGTGCAGTCGGCTGACGGAAAAAGTTTTTTTGGTTCTTTTTGTTCACAAAAAGAACACCCTTGAATCTTCCCCCGCGTACGTCAGACTGTCATACAATAACGAATTCGCGGAGGAACGAACCAATGGGCACACCCAGGATTGCCATCATCGGCGCCGGCATGGGCGGCATGGCGGCCGCCGGCACGCTGCGCAATATCGGCCTCGATGTGACGGTGTATGAGCAGGCGCATGCGTTCGGGCGCATTGGCGCCGGCATTCAGATGCTGCCGAACTCGATGAAGGTGCTGCGCGGCATCGGTGTGGAGCAAAGGCTGAAGGAGCATGCCTTTGCGCCCTATTCGCATCTCAACCGGATCTGGGACACCGGCGAGGTGAAGCGCGAGCTGCCGATGCCGGAGGATCTGTATGGCGCGCCGTTCCTGTGCATGCACCGCGCCGATCTGCACGAGGCGCTGTGTTCGGTGGTGCCGATGGAGCACATCCAGCTCAACAAGAAGCTGGTGGGGCTGGAGCAGAATGGCGGGCCGGTGACGTTGCGCTTCGCCGATGGCACCACGGCCGAGGCCGATCTGGTGGTGGGCTCGGATGGTGTGCATTCCAAGGTGCGCGACATCATCATCGGGCCGGACAAGCCGATCCATCGCGGCCGCATCGCCTACCGGTCGGTGTTCAGCGCGGATCGTCTGCCGAAGCCGATCTCGATCTCCAGAACCAAATGGTGGGGTCCGGACCGGCATATCGTGATCTATTACACGACGCGGGCGAAATCCGAGCTTTACTTCGTCACCTCGGTGCCGGAGGGCGCGGGCTGGATGACCAAGGAATCCTGGTCCGCCAAGGGTGATGTGAACGAGCTGCGCCAGGCCTATGCGGGCTTCCATGAGGAGGTTGCCATGGTGCTGGATGCCTGCCCGGATTGCCACAAATGGGCGATTCTGGAACGTGATCCGCTGCCGACCTGGAGCCAGGGCCGGGTGGTGTTGATCGGCGATGCCTGTCATCCGATGACGCCGTATATGGCGCAGGGGGCTGCCACCTCGATCGAGGATGCCGCCGTGCTGGCGCGCTGCCTGGACGGTGTGGAGATTCCCGGCATCGAGACGGCGCTGCAGCGTTTCGAGGCGCATCGCAAGCCGCGCACCTCCGCCATTCAGGCGATCTCGTCCGCCAACACCTGGATGAGCGGCGGCAATGACGATCCGAGCTGGCTGTATGGCTATGACGCCTGGGGGTGTGATCTGGACAAGCCGGGGGCAGCGCCTGCCGTGGTGCCGCCGCGCCAGCCAGTGCCTGAAGCGGTCTGACCACACGGATGCTTGACTGCCGACCGGCCAGACATAAGGCCGGCGGCCGGGGAGATGAAAAACATGGCCTTGGATGCGGCAACACTGGCGCAGGACACCGACGCGGCCCTGCTGATTGCGCGGATGGAACGTGTGCCGAGCTCCCGCTGGCACGTGATCGCCCGTGTCACGATGGGCTCCGCCACGTTCTTTGATGCGTTCAACGCGCTGTCGATCGCCTTTGTGCTGCCGGTGCTGATCCCGCTGTGGCATATCGCCAAGCCGCAGATCGGGTTGATGATCAGCTCCAGCTATGTGGGCCAGGTGATCGGCGCGCTGGTGTTTGCGTGGGCGGCCGAGCGCTGGGGCCGGGTGCGCTGTGCGGCGGCGGCGACCGCGATCTTTGGGGTGATGAGCCTGGCCTGCGCGTTTGCGTGGGATTTCGACAGCCTGCTGGTGGCGCGCTTCATCCAGGGCATCGGGGTTGGCGGCGAGATGCCGGTGGCGGCGGTGTATATCAGCGAGCTGTCACGCGCGCGCGGGCGCGGCAAGTTTTTCCTGTTGTATGAGATGATCTTCCCGCTGGGGCTGATGGCGACCGGCCAGGCCGGGGCGTTCCTGGTGCCGTGGCTGGGCTGGAAGGTGATGTTTCTGCTGGGCGGCGTGCCGGCGCTGGTGATTGCGCTGCTGCTGCTGCGCCTGCCGGAATCGCCGCGCTGGCTGATCGGGCGGGGCCGGGCGGCGGAGGCCGAGGCGATCGTCTCGCGCATGGAGCACTCCGCCACGGGCCCTCTGCCGGAGCCGGTGGTGGCGGCCGGGCCGCCGCCGGTATCGCGTCGCACGGGGCGCTGGGCGGAATTGCTGGCGCCGGCCTATCGCTTCCGCACGCTGGTGGTGTGGGCGCTGTGGGCCTGTGCCTTCATGATCGCCAACAGCCTCAACAACTGGATGCCGACGCTATACAGCACAATCTATCATCTGCCGTTGAAGGAGGCGCTGCGGGCGGCGTCTCTGACCAATGTGGCCCAGGTGGCGCTGCTGCTGGTGGCGGCGCTGCTGATCGACCGCACCGGGCGCAAGCAGTGGATGATGGGCGCGTTTGGGCTGGGCGGCGTGCTGATGGCGATTCTTGCGTTCGGCTTCACCGCGGATGTTACCATGGTGATCGTGCTGGCGACGCTGAGCTATGGGCTGATCGGCTCGATCAACGCGGTCGTGTATCTCTACACGCCGGAAATCTACCCCACGCGGATGCGCGCCATCGGCACCGGCGTTGCGACATCCTGGTTGCGCATCGCCTCGGCGATCGGGCCCACGGCGGTGGCGTATATGCTGGATCTGGGCGGGGTTGCCTCGGTGTTTCTGATGTTCACCGCGGTTGCGGTGGTGGGGGTTGGGGCGTCCGCGCTGATGATCGAGACGCGCAATCGGCGGCTGGAGGATATCTCCGGCTGAGGCCCCCGCTTGCGTCTTGTGTGAAGTCGCGCCACTTGATCAGTCAACGGCTTGAGGAGGATCGGCATGGCGGACGCGGTTGCAGGGCTTGGCATCGGGGCATCGGTCAAACGGGTCGAGGATGCACGCCTGCTGCGGGGCGCTGGCCGGTATACGGCGGATTTCCAGATGCCGGGCATGGTGCATATGGTGGTGGTGCGCTCCCCCTATGCGGCCGCCCGGATCGAGGGCATCGACGCAAGCCAGGCCTTGGCGGCGCCGGGTGTGCTGGCGGTGCTGACCCACAAGGATTGCGAGGCGGAGGGGTTTGGCCTGCTGCAGACCGGGGTGGCGCGCCAGCTGCCGGGCGGTGCGCCGATGCCGCGCCCGCCTTACCCGGTGCTGGCCAAGGATGCGGTGCATTTCGTGGGCGATGCGGTGGCGGTGGTGATCGCCGAGACCGCCGCCCAGGCTGCCGATGCGGCGGAGCTGGTGGATGTGAGCTATGCGCCGATGGCCTCGGTCACGTCCGCCACCGACGCGCTGCAGCCGGGGGCGCCTGCGGTGTGGCCGGAGCATGCGCCGGACAATCTGTGTTTCCTATTCGAGCTGGGCAACAAGGCGGCGACCGAGGCCGCCTTTGCCGCGGCCGATCATGTGACGCGGCTGCCGTTTCGGATCACCCGCGTTTCCGCCAATCCGCTGGAGACGCGCAACGCGCTGGCGAGCTTTGATCCGATCGAGGGGCGCTTCACGCTGGTGTGCGGCACCCAGACGCCGCACAAGATCCGCAGCGAACTGACCGACAAGATTTTGAAGATCCCGCCGACCAGCCTGCGGGTGATCTCGCCGGATATGGGCGGCGGCTTCGGCATGAAGGGCAGCCCGTATCCGGAATATGCCATGACGCTGCTGGCGGCCAAGCGCGTGGGACGGCCGGTGCGTTGGGTGGCGACGCGCTCGGAATCCTTCCTCACCGACTATCACGCCCGCGACAATGACAGCGAGGTGGAGCTGGCGCTGTCCAAGGAGGGAATTTTCCTGGGGCTGCGCATCCACACCATCGCCAATCTGGGCGCCTATCTGGGCTTCAACACGCCGCATCCCTCGACGAACAATCTGGGCGGGCTGGCCGGCATGTATCGCACGCCTGTGATCTTTGCCTCGGTGCGGGGCGTGTTCACCAACACGCAGCCGCAGGCGCCGTATCGCGGGGCCGGGCGACCGGAGGCGACCTTTGCCATTGAGCGGGTGATTGATGTGGCGGCGCGGGAGATGGGGATCGACCCGGTGGAGCTTCGGAGGCGCAATCTGATCCCGCAGGACGCCATGCCGTTCAAGACCGGGCTGATCTTCACCTATGATTGCGGCGCGTTCGAGCGCGGCATGGATATGGCGCTGGAGACGGCGGATTGGGCGGGGTTCGCGGCACGCAAGGCGGAGGCGGCGCGGCGCGGCCGGATGCTGGGGCGCTCCATCACCAATGCGATCGAGATTGCCGGCGGCCCGCCGCGCACGCCCAACGAGGAGGGGGCGGAGATCCGCTTCGATGCCTCCGGCGGGGTGACGCTGCTGGTGGGGTCGCACAACCATGGCCAGGGCCATGAGACAGCGTTTCGCCAGATGGTGCATTCCTTCCTGGGCGTTGATCCGGCCCGGGTGCGGGTGGTGTTTGGCGACACCGATCTGGTGAGCCATGGGCGTGGCACGTTCGGCTCGCGCTCGGCGATGGCGGTGGGCAATGCGCTGGATCGTGGGGCGAAGCGGATCATCGAGCGCGGCAAACAGATTGCCGCCCATCTGCTGGAGGCGGCGGAGGCGGATATCGAGTTCGAGCAGGGCGCGTTTCGCATCGCCGGCACGGATCGGGTGATGCGCATCGAGGACATTGCGCGGGCCAGCTTCGAGCCGGGGCGGATGCCGCGCGGGGCGGATCTGGGGCTGGGGGCGCAGATTGTCAGCGCCACCGAGGATGCGACCTTCCCCAACGGCACGCATATCTGCGAGGCGGAGGTGGACCCCGAGACCGGGGTGGTGGAGATCACGCGCTACACGGTGTCTGACGATGTGGGCACGGTGATCAACCCGCTGCTGGTGAAGGGGCAGATGCATGGCGGCATCGCCCAAGGGGTGGGCCAGGCGCTGGGCGAGCAGATTCTGTATGACGAGGACGGGCAGATGGTGACCGGCTCGTTCATGGACTACCAGATGCCGCGGGCCTCTGATCTGCCGAATCTGCCGGTGCTGAGCAACGCGGTGCCGACGAAGATGAACCCGCTGGGCGCCAAGGGGGCCGGTGAGGCGGGCTGTGTGGGGGCGCTGGCCGCGGTGATCGGCGCGGTTTCGGATGCGATCGGCGTGGCGCATCTGGACATGCCGGCGACGCCGGAGCGGGTTTGGCGGGCCTTGCACAACAGGTAGCGGCACAGCGCAGCTTGCAGAGGCTGCGCTGTGCGAAGGATGCGAGGTGGGCCTGATCAGGCGGCGTTGAGCACGTCGAGGAATTTGCGCACTTCCCCGCGGACATTTTGTGCCTGCTGCGCTAGTTCGTTGGCGACACTCAGTACTTTCTGTGCGGCGGAGCCGGTGCGGCTTGCCACCGTTGAGACATCCTGGATGCTGCGCGCGATGTCCTCGGTGCCCTGGGCGGCCTGTTGGACGTTGCTTGAGATTTCGCCGGTCGCCGCCGCCTGCTGCTCCACCGCGGAGGCAACCGAGGTGGCGACGTGGCTGATCTCGTCGATCGAGGTGCTGATGGCGCGGATGGCGTGGACCGCGGATCCGGTGGCCTGCTGAATGCCGCCGATCTGGGCTGCGATTTCTTCGGTGGCCTTGGCTGTCTGGTTGGCCAGGGTCTTCACCTCGCTGGCGACGACGGCGAAGCCCTTGCCGGCATCCCCTGCGCGGGCGGCTTCGATGGTGGCGTTCAACGCCAGGAGATTGGTCTGGCCTGCGATCTGCTGGATCAACTCCACCACGGAGCCGATCTTTTTGGCGTCCCGAGCCAGCCCATCGACGATCCTGGTGGATTTCTCCGCCTCGTCCACGGCGGCGCCGGCGAGGCTGGAGGCGCGGTTGACCTGTTGGCTGATCTCCTGGGTGGAGACCGTCATTTCCTCGGTGGCGCTGGCAACGGCCTGCACATTGGCCGAAGCCTGCTGCGTACCAGTGGCGACCAGGGCACTTTGCTGCTGCGTCTGCTGCGCGGCTGCGGACATGGTGGTGGCATTGTCCTGCAATTCTGCGGCGGAGGCGGCGACGGTGCTGACAATTCCGCCGATGCTGGCTTCGAGCTGGCGTGCGAGATCCTGCATGTCGCGCTGGCGCTGGGCCTCGGCCTCCTGTTTCTGACGGGCGAGCTGGGCTTCCAACGCCCGGGCATTTTGCAGTGCCTGGCGGAGATTGGCGAAGGCGCGGGCCATGCCGCCGATTTCGTCCTTGCGGTCGGCGCCGCTAATTTCGGTATCGATCTGGTTTGCGGCCAAGGCGGACAGGCCGCGTTCAATGTCCTGCATCGGACGCACCAGCGTGTTGCGCATCAGCACAAGCGCCAGCACGAGAACGGCGGTCAGGCCGGCGAGCACGGAGAGGCTGGAAATGCGGATCGTGCTGTCGGTGATGCTGGTGTCGAGATCGGAGGTGGCGTCGGTTTCCTGAATGACGCTTTGGGTGAAGCTGGCGATGGCCTGATCCAAACCGTCGAGGGCGGGCTGGCATTTCGGGATCATGTCGCCCTTGGTGACCGCTGCATTTTCCTCAGCGCTGTGCGCCGCCAAGCCATGTGCCACGGTCAGTCCACAAAGGCCGTCCGGGGCCAGAAGATCGTCGAAGCTTTTGCCAAGTTGAGCGATCTGGCGTGATTTCTTTGGCAAGGCATTGCGACTGCCTGCAATGAGTTCGTTGAATTTGCTGATATTTTTATCAAGATCCGCCTTGCCATCCGCATGCTCCTGATCGGTGATGGCGGTCAGAATGCGGTAGATGCCGACTTCGGTGCCGTTGATGGCGCCCGACAGCTGCGCAAGTGCCGTGGAGGCCTTGGCGTCCCCTGCGAGAAGCTCACTGTAGTTGTCATCGATCAGTTTCATCTCATGGCCGGCATAGAGCGTGCTTGCGATGGAGATGATGCCGAGCATACCCAACAGCGTGGCGATCTTGAGGTTGGTCTTGAGGTCGGCAAAGCGGATCATGGCGTGAGTCCCGGACGGAGGAGGTGGCGAATGTGCTGCCGGGATAGAAATCGAAATTGGCTAACAGAGGGCTAATCGGTCCGCGGATCGTATCGAAATCTGTTCGCAACAAGCGGCGGATGGCCGCGCGTGCGGCCAGGTTGGGTTTGAGCTGCAAGGCCCTGCCATGCGAGACTCGCATCGCAAGCGACGGGGCGGACTAACGCCGCGATGGAAAGAATTGGCATGATCAGCGCCTTCGACCTGTTCAAGATCGGGATT
>CAIYCW010000108.1 GCA_903924855.1 uncultured Rhodospirillales bacterium | reverse complement strand
CTTGCCGGATGGCACGCTGCTGCAGGCCAATCTCTACCGCCCGGCGACAGCCACCGATAAGCCCGCCATCGTGCTGCTGCATGGCTGCGCCGGGTTTTTCCCAAGGCGGGACAATCAATGGCGCGACCTGTTCCTGCGGGACGGGCATATCGTGCTGATGCCCAACAGCTTCACCAGCCGCGGCCTGGGGCCGCAATGCCATGAGGCCAAACGCAAGGTGGACAACTTCACCATCCGCCGGGACGACGCGATTGCAAGCGTCAACTGGCTGCTGGCACAGCCCGGCACGCCGAAAGGCGGGCTGGTGCTGATGGGCTGGTCGGATGGTGCCAGCACCACGCTGGCCGCTGCCGCCAAACTGTCCGCCGACAAGCTGCGCGGCCTGGTCGCCTTCTATCCCGGCTGCGCCGTGGCGCGCCGCGATCCCAACTGGAAACCGCCGGCGCCGATGCTGATCCTGATGGGTGAGATCGATGACTGGACCCCAGCCAAACCCTGCCAGGAGGTGGCGGAGCGGTTCACGCCGGACGTGCTCGCCATGATCACCTATCCCGGCGCCTATCACGATTTCGACGCGCCGGACCCGGTCTCGATCATGACCAACATCCCGTTCAGCCAGAACGCCGACAAGACCGTCCATGTCGGCAACAACCCGGCCGCCCAGGCGGATGCGTTCAGGCGCGTGCCCGCCTTCATCAACGCCCTGCCGCCGGCCAAACCGTAGCTCGGGTCAACGACCCGCCACCCGGCCCGCCCGGTCCCTTGGCGATTCTCCCGCCCGATGGCGGGGCAGGGGCGCGGATATGACAATTTCGCGCAGAACCGCCCCCATGCTATGCGGGCGCATGACACAAGACTCCACCTCCCACCTCACCATCGCTCTGGGCGCCGATCATGGTGGCTGGAAACTGAAGGACGCTTTGGTCTCCTGGCTGCGCCATCACGGCCACGTCGTGCTGGATTTTGGGACCAACGGCGCTGAGAGCGTGGATTATCCGGATTACGCGCATGTCGTGGCACAGGCCGTGCTGGACGGACGCGCCAGCTACGGCGTGCTGGTCTGCGGCACCGGGCTTGGCATGTCCTATGCCGCCAACCGCCACGCCGGCATTCGCTGCGCCATGCTGTCCGAACCCACCTCGGCGCGCTTCGCCCGCCTGCACAACGACGCCAACATGATCGCCCTTGGCGGGCGGATGATCGGTGAGGAGATGGCGATCGACATACTGCGCACCTTCCTCGCCACCCCATTTGAAGGCGGACGCCACGAGCGCCGCGTCGACAAAATCGAGACCGGAGAGACGCCATGAACGAGATCACCGCCGCTGCCAGCCTGCAGCGCTTCTTCAACGCTTCCATCGCCGATGCCGATCCGGAGCTGGCCGCTGCCATCGCCCATGAGCTGGTGCGCCAGCAGGACGGCATCGAGCTGATCGCCTCCGAGAACATCGTCTCCGCCGCCGTGCTGGAGGCGCAGGGCTCGGTGCTCACCAACAAATACGCCGAAGGCTATCCCGGCCGGCGCTATTACGGCGGCTGCGTGCATGTAGACGTGGCCGAGGCCCTGGCGATCGACCGTGCCAAGCAGCTGTTTGGCTGCGCCTTCGCCAATGTGCAGCCGCATTCGGGTGCGAACGCCAACCAGGCCGTCTTCCTCGCCTTGCTGCAGCCGGGCGACACCATCCTGGGCATGAGCCTGGATGCCGGCGGCCATCTCACCCATGGCGCCACCGTCAACCAGTCCGGCAAATGGTTCCGCGCCGTGCAATACGGCGTGCGCGCCGAGGACGGGCTGCTGGATTACGACCAGATGGAGCATCTCGCCCGCACCGAGAAGCCGAAGCTGATCATCGCCGGCGGCTCCGCCTATTCCCGCGTCATCGACTTCGCGCGCTTCCGCAAGATCGCCGATGAGGTGGGAGCTCTCTTCATGGTGGACATGGCGCATTTCGCGGGCCTGGTCGCCGGCGGCGTCTATCCCAGCCCGCTGCCGCACGCCCATGTCGTCACCACCACCACCCACAAGACCCTGCGCGGCCCGCGCGGCGGCATGATCCTGTCCAACGACGAGGCTTTGGGCAAAAAGATCAACTCCGCCGTCTTCCCCGGCCTGCAGGGCGGCCCGCTGATGCATGTCATCGCCGGCAAGGCGGTGGCCTTCGGGGAGGCGTTGCGCCCCGAATTCCGCACCTATCAGAAGGCCGTGCTCGACAATGCCCGCGCTCTTGCCGCAACCCTGGTCGAAGGCGGGCTCAACATCATCACCGGCGGCACTGACAGCCATCTGATGCTGGTTGATCTGCGGCCGAAGAACGTCACCGGAAAGGCCTCCGAAGCGTCGCTGGAACGCGCGCACATGACGGCCAACAAGAACGCCATCCCGTTCGACCCGGCCAAGCCGGCCGTCACCTCCGGCATCCGTCTCGGCACGCCGGCCGCCACCACGCGCGGCTTCGGCGTTGCCGAGTTCCAGGAGGTCGGCCGCCTGATCGTGCGCGTGCTGGACGGTCTGTCCGCCTCCAACGATGGCAGCAACAGCGCCATCGAGGCCGAGGTGGGGGCCGAGGTGCACGCCCTGTGCGCGCGTTTCCCGATCTATCGCTAGTCACACATCATGCGCTGCCCGTTCTGCGGACACGAGGACACCCAGGTGAAGGACAGCAGGCCCACGGAGGATGGCACCGCCATCCGCCGCAGGCGGGCCTGCGCCAACTGCAACCAGCGTTTCTCCACCGTCGAGCGGGTGCAGCTGCGTGAGATCATGGTGGTGAAGTCGGATGGCCGGCGTGTGCTGTTCGACCGCGACAAGCTGGCCCGCTCGGTGCGCATCGCGCTGCGCAAGCGCCCGGTGGATGACGAGCAGATCGAGCGCATCGTCAACGGCATCGTGCGCAAGCTGGAGGCCTCGGGCGAGGCGGATGTGCCCTCCACCATGATCGGTGAGATCGTGATGGAAACCCTCAAGGACATCGATGCCGTCGCCTATGTCCGCTTCGCCAGCGTCTACCGCAATTTCCGCGAGGCGCGCGATTTCGGCGCGTTTCTGGGTGAGCTGGGCGAGCCCAAGCAGGACTGATGTGTGATCACCACCATATGCAGGCGGCCCTCGGCCTCGCCCGGCGCGGCCTGGGGCAATGCTGGCCCAACCCCTCGGTCGGCTGCGTCATCGTCCGCGACGGCGTGGTGGTCGGCCGCAGCTTCACCGCGCCGGGCGGCCGGCCGCATGCCGAAACCCGGGCGCTGGCCATGGCGGGAGACGCCGCACGCGGTGCCACCGCCTATGTCACGCTCGAGCCCTGTTCGCATCACGGCCGCACCCCGCCTTGCGCCGATGCGCTGATCAAGGCGGGTGTCGCCCGTGTCGTGGTGGCGATCTGCGACCCCGATCCGCGCGTCTCCGGCCGCGGCATCGCCCGGCTGCGCGATGCCGGGATCGAGGTGGTCGAAGGCCTGATGGCGGACGAGGCGGCCGCGCTGAACGAGGGCTTCATCTGCCGTGTCACACGCAGGCGGCCGATGATCACGCTCAAGCTTGCCACCACGCTGGACGGGCGCATCGCGACCAGCACCGGCGAGAGCCAATGGATCACCGCGCCCGAGTCGCGCCGGGAAGCCCATGCGCTGCGCGGAAGGCATGACGCGGTGATGGTGGGCATCGGCACGGCGCTGGCCGACGATCCCGATCTGACCTGCCGCATCGCGGGCTACAAATCCGTGCCGATGGTGCGCATCGTGGCGGACAGCCATCTGCGCCTCAGCCTTACATCGCGCCTGGTGGCAACCGCCGGCGCTGCGCCCGTGTGGCTGCTGGCGCGCGAGGACGCCGCGGCCGAGCGGGCAGAGGCGCTGACCCGGCCAGGTGTTTCGGTGATCAGCCTGCCGGACTCCCCGACCGGCGTCGATCTGGCGGCGGCGTTGCAGCAGCTGGCGGCGCGCGGCCTCACCCGGGTGCTGGTGGAGGGCGGGGCAGGCCTCGCCGCCTCCCTCCTGCAGCACGATCTGGTCGACCATCTGGCCTGGTTTCACGCCCCCGGCGTGATCGGCGGCGATGGGCTGCCGGCAGCCCAGGGCTTTGGTGTCACGCAGCTGGCAGCCATGCGGCGCTTTGAGCGTGTTGCAACATCCGCCCTGGGCCCCGATATGCTGTCACACTTCCGACGCAGCCCTGCGTCCAGCTGAGGGGTTATTTGCATGTTCACCGGCATCGTCACAGGCCTTGGCCGTGTGCGCAGCATCTCACCTTTGGGCGCAGGCCAGGATATGCGCCTGGTCATCGAAACCCCCTGGGCGGACACCGCCGCCATCCCGCTCGGCGCCTCCATCGCCTGCTCCGGCTGCTGCCTGACGGCGGTGGAGCTGGGGCCTGATTGGTTCGCGGTCGATGCCTCCGCCGAGACGCTGAGCAAGACCACGCTGGGCAGCTGGGCCATCGGCACCACCGTCAATCTGGAACGCCCGCTGAAAGTGGGTGACGAGCTGGGCGGGCATATCGTCTCCGGCCATGTCGATGGCGTCGGCCGCGTCACCTATGTGCAGCCCGAGAACGGCTCCACGCGCTGGCGCTTCGAGGTGCCGCGCGAGCTCGCCCGCTTCATCGCCCCCAAGGGCAGCGTTGCCGTCAACGGCGTGTCGCTGACGGTCAACGAGGTGGATGGTGTCAGCTTCGGCGTCAACATCATCCCGCACACCGCCCAGGTCACCACTTTCGGCACGCTGGCGCTGGGCGATGCCGTCAACATCGAGATCGACACCGTGGCGCGCTACGTGGCCCGGCTGAGGGAGTTCGCATGACCGCCACCAACAATCTGCTCACCAAGTCGCTGAGCGAGTATATCTGCTCGGCCGAGGAGCTGATCGCCGAGGCCCGCGCCGGCCGGATGTTCATCCTGGTCGATGACGAGGACCGCGAGAACGAGGGCGATCTCGTCATCCCCGCGCAGTTCGCAACGCCCGAGGCGATCAACTTCATGATCCGCCACGCCCGCGGCCTGGTCTGCCTTGCTATGACGCGTGACCAGGTGGACAAGCTCGGCCTGCCGCTGATGAGCCAGTCGAACGGCACCCGTCACCAGACGGCGTTCACCGTCTCGATCGAGGCGCGGGAGGGTGTCTCCACCGGCATCTCGGCGGCCGACCGGGCGCTGACCATCGCGCGCGCCATCAACCCCGCCTCGACGCGGGACGACATCACCACCCCTGGCCATGTCTTCCCGCTGCTCGCCCGCGAGGGCGGGGCGCTGGTGCGCGCCGGCCACACCGAGGCCTCGGTGGACATCGCCCGCCTCGCAGGCCTGATCCCGGCCGGCGTGATCTGCGAGATCATCCGCGACGATGGCGAGATGGCCCGCCTGCCGGATCTGGTCGCCTTCGCGCAGCATCACGGCGTCAAACTCGGCACCATCGCCGATCTGATCGCCCATCGCAGGCGCACCGAAAAGCTGGTCAGCCGTGTCTCCGAGACCGTCATCGACCATGCGGTGGGCGGCGAATGGCGCATGGCGGTCTATTCCAACACGGTGGATTACGCCGAGCATCTGGTGCTCACCAAGGGCGACCTCAGCGCCCCCGGCCCGGTGCTGGTGCGCATGCACGCCGTCGATCTGATCGATGACGTGGTGGCGGGTGCCACCACCAAGCGGCTGCACGCCTCGATGAAGATGATCGCGGCCGAGGGCAGGGGCGCTGTGGTGATGCTGCGCGACACGCGGCCCACCGGCCTGTCGCAGCGCGTCTCCCACATGGAAACCGCCAATCCGCATCCTTCCTCCTTGCGCGACTATGGCATTGGCGCGCAAATCCTGCTCGATCTCGGGGTGAGCGATCTCATCCTGTTGTCGAACACACACCGCACCATTATCGGCATCGAGGGCTATGGCCTGACGATCGCCGGCCAACGAGGTATTGAGGAATGAGCACGCAGCTCGAGGTCAGCATCCCGGTGCCCAAGGTGGAGGGCGCCAGCCCGCATGTGCTGATCGTGCGCGCGCCCTACTACACGCAGATCGTCGATGGTCTGCGCGACGGCGCCATCGCCCTGCTGACCGCGGCCGGCGCCAGCTACGAGGTGCTGGACGTAGCCGGCGCCCTGGAGCTGGCGGCCACCGTGCGCTTCGCAGCCCTGGGCTCGCGCCATCATTTCGACGGCTATGTGACGCTGGGCTGCGTGGTGAAGGGGGAGACCGACCATTACGAGCATGTCTGCCGCGAGGCGATGTCCGGCCTGACCCAGGTCACCCTCACCCATGGCCTGGCGCTCGGCAACGGGCTGCTGACGGTGGCCACCGAAAATCAGGCGATCGCGCGCTCGGGGGCCGATGGCCACAACAAGGGGGCCGAGGCCGCCGCCGCCTGCCTGCGTCAGATTTCCGCCGCACGCTGGCTGGGGGCCATGTGATGCCGCAAGCCAAATCGCCGATCCGCCCGCAGCCCACCGGCCGTCCCCGCACCGGTGCCCGCGTGGCCGCCGTGCAGGCGCTGTTCCAGGCCGAGCAGGGCCCCGCCAATCCGGAGACGGTGATTGACGAGTTCGTCCGCTACCGGCTCGGCTCCAACGAGGCCGGCACCGGGTTTGACGATGGCCGCGTCGAGGATGTCGATGTGAAGCTGTTCGTCCGCATCGTGCGCCATGCGGTGACCGAGCAGGACCGGCTGGATGCGATGATCGTGGACACGCTGGCCGAAGGCTGGCCGCTTGACCGGCTCGACCCGGTGCTGCGCGCGGTGATCCGCGCCGGTGCGGCCGAACTGGCGATGCCGGATGGCGCGCCGGTGAAGGTGGTCATCAACGAATATCTGGACGTCTCGCACGGCTTTTTCGAGGGCGACGAGCCGCGCATGGCCAATGGCGTGCTGGACAAGCTGGCCCACCAGTTGCGCCCGCGGGAGTTCGGCGCCGCCTGATGCGCGGCATCGGCGGATGACGCGTGGGCGCGTTCCGTCCTACACTGCCCCGCATGACCATGCCGCCCGAATTCGATCGCATCGCCCGCTATTTCCGCCCGCTGGCAGGGCCGGGAGGGCTTGATCTGCTCGATGACGCAGCGCTGATCGACCCGCCCGCGGGCCGGCAGATCGTCATCGCCGCCGATGCCATGGTGGAGGGCGTGCATTTCCTGCCGGATGACCCGCCCGATCTGGTGGCGCGCAAGCTGCTGCGCACCAACCTGTCCGACCTCGCCGCCATGGGTGCTGAACCGCTCGGCTATCTCACCACCATCTCGGTGCGGCGCGACACGCCGGAGGCCTGGTTTGCCGCGTTCTCCGCGGGGCTTGCCGCCGATCAGCAGCAATTCGGCCTGAACCTGTTGGGCGGTGACTGCACCTCCACCCCTGGGCCGGTCAGCCTGTCACTGACCATCCTCGGCCATGTCGCCCCGGGCCAGGCGGTGCGGCGCATCGGCGCCAGGCCGGGCGATGAGATATGGGTCTCCGGCACCATCGGCGATGGCGCGCTGGGGCTGATGGCGGCCACCGGGGAGATCGACGATCCGGACGGGTTTCTGGCCGATCGCTACCGCCTGCCGCAGCCGCGTCTGGGTCTGGCGCGGCCCGATCTGGTGCGCGCCTGCCTCGATGTGTCGGACGGGCTGGTGCAGGATCTGGGGCATCTGTGCCGCGCCGGGCAGGTGGGTGCGCAGGTCTTCGCCCCCGCTTTGCCACGTTCCAAGGCGGCGCAACGCTTTGGCGATGAGGTGCTGGGCCTGTGCCTGACCGGTGGCGATGATTACGAGCTGCTGATGGCGGTGGGGCCCCGGGACGCGCCGGCCCTTGCCACCCATGCGCGCGCGCTGGGCATCAAGGTCAGCCGGATCGGCATGTTCACCCAAGGTGCTCCGGTGGTGCGGGTGCTTGACGCAAGAGGCGCCACCATGGCCTTGCCCCGTGGTGGCTGGAGCCATTTCTGACCCATCGGGTCTGGCCGGGTTGAGACCGGCCAGACCGGATCAGAACTTGTTGGCGCCACCGACACCGCCGGTGTTGTTGGTGTCGTTCGCATCAAGCGGCGAGGCGCTGAACCGGCCCACATTGCCCAGCAGCTGCTGCAGCACGGTCGTGTCGTTGCCCGGTGCCGACGTTGCGCGGGTGACGACGGCCACGTCCTTCGCATCCTCCGGCCCGCGCGTTCTGATCGCGCGCAGCACGCCAGCCTGGTCGAACACCAGCGACACCACCTTCTGATCGCGGATCTCCTGGGTGCCGCCGATCACCGGCTTGGTGACCTCCCCGATATAGAGCCAGGTGTTGTCGTCGAACGTGGCATGGGCCGTGGGGGAGCCGACCAAGGCTGTCACATCGGTGCGGGTGCTGGTGCCGACCACCAGCTGCGCCATCTGATCGGCGTCAATCATGTTGCCGCGGGTCTGTGGCGGGAAGGAGATGAAATCGGGCGCGGCGCAGCTGACCAGGGGGGCGGCCAGCAGGCCGGCCAGGGCCAGGCGTGCAGCAAGCGGACGAAGGGCGAAAAAGCGCAACGGTCTGGTCCTTACCGGTCGGTCATGCAACACGGCGCGCGGGATTGAGGCACTGCCCACGGGCGCCGGCGTGGCGCCGCCCCGGGCTGTGCTTGCCGCGAACGCGTTCACCCCTCATGTAAGGCGAGAGCGGGCGCGCGTCACGCCCCAATTTGGCGCGTGCCCTGGGGCATGCATGCAGTGAGCTGGAGGCCGTGATGGCTGTGTTCGGGTTCAACTTCTTCGGGCTGCTTGGCCGCAGCCGCGCCGAACGGCGTGGCTATGAGCTGTATGGCGAGGCGGTGCGCGCGGCGCGCGCGCCGCTCTATTACGCGGAACTCGGCGTGCCGGACACGCTGGACGGGCGCTTCGACATGGTGGGCCTGCACGCCTTCCTGCTCATCCGCCACCTCACCCAGCAGCCGGGCGGCCAACCCACGGCGCAGGCGATCTTTGATGCGATGTTCAACGACATGGATGTGAACCTGCGTGAGATGGGGGTGGGTGATCTGTCGGTGGGCAAGAAGGTGCGCGTGATGTGGGAGGCCTTTCACGGCCGCGCCCAGGCCTATTCGGAGGCGCTGAAGCAGGGCCGCGCCACCCTTGCCGAGGCCCTGGCCCGCAATCTCTGGCCGGATGCCGAACAGGCGCCATCCGCCGCCGACACGCTGGCGGGCATCGTGCTGGCGCAGGATGCCGCCCTGGCGCGCTGTGACCTGCCCCGCTGGGCGCCCGGCGCGCCGCTGTTCCAGGCGCCGGATGCGCTGCGTGCAAGGCTTGCCGCATGAGCGATGATGTCCCCGAACTGCACCGCCCGCTGGCCACCGACCGCGTGACCACGGCCGGCATCGCCTGGGACGTGACGGCCACGCCTGAGGAATGTGCCGCCATCGCAGCGCGGCTGATGGAGCCGGGTGTGGATGCTCTTGCCTGCCATTTCGAGCTGCACCGTCCGCTTGGCACCGGGGCAGGCGCCGTGCTCGCCACCGGGCGTGGCGGGCGCAGCGGCGAGATCGTGGCCAAGGGCCGGCTGCGCGCCCGGCTGCAGCGTGTCTGTGTGGTCACACTTGAGGTGTTTCCCGTCGAGCTCGACGAGGAATTCCGTGTGGTATTCGTCCCCGAGGGCCAGGAGAGCGAGGCGGATGATCCGGATGCGGATGATGAGGTGCCATACAAGGGCACCGTGCTCGATCTGGGGGAGGCCGCTGTCGAGCAGCTGGCCTTGTCGCTGGACCCTTATCCGCGCAAGCCTGGCGCCGAGTTGCCACCCGAGGCGAATGACGAGCCGGAAGGCCCGTTTGCAGCCCTTGCCCGCCTGTCCCGCCAATAGAGGGCGGCCACAGTCCCGCCAGGGGGGCGATCCGACAAGGTTTGGCACCGCCGCAAAGGCGTGGCTGGGATGCTTGGGGATGCGGGCGCTTGCAGGGAGTGGGACGCTCTGCTAGATCGCGCGGCTCACGTTGTTGCTATTCGATGACCACCGGTTCCGCCGGCTGGGTCGTATTTACCGGAGGGGCTTGGTCCCATGGCTGTTCCCAAGAGAAAAACGTCGCCGTCGCGTGCAGGCATGCGCCGCAGCCACCAGGCTCTCACCACCCAGGCGCACGCCGAGTGCGCCAATTGCGGTGAGCTGAAGCGCCCGCACCATGTCTGCGCGCATTGCGGGCATTATGACGGCCGCGAAGTTGTCGCCGCCGGCAAGGCTCTCAAGGGCGTCGTTCGCGTTTGATCCGGCGCGTCACGGTCGGGTGATCTTGCTTTTGACAGGGCGTTGCCGTCCTGTCGTGCCAAGGCGGGGATCAATGCCTGAACAGAATGGCGCAGGGTTGATGCGGTGATAAGCGAAACGGCAGCACAGACCAGCATTTCTGCCACTCCGGCAGAGATGTTCAGCCTTGCGATCGATGCCATGGGCGGCGATCGCGCACCGGATATCGTGGTGGCGGGGCTGGATCTGGCGGCCGAACGCCATCCTGGTGCGCGGTTTCTGCTGATCGGTGACGAAACCCGGCTGACCGTGCTGCTGGCGCGCCACAAGCGCGCAGCCCGCGTGTGCACCGTGCTGCACACCGATGACATGATCAGCAACGACACCAAGCCAACAGCGGCTTTGCGCATGCGCCGCTCCTCGATGCGCCTGGCGGTGGATGCGGTGGCGGGTGGTCAGGCCTCTGGCATCGTCTCGGCCGGCAACACCGGCGCCCTGCTGGCGCTGGCCAAGATCATCGTCAAGACGCTGCCGGGAATCGACCGTCCGGCGATGGCTGCGATCAGCCCGTCGGCGCGCGGCGATGTGATCATGCTCGACCTTGGCGCCAACGTGCTGTGCGATGCGCGCAATCTGGTGCAGTTCGCCGTGATGGGCGATGTGTTCGCCCGCACCGTGCTGGGTCTTCCGGCGCCCACAATCGGCCTGCTCAATGTGGGCAGCGAGGATACCAAGGGCGACGACACGCTGCGCTCGGCCGCCGAGACGCTGCGCATGTCGCATCTGGCGGCGCAGTTTCACGGCTTTGTCGAAGGTCACGACATCGCCGCCGGCACCACCGATGTGATTGTGACGGACGGCTTCACCGGCAATGTGGCGCTCAAGACCGGCGAAGGGGCCTTGAAGCTGATCGGCCAGCTGCTGCGCCAGGTGTTCTCCTCCGGCATCGCGTCGCGCATCGCCTATCTGCTGGCACGGCCGGGGCTGGACCGGTTGCGGGAATGGCTGGACCCGCGGCGCTACAACGGCGCCGTCATGCTTGGCTTGGCCGGCGTGGTGGTGAAATCGCATGGCGGAACCGATGCGCTGGGCTTTGCGCATGCGGTGGATGTGGCGATGGACATGGTGGAACACCGGTTCAATGATCGCATCCGGGAGGGCCTGGGCAAGATCACCGGGCTTGAGGCGCAGCTGGCGGGAGGCAATGCCGCCCTGCGCAACACCAACGAGGCAGGAACGGAAGATGGACCAGGATTTGGTAGTGCGAGCCCCCTCGCCACAGCCGGCTGACACCGGCGCGGGCAGCCTGCACACGCGCACCATCCTAGAAGGTGTCGGCAGCTATCTGCCGCGCCGGGTCGTGACCAATGACGAGTTGGCCAAGCGCCTCGACACATCCGATGCCTGGATTCGTGAGCGCACCGGCATCCGCCAGCGCCATATCGCGGACGACGATGAAAGCTGCGCCTTCATGGCAACCCAGGCGGCGCGTCAGGCGCTGGAGAATGCCGGGGCCGGTGTTGCCGATGTCGATGCCATCATCGTGGCGACAGCAACCCCCGATCAGGCCTTCCCCGCCACCGCCGTGCGGGTGCAGGCAGCGCTCGGTGCCACCGGTTTCGGCTTCGATCTCTCGGCGGCCTGCAGCGGGTTCATCTACGGGCTTTCGGTGGCCGACGCCTTCATCCGCAGCGGCCAGGCGCGCGGTGTGCTGGTGATCGGCGCCGAGGTGTATTCCCGCATCATGAACTGGGAGGATCGCGGTACCTGCGTGCTGTTCGGCGATGGCGCCGGGGCGGTGTTCCTGCGTGCCGGCCATGGCCATGGCACGGGCGCGGACCGGGGCATATTGTCCACCCATCTGCACGCCCAGGGCGAGCTTGGCGATATTCTGTATGTCGATGGCGCGGTCGGCCGGCACGACCGGCCGGGGCATCTGGTGATGCAGGGGCGCGAGGTGTTCCGCCACGCCGTCACCCGCCTGTCCGAGACGGTGACCGAGGCGCTGGCGGCGGCGGGGCTTGAGCAATCGGCGGTGGATTGGCTGGTGCCGCATCAGGCCAATCTGCGCATCATCGATGGCATCGGCCGCAAGCTCGGCCTGCCGCCGGAGCGTGTGGTTGTCACGGTGGACCGCCACGCCAACACCTCGGCCGCCTCGATCCCGCTGGCGCTGGCCGATGCCTGGCATGACGGGCGCATCCAGCGCGGCGATCTGGTGCTGATGGAAGCACTCGGCGGCGGCCTGACCTGGGGCTCTGCCCTGGTTCGAATGTGATTTGACCATGACGCCGCACGAAACAATCTGAGGTTCTGGCGTTTGATATTGACGCTTGTTCATCGCCTGCTTACCGTTTGGCCATGAACACCGTCACCCGCGCCCATCTTGCTGAAACGATCTACACGCAGGTTGGCCTGTCGCGTAACGAATCCGCGGATCTGCTGGAGATGGTGCTGGGCCGTATGGGCCAGGCGCTCGAAAGCGGTGAATCGATCAAGATCAGCGGGTTCGGCACCTTCTCCGTGCGCCAGAAGGGCAAGCGTGTGGGGCGCAATCCGAAAACCGGGGTCGAGGTGCCGATCCTGCCGCGCCGCGTGCTGGTGTTCCGCCCCAGCCAGCTGCTCAAGGCGCAGGTCAACCACATGGCGATGCCCGAAGACGGCCTGGACGAATGACCATGGTGCCGCCCGCGCCCGCCGCGGGCGATCCGCCGCATGAGGACACGGATGCCAAGCCGCGTGCGCGCAAGGCGCCGAACGCGTTTCGCACCATCAGCGAGGTGGCGGACGAGTTGCAGATCCCACAGCACGTGCTGCGGTTCTGGGAGGGCAAGTTCTCCCAGGTGAAGCCGCTCAAGCGAGGCGGCGGCAGGCGCTACTACCGCCCGGACGACATCGCCCTGCTGCGCCGTATCTCCAGCCTGCTCTACGTGCAGGGCTACACGATCAAGGGCGTGCAACGCCTGCTGCGCGAGGGGGGCGGCCAACTGGCGGACGATATTCCGCCGCCGGCGCCCGAAGAGAAGGCCGGCCCCGAGACCATGGTGTTCAGCGACCCGCAGGACCCGCTGCTGCCGATGCCGGGTCTTGGCGCGATGCTGCTGCCGCCCAGCATGGCCCCCGAATCAAAGCCGCGCACCGCCCGCACACAGCAGCCGCGCACCATTCTGCCGCCAACCACGCTGGTCAATCCGGCGCAGGATGCGGAGATCGCACGGCTGCGCGGTCTGCTGCGGACAACATTGCAGGAACTGGAATCCCTGCGCGGGCTGCTTGGCTGACAGCCTCGGCCCTGATCTGACATTGCGGCTTGCGGCCCGGGCTGCTATGCACCCTCTCCCGTCGGTCGGAGCGTAGCGCAGCCTGGTAGCGCATCAGTCTGGGGGACTGGGGGTCGTGGGTTCGAATCCCGCCGCTCCGACCATTCCGCCGCCGATGATTTCTGGTGATATTGTATCCGCGATACGCAATGAAATCGGTGACGCAAAACGCCGGACAACCGGGATTTTTGTTTCTTGTCAGCGTTTGTTGACATCGGCGTCACGGGCGATCGGGTCACTTGAAATTGTCCCATCCATCTGTGCAAAACCCGTCCTTGAGTGGAACAATGTGGCCGCCCTGCAACTGGCATAATGTGGCTTCTGTGCTACACAGGCTCAGGTGCCGCGCGACGGTGGCCCACGACCTGAAGGGGTGACGATGAATACCGTGGATCAATCCGACGCGGCCGGCGGTCGTGGTGTCGGCAGCCCGTTCAAGGCGCGCAAGACCCTGATTTTCGCCAACGACAAGTCGAGCGGCAAGACCACGAGCTGCAACGCCGTGCTGGTCAGCCTGCTGCAGCGCTACGCCACCCTGATGCGCAGTGTTGACGTGCGCGAATACGAGCGCCAGCCGCGCCTGTCGCTGATCTTCCGCAAGGAGGATGGGTTCAATTCCGTGGTGCATCGCGATGCCCGCAACGCGGCTGCCTTCGACATGGCGCGCGCCTTGGCCTACGACCCCAACGCCACCGCGTGGGACGAGCTGCTGTACGACATCGGCGTCGGCAATCTGATTGTCGATCTGGGGTCCAACACCTTCTCCGAAATCTGCCGCATCCTGGATGACGAGCCGCGCCCGATCTTCCCTGATGGTGGGGATCGCGTGGGTGTTGCGGTGCCGGTGACCACCGCGGCAGACAGCCTGGAATCCGGCATGGCCGCCATTGACCATGTCTGCTCCTGGGGACCGCGCACCCATATCTTCATCATCGAGCAGGAATATCTCGGCCGCTTCTCCAACGATTTCACCGATTGGTGCAGCTACCGCGATCGCCTGATCGCAGCCGACCCCACGCGCGTCACCCTGGTGCGGCTGGAAAAGCTGGCGGTTGCCGATATCGGCTCGGTTGTGTTCCAGCGCATCGACAAGATCGTCGAGAATGCACAGACCATGCTGCGCTCGGATCGTCTGACCGGTGCCGCCCTGCTGCGGGCCCTGCGCCAGGCGCGCGCCGAGATCTCCTGGGGCAACCGCACCCTGGATTCGGTTCGCCCGATCGCGGACTGGTTCGCCAACTAAGGCAGAGAGTCGCACTCATTGCACCCAGCGTGTCCCCGGCGAATGCCGGGGTTGCGCCGTGGCTTGAAGCTGGTGCTGGAATTGTCCGCTGGCAACGGGCAAACAGCACGCAGTTTCTGTAAGGCCACCACGATGAAGCCCACCGACATTGCCCGCGTGCAAACCTATCTTCGCAAATTGCTGGGCACTGACAGCATCAATTTGATCCCCCCCGCCAAGCCCGGCCTTTCGGTGGAGTTCGCCGTGGGGGACGAGGTGATCGGCACCGTGCACCGAGACGATGATGAAGGCGAGGTTTCCTACGCCGTCCAGCTGATCGTGCTCGACGAGGACCTGCCCAAGGCTGCACCTGCGCCCAAGGCCGTTCGCCGTTGAACCGGGAAAAACACAGCCCGATTTGATCTGAATCAAGGTTGGAAGGGCGCGGACAGCGCAGGGTCGCCGACATGCCAGAGATGAGTCTCATTTCCCGATACAATGCACGGGTGCCGCGATACACCTCGTATCCGACGGCGCCGAACTTCGTGTCGGGCTTTCCTGGTGAGACTTATGCCGACTGGCTGGACGCGTTGCAGGAAGATCAGCCGATCTCGCTGTATGTGCATGTGCCGTTCTGCGACCGGCTCTGCCTGTATTGCGGCTGCACCACCACCGTGGTGCGCCAGGAAGCACCCCTGCTGCGCTACGCCGATCTGCTGATCGCCGAGCTGGAGCTGATCGCCTTTCAGATCGGCCGGCGCGCGCGGGTCAGTGCGGTGCATTGGGGGGGCGGCACGCCGACCCAGCTGCCGGCATCCGCCCTCATTCGCATCATGGGCAGCATCCGCCGGCTGTTCGAGGTGGATTCGGATGCCGAGATCGCCATCGAGATCGATCCCACCAGCCTGGCGGTGGACCGGCTCTCCGCCCTCGCCAGCATGGGCATCACCCGTGCCAGCCTTGGTGTGCAGGACCTCAATCCCGAGGTGCAGGCGGCGATCGGCCGCAGGCAGAGCTATGACCAGACCGCGCGCTGTGCCGATGAGCTGCGCCGGCTTGGGATCGGCTCGCTCAATCTCGACCTGATCTACGGCCTGCCGTTGCAGACCGAGGAAAGTGTTGCCGATACCGCGCGGCGTGCGCTCGGGCTGCGGGCGGACCGGGTGGCGGTGTTCGGCTATGCCCATGTACCATGGATGAAGCGTCACCAGAAGCTTATCCAGGACTCGCAGCTGCCAGGCCCGCGGGAGCGGTTCCGTCAGCGCCGTGTGATCTCCCAGGTCCTGGAGCAGGATGGCTATCACCCGGTGGGTCTTGACCATTTCGCCCGTCCCTCCGACCAGCTTGCCCGGTCCGAACAGGCCGGCACGCTGCATCGCAGCTTTCAGGGCTACACCACCGACACCGCCCAGGTGCTGCTCGGCATCGGCGCCAGCTCGATCGGCACGCTGCCCCAGGGCTATGTGCAGAACGCGCCCGACGTGCCCGGCTATGCGGCGGCGATCACCCAGGGCCGGCTTGCCACGGTGCGGGGGATCGAGCTCTCACCGGACGACATGCTGCGCCGCGCGGTGATCGAGCAGGTGATGTGTCATCTGGCGGTTGATCTGGATGCACTGGCCGCAGCGCATTGCCTGCCAGCGGAGGCGCTGCACGACTCCGCCCGTGCCCTTGCCCCGTTCGAGGAGGACGGGCTGGTGCGCCGAAGGGGGACGATCATCGAGGTCACCGAGCAGGGCCGGCCCTTCGTGCGCAATGTGGCCGCCGTGTTCGATGCCTATCTGGCGGCACCCGGCGCCGGGCTGCGCCATTCCGCGGGCGTCTGACCGCCGCATCGTCGGCTCTGGTCGATCCGCTTTTCCAGGCTTGTCGCGATGTTGTGACGAGTTTGACCCAGGTCAATGTTCTGCCCTCTGTCGCTTGTCAACCTTGCTTGACAGTCGAGGGAGGCGTCAGGTGCGGATCATTCTCATCCATCCCAACTACCATTCCGGTGGCGCCGAGATCGCCGGCAACTGGCCGCCAGCCTGGGCGGCCTATCTCACCGGTTCCCTGAAGGCGGCCGGCTACAGTGATGTCCGCTTCATCGATGCGATGACCAACCGCCTGTCGGACGATGATCTGCGCGCCCTTCTGGCCGCGGAAAAGCCCGATATCGTGGGCGCCACCGCCATCACCCCCTCGATCTACAAGGCCGAGCGCGCGCTGCAGATCGCAAAGGAGCTGCACCCCGACGCAGTGACGGTGCTGGGCGGGATCCACGCCACCTTCATGTATCCGCAGGTGCTGACCGAGGCGCCCTGGATCGACGTGGTGGTGCGCGGGGAGGGGGAGGAGATCCTGGTCAATCTGGTGCGCGCGGTGGAGGAGGGGAGGTTCGAGACCGAGCGCCATCTGATCCAGGGCCTGGCCTTCGCCGCCGAAACGCCCGCCGGGCGCACCATCATGGCCACCGCCGCCGCCCCCACGGTGAAGAACCTCGATGCGATCGACCCGGATTGGGGCATCCTGGAATGGAACAAATACAGCTACATCCCGATGAACTGCAGGGTCGCCATCCCCAACATGGCACGCGGCTGCCCGTTCACCTGCTCCTTCTGTTCGCAGTGGAAATTCTGGCGCGACTACCGGGTGCGCGATCCGAAGAAGGTCGTCGATGAGATCGAGGGGCTGTATCGCAAATACGATGTGCGCTTCTTCATTCTCGCCGACGAGGAACCCACCATCAACCGCAAGAAATTCATCCAGTTCTGCGAGGAGCTGATCGCCCGCGGCCTGCCCGAGCATGTGCAATGGGGCATCAACACGCGGGTGACCGACATTTTGCGCGATGTGGAGTATCTGCCGCTCTACCGCCGTGCCGGCCTGATCCATGTCTCGCTCGGCACCGAGGCGGGCGCGCAGCTCAAGCTCGACCGCTTCAACAAGGAGACCAAGGTCGCCGACAACAAGCGCGCCATCGCCCTGCTGCGCGAGGCCGGCATTGTGGTGGAGGCGCAGTTCATCGTGGGGCTGGAGAACGAGACCGCCGAGACGCTGGAGGAAAGCTACCAGATGGCGCAGGACTGGAAGCCGGATCTGGCCAACTGGTCGATGTACACGCCCTGGCCGTTCACCCCGCTGTTCAAGGACCTCAGCGACAAGGTCGAGGTGTTCGACTTCGAGAAATACAATTTCGTCACCCCCATCATCAAACCCGATGCGATGGATCGTGGCGAGCTGCTGAACGGGGTGATGAAGAATTATCGCCGCTTCTACATGCGCAAGGCGCTGTTCCACTACCCTTGGGCCGGCACCGGCAAGCGCCGCCGCTATTTGCTGGGCTGCCTGAAGGCGTTTCTGATGTCCGGCTTCAAGCGCAGCTTCTACGATCTGGGCCGGGTCGGCTATTGGGGGCCGCAGACCAAGAAGACGGTGGATTTCGGCTTCGATGCCGCCCGCAGCGCCCGCCCGCTGGAGGCGGCGGGCTGGGAGGCGCTGGCCGATCGCACCCGCAAGGCGCAGGCGATGATCCCCGCGCAGTCGGTTGGCGAAGATGCCAACTGAGGCGGCCCTGATCGGCCCCAACGCGGTCAGCCAGCTGCGCGCCGCCCTGCTCGATGTGCGGGCGGGGCGGCTGGTCTTCGAACAGGCCTTCTGCCCCGATTGGTGGGACAGCCCGCCCGGCCGGATGGTGCCGGAGCAGAAAGTGGCCCGTCTGCACCGCACTTTGCGCGCCACGCTCAGCACAGAGATGGCGCGCCAGGTGATGGCGGATGCCGGGCGGCGCACCGCGGATTACCTGCTGCAGGCGCGCATTCCCCGCCTGTTTCAGGCTCTGCTGCGCTGGCTTCCGGCCCCATTTGCAGCGCGGCTGCTGCTGCGCGCGATCGCGTCCCATGCCTGGACCTTTGCCGGCTCCGGCCGTTTCAGCGCAACCGTGGAGGGCAGGCGCGCCACGATCGAGATCGCGGCCAATCCGCTGGCCGCCGGTGAGAGCAGCGATGCGCCGATCTGCGCCTGGCATGGCGCCGTGTTTCAGCGCCTGTTCAGCCGGCTGGTCTGCGAGGGGGCCGAGGTGCGCGAGGTTGCATGCCGCGCCTGTGGCGGGCGTGTCTGCCGCTTCGAGGTGAGTCTGGCGCCTCAGATCGTGGCCAGCATGTCTTCCGGCAGCACCAGGAACAGATCAGTGTCCCCGATATCCTGACCCGAGCGGGTGAGCAGCGCATGCACCTGGCCGCGGTGATGCGTCTGATGGTTGAAGAAATGCACCAGCAGCAACGCCCTGGGAGCCGTCACCTCGCGCTGGGCGGCGCCGCTGAACCAGGTCATGCTGGCTGAAATATCGGCCTCGGTCTGGCGCTGCGCGAAGGCCTCGATCCTTGCATCCGCCACAAAGCGTGAGGCCATCAGATCGGCGAAATCCGGGATCAGCCGGCCGCTGTCGATCAGCGTGCGCGCCGGCCGGTCCCAGCCATCGAGGCGTGACATCCACATCGTGTCCGCCCAGAGCAGGTGGTTCAGCGTGGAATGGATGGAGCCCCAGAACAGCCCGCCATCCTCGCGCCGCACCGCATCCGAAAGCCGTGCCGCGGCGGCGTAGATCTTGCGGTTCATCTCGCTGTTATAGGCCGCCATGCAGCGGACATAGGCGGGTGTGATCACGCGAACCCCTCCGGCCGCTCCGCCGCCACGCCGAATTCCGCTTCTAGCGCCATACCGAGGGAGAGCAGGGTGCCCTCATCGAACAACCGCCCCCACAGCCAGGCGGAATGCGGCACGCGATGCAACGGCCCATCCGCGATGCCGACCGGCACACCCAGCCCGCGCGGCTGGCGGGTGCCAAGCTGCTGGAATCCGGAGCGCAGCGCCAGGCAGGGATGGCCGGTGAAATTGGTGATCAGCCCCATCGGCCCCACCAGAGGTGCCCCGATGATGGCATCCACCTGGGTGAACCAGCGATCCACCTCCACCATCACCAGCCGGCGCAGCCGGTCGCGCTGCACGTGATCGACGGCGGAGAGGAACCGCGCGCGGCGGAACGTGCTGGGCCAGGAGAAATTCTCCTGCCAGGTCAGCAGATCATCCCGGTTGGACAGGGTGAGCTCCTCGAACGCCGCCGCCGCCTCGGCGGTGAGGATGTCCAGCATCGACTCATAGGGCAGGGGCGCGCGTTCCAGCACCACCAGCTCATGGCCCAGCCGGCGCAGGGCGGCGAGGGCCGCGAGATCCAGCTCCCCCTCCATCTCGGCCGGGAAATAGCCGACCCGCAGAGGCGCGCGCGCAGCGCCCGCATCCCAGGCAAAGCCTGCCCCGATGCTGGACGGGTCTTCCTGGTCGAAGCCGTTGATCGCTTCCAGCACCAGGGCGGTGTCCGCCACCGATCGGCAGATCGGGCCGATCTTGTCGAGCGACCAGCACAGCGCCATGGCGCCGATCCGGCTGACCCGGCCGAAAGTGGGCCGCAGCCCGGTGGCGCCGCAGCGCGTGGCGGGCGAGACGATGGAGCCCAGCGTCTCGGTGCCGATCGAAAAGCCGAACAGGGCGGCGGCGGTGCCGGAGCCGGAGCCGGCGGAGGAGCCGGACGAGCCTTCCTCCAGATTCCAGGGGTTGCGGGTGCGCCCGCCATGCCAGATATCGCCATAAGCCAGGGCGCCGAGTGAGGTTTTCGCCACCAGCACGGCGCCCACCGCCTCCAGCCGGCGCACGATGGCGGCATCGGCGTCCGCCACGCGGTCGATATAGGGTTCGGCGCCCCAGGTGGTGGGCAGGCCCTTGGTGTCCAGCAGATCCTTCAGCCCATAGGGGATGCCGTGCAGCGGGCCCAGCCAGATGCCGGCGGCCAGGCGCGCATCGGCGGCGCGGGCCTGATGCAGCGCGCGCTCGGGTGTTGCGAGCGCGATGCATTCCAGGGCAGGGCCCAGCCTGTGGACGCGGTCCAGATAGATCTCGGTCAGGCGCAGTGAGCTGATCTGGCCGGTGCGCACCCAGTGTGAGAGCGCGGTGACCGGGGCAAAGGCGATGTCGGTGTCGGAGGATGGGAGCTTCGGTTCAGCCTCGGGAAGGCGGACGAAATTGGCCTGCGGTGTAGTGAAGCCCGGCAGGCGCGGGTCGAACCGGCTGGCGGTGTGCACCGAATTGGCAATGCCTGCCGCCCGCAACGCCTGGGCGCGGCCGATCTGCAGCGCCACCGCCTCGATCATCTGGAGGCGTTCCGCCTCGGTGTAGTCGACCCCCAGCACGCGCTCGGCGGCGCTGATGTCGAGGAGCGACGGCGAAGGATCAGCCGGGAGATCGTTCATGTCATGAGCCTAGCAAAACAGCGAATTTCAGCCAGCCCCGTTTGGTATCGTTCCATATGCGCGCACTTCATATCATTCTGCGTCGGAGTGGATCGGGCAAAAAATCGTCATACTGTCGGACGCATCGTCCCTCGCTCTAGGCACGAGACTCAATCAGCCCACCAGGTGACGATTGCTGCGAGCGCCACGGCTGCGGCGAAGTTTTGCGCGAGTTTATCGTAGCGTGTGGCAATTCGCCGGAAGTCCTTGAGACG
>CAIYCW010000107.1 GCA_903924855.1 uncultured Rhodospirillales bacterium | reverse complement strand
GCACCCAGTCTAAAGCAAACCGGCTAGAAACCAGTCCACCTAAACCAACCCGCCAATACCCCTCAGATCGCTCCAAGAAATACCAACGGCCAAGCGCCGCCAACGTATCCCTTCCATTCTTATGCAACTGTCAAAGAGCAAAACAGAAAGCAGTTACCTGAGTGACCTTACGTCACTTTCAGCGACTGTAGCCTGCCGATTGGGAACCGGAGGAACGATCAGGCGTGAAGCCGATCGGCGTCCCGGTGAGGCAGACTAATATGCCTGAGGCCTGGGGCCGTCAACCTGAATCTTGCAAAGATGTGTCAGCCACGATTCGCAGCTTCGCGCTGTCCAGTGAATTCATGAATGCTGCGAACATCTGACGCGGGCCCTGCCCGCCCCCATTCTGGAGACCATCGATGCGGCATTTTCCGATCTTCCTCGACCTCGCCGGACGCGTCGCACTGGTGGTGGGCGATGGGCCGATCGCCGAGCGGAAAGCCTTGGCTTTGCGGGAGTCTCACGCGGAAATAAGGCTGCGCGCACGCTTCGATCCGGCCGATCTGGAGGGCTGTGCGATCGCGATCGGGGCCGATGCGCCGATCGCGGATCTGCAGGCGCTGAGTGACGCGGCACAGGCGCGCGGCATCCCGGTGAACGTGGTGGACAAGCCCCAGCTTTGCAGCTTCATCACGCCAGCCATGATTGACCGTGATCCTTTGACCATCGCGATCTCCTCCGGTGGGGCGGCTCCGGTGCTGGCGCGGCTGCTGCGGGCGAAGATCGAGGCGGTGATCCCGCCGGCCTTTGGCAGGCTGGCCGCCATGGCGGAGCGGTTCAAGGCGAGGATCCGCGAGCGCCTGCCCGATCTGGCGCAGCGCCGGCGGGTTTTGGAGGATTTGTTCACCGGGACTGCCGCCGATCTGGTGTTTGCCGGCCAGGAGCAGGCGGCCGAGGCGGTGTTCGAGCAGGCCTTGGCCGGGCACGTGCCCAGTGGCGGCATGGTCTATCTGGTGGGGGCCGGCCCCGGGGCTGCCGATCTGATGACGATGCGGGCCCAGCGCCTGCTCGGCGAGGCGGATGTGATCGTGCATGACCGTTTGATCGGTGATGCGGTGCTCGACATGGCCAGGCGCGATGCGGACCGCATCTATGTGGGCAAGGTGCGCGCGCATCACTGTGTGGTGCAGGAGGATATCAACGGCCTGCTGGTGCGCCTGGCGCAGGAGGGGCGCAAGGTGGTGCGGCTGAAGGGCGGCGATCCGTTCGTGTTCGGCCGCGGCGGTGAGGAGGCGGAGGCGCTGCATGCGGCGGGAATCGCCTTCGAGGTGGTGCCGGGGGTGACGGCGGCCTTGGCCTGTGCGGCGCAGGCGAAGATTCCGCTGACCCATCGCGAGGCGGGACGCAGCGTCACCTTCATCACCGGACATACCAAGGAAGGCCGGCTTGATGTTGACTTCGAAACGCTGGTGGCGATCGGCGGCACGCTTGCGGTGTATATGGGTATTGTCTCGCTGCCGCAGCTGCGCGATGGGCTGTTCGCCCATGGCATGGACCGGGCGATGCCCGCCATGTTGATCGAGCGCGGCGGGTCGCCAAGGCAGCGCGAATTGCGAGGTACACTTGATACGTTGGTGGCGCAGGCCGCATCCTGGTCGCAATCTGGGCCGACATTGGTTCTGATCGGCGCATCGGTGGCCCGCGGCATTGCGTTGCGGGATATCGGGACGTCGTCAGGAGCTTTGGCCGACGCCTGAACCGGGAGCCTGTCCATGCCGTTGCCTGCCGCCCTTGCGCCGTTGCGGCACAGCCTGTTCCGTTCGTTGTGGCTCGCCAATGTGACCGTCTCGCTGGGCGTGTGGATGCAGAGCACCTCGGCCGGCTGGCTGATGACCTCGCTGTCGCCCAACGCTTTGATGGTGAGCCTGGTGCAGGCGGCGACCGTGTTGCCGGTGTTTCTGCTGGTGCTGCCCTCCGGCGCGTTGGCCGACATCATCGATCGCAGGCGGATGCTGCTGGGCACGCAGCTGTGGATGCTGACGGCTGCGACGGTGCTGACGCTGATGACGGTGGCACATGCCACCACGGCGTGGAGTCTGTTGGCGCTGACCTTCGCGATCGGGGCCGGGATTGCGATGAACGGGCCGGCCTGGGGCACGGTGATGGCGGAATCGGTGCCGCGGGCGGATCTGGTGCAGGCGGTGGCGCTGAACGGGGTTGGCTTCAACATCGCGCGCGCGGTGGGGCCGGCCTTGGCCGGGTTTCTGCTGATCTTCAGCGGGCCGGAGGTGACGTTTGGGATCAACGCGGTCTCGTATCTGGCGGTGATCGCGGCCCTGCTGGCGTGGCGGCGGCCGGTGGTCAGCTCCGCCCTGCCGCCGGAGCGGCTGATGGGGGCGATCAAAAGCGGGGTGCGGTTTGTGCGCCACACCTATTCGGTGCAGGCGGCGATGGCGCGGGCGGCGCTGTATTTCATGCCGTGCGCAGCACTTTGGGCGATGCTGCCGCTGGTGGTGCGCCAGCAATTGCGCCTCGATTCAGGGGCGTTCGGGCTGTTGCTCGGCCTGATGGGGGTGGGCGGGGTGACGGCGGGGCTGATCCTGCCCAATCTGCGGGCGCGGTTTCGGCGCGGGCAGATCGTGTTCTTTGCCTCGCTGCTGTCCTGTGCGGGGATGCTGGTGATGTCCGTCTCGCGGCATTGGCTGCCGGCGTCGTTTGCGATGGTGATCTTTGGGCTGGGCTGGGTGTCGGCGGCGTCTGTCGCGCAGGCCTCGGCGCAGATCGCCTCTCCGCCCTGGGTGCGGTCTCGGGCACTTTCGATCTATCAGCTGTCGTTCAACCTGGCTTTGGTGATCGGCACCTTCTTCTGGGGCTGGCTTGGCACGCAGATCGGGCTGTCCAGCACGTTGCTGGCGGCGGGGGTGAGTGGGGTTGTGCTGGCGGTGGGGGCGCGGTTCTTTGACATCGACCGCACGGATGGGATTGCGGGCACGCCGATCCCTGCGATCGTGCCGCAGGCGGAGACGATCGCGCCGGTGCTGGCGCCGGAGCTGACGCTGCAGCGCGGGCGGGTGATGGAGAGCCAGCATTATCAGATCGCGGCCGAGCGCAAGGAGGCGTTTCTGGCGGTGATGGCCGATCTGCGCGAGGTGCGCGGGCGCAGTGGGGCGGTGCAGTGGCAGTTGGGGGAGGATATCTCCAACCCCGAGCATTGGGTGGAGCTGTGGTGGCTGGAGACCTGGGGCGACCATCTGCGCGAGGCGGGGCGGATGTCTGAGACGGACAAGGCGATTCTGACGGCGGCGCTGTCCTTTCATGTGGGGACTCCCCTGCCCCCGACACGGCGCTTTCTGACGGTGACACCACAGCGCAGCCACGCCCCGGCAAACTGAAAGAAGTTTCTTTGGTTCTTTCTTTTCAAAGAAAGAACATCTGTTCTGAAATTTTCGCCGCGTGTCTGGGTTGACCGATCGGCTTGCCCGGAGCGGGGCGGCTTTTGTATGGTCGGTTCCTGATTGGGAACACAGCATGAACGACCTGTTCAAATCCGGCGCCGATGGCAAGCCAGACACCGCCTATGGCGCCGAGCATATCGAGGTTCTGGAGGGGTTGGAGCCGGTGCGGCGCCGGCCTGGGATGTATATCGGCGGCACCGATGAGACGGCGCTGCATCATCTGGCCTCCGAGATCATCGACAATGCGATGGATGAGGCGGTGGCGGGGCATGCCAGCCTGATCGAGGTGACGCTGGCACCCGACAACTGGCTGACGGTGCGCGACAACGGGCGCGGCATTCCCACCGACAAGCATCCGAAATTCCCCGCGTTGTCGGCCCTTGAGGTGATTTTCACCACGCTGCATTCGGGCGGCAAGTTCTCGGGCAAGGCGTATGAGACCTCGGGCGGTCTGCACGGCGTGGGCAGTTCGGTGGTCAATGCGCTGTCGGCGGCGCTTGAGGTGGAGGTGGCACGCGATCGGGTGTTGTGGCGGCAGAATTATGCGCGCGGCGTGCCGCAGACGGCGCTGCTGAATGCGGGTTCTGTGCAGAACCGGCGCGGGACGCAGGTGCGGTTTCAGCCGGACCCGGAGATTTTCGGTGAGCTGTCGTTCCAGGCGGCAAGGCTGTTCCGGCTGTGCCGGTCGAAGGCGTATCTGTTCCGCGGTGTGCGGATCCGCTGGGTGTGTGATCCGGCGCTGATCCGCTCGCCGGAGGTGCCGGCTGAGGCGGAGCTGCATTTTCCCGGAGGGTTGCGCGATTCGCTGGAGGATGACCTGGCCGGCAGCACCACGGTGGTGCCGCTGTGGGCGGGGGATGCGACCTTGCCGAATGCGGCCAATGGCGATCGCAGCGGGCGGGTGGAATGGGCAATCGCCTGGCTTGAGGAGGGTGAGGGATCGCTTGCCAGCTACTGCAACACGGTGCCGACGCCGCAGGGCGGGACGCATGAGGCGGGGTTTCGGGCGGCTTTGCTGAAGGGGTTGCGCGGCTGGGGCGAGCAGCGCGGCAACAAGCGGGCGGCAGCGGTGACGGCGGAGGATCTGCTGGCGGGGATGGCGGCGAAACTGTCGCTGTTCATCCGCGAGCCGCAGTTTCAGGGCCAGACCAAGGAGAAGCTAACCAATCCGGAGGCGCAGCGCCTGACGGAGGCTGCGCTGCGCGATCGGTTCGATCATTTTCTGGCGGCGAGCCCGAGCCAGGCGGATGCGTTGCTGGCCTTTGTGATCGAGCGGGCGGAGGAGCGGCTGCGTCGGAAGGAGCTGAAGGACGCGCCGCGCAAATCCGCCACACGGCGGCTGCGGTTGCCGGGCAAGCTTGCCGATTGCACGCTGGAGGATGCGGCGCGCACCGAGCTGTTCCTGGTGGAGGGTGATTCGGCCGGTGGCTCGGCCAAGCAGGCGCGGGATCGGGCGACGCAGGCGGTGCTGCCGTTGCGCGGCAAGATCTTGAACGTGGCGAGTGCGACCACAGAGAAGCTGCGGCAGAATCAGGAGCTCAAGGATCTGATCGAGGCGCTGGGCTGCGGGGTGGGTGATCGGTTCGAGCGCAGCCGGCTGCGCTACGGGCGGGTGATCATCATGACGGATGCCGATGTGGACGGCGCGCATATCGCATCACTGCTGATGACGTTCTTTTACCGGGAGTTGCCGCAGCTGGTGCAGGCGGGGCATCTGTATCTGGCGCAGCCGCCGCTGTATCGGCTGACCCAGGGGGCGAAGTCGGTCTATGCGATGGATGACGCCGACCGCGAGGCGAAGATGTTGCTGTTCAAGCAGGGCAGCAAGGTTGAGGTGAGCCGGTTCAAGGGGTTGGGCGAGATGCCGCCGGCGGCGCTGAAGGAGACCACGATGGATCCGAAGCGGCGCACGCTGCTGAAGGTGGTGGTGCCGGAGATGAGCGACACGCTGGCGTTTGCGGCGACGGCCGATCGGGTGGAGAGCCTGATGGGGCGCAAGCCGGAGCTGCGGTTTCAGTTCATTCAGGAGAATGCTCAGCTGGTCGAGGATCTGGACGTTTAGGGGTTGGCGGTCTGATCCCGCAGCGCTCCTCGCACTGACGGGACAGGTGCGACGTTCCGCCTAAACCGGATGGGCGGCGGTGGCGTCGAGGCTGGCGGCGATGGCGGCCCAGAGTTTCTTGCGGCGCAGATCGAGGTCGAGCGGCAGCGGGCGTTGCGGCAGGCCGTCGGCGCGGGGGAATTTGTCGTTGAGCCAGGTGGAGCGGTCTGACAGGCCCCAGCTCAGCACGCCGAGCACGGCGGGATGCGGCAGGACGACGTCCAGCCAGGCGCGGGCGTGGGCTGCGATGGAGGTGTCGCGCGAGGCGATATCGGCCGGCAGGCGCTGATCGCGGACGTCCAGCTCGGTGATGATCACCTTCAGGCCGAGCGATGCGATGTCGTTGACGAAGCGGTATAGGCCGGTCTGGTCGATGGCGATCTCGGCTGCGTCCAGATGCGCCTGGATGCCGACGGCGTGGACCGGGATCTTGCGGTGCACCATGTCCGCCAGCAGGTCGAGCAGGGCGCCGCGTTTGCGCAACTGCCAATCCAGCCCGTATTCGACGGCGTATTCGTTCAGCACCAGCAGCGCCTTCGGATCGGCGGCGTGGGCGGCCTGGAAGGCGATGTCGAGATAGGCGGGGCCGAGGGCGCGCAGCCACAGCGTGTCGCGCAGGGCGCGGGGCTGGTGGTCGTCCTCCTGCAGGGGTTCGTTCACCACGTCCCAATGGACGAGCTTGCCGGCGTAGCGTGAGACCACGGTGTGGATGTGGTCGCGCAGGATCTTCTCGGCGGTGGTGCGGGTGAGTGCCGGTTCCAGCCAGTCCGGATTGGCTTCGTGCCAGGCCAGCGTGTGGCCGCGCACCGCCATGGCGTGATGCGAGGCGTAGTCGACCAGCGCGTCGGCGGCGGCGAAGTCGTAGGTTTTGTCCTTCGGGTGGATGGCGTTCCATTTGAACGCATCCTCGCTGACCAGGATGCCGCATTCACTGCGGACCTGGTCCATCAACGCGATGTCGTTGGAAAGCGCTGTGGAGTTGATGGCGCTGCCGTAGAACAGGCCCTTGCGGCGGGCGCGGGTGTTCAGGCCGGAGATCGGGGCCGGCTGTGGCGGTGCGGGTTTGGCCGGTGCCTGAGCCGAGGCCGGACCTTCCAGAAGGGAGGCGAGCGGCAGGGCCAGGGTGCTGGCGATCAGGTTTCGACGCGCGAGGCGTGTCTCGGCAGGCGGGGGCATCGGCGCATCCGGAACGTGTTGTCTTTGGATGCGGCGAATTCCCGCCTGCGTCAACGCAAGTAAAGCCTCAGGCGGCGCGCTGCTGGGGGGCAGGTGCGCCAGGGGCCTGCATGACCGGCACTTTCTGGCCGATCAATTTCTCGATACCGCGCAGGAAGGCGCGCTCCTCGCCGTCGCACAGGCTGATGGCGATGCCGTCGGCGCCGGCGCGCGCGGTGCGGCCGATGCGGTGGACATAGGTCTCGGGCACGTTGGGCAGGTCGAAGTTGATGACGTGGGAGACGCCGTCAACATCGATGCCGCGGGCGGCGATGTCGGTTGCCACCAGCACGCGGCATTTGCCGGAGCGGAACTCGGCCAAGGCGCGCTCGCGCTGGCCCTGGCTTTTGTTGCCGTGGATGGCGGCCGAGGCCAGGCCCTGTTCGCTGAGATGGCGCACCACGCGGTCCGCGCCATGCTTGGTGCGGGTGAAGACCAGGGTGCGGCCCTTCACGTCGCTCATCAGCAGGTCGAACAGAACGGCGCGCTTGCGCGAGGTTTCCAGATGGATGACGCGCTGCTCGATGCGCTCGGCGGTGGTGGCGACCGGGGTGACGGCGACCTGGGCCGGGTTTTTCAGCATCTGGCCGGCGAGGGTGCCGATCTCCTTGGGCATGGTGGCCGAGAAGAACAGGGTCTGGCGCTGGGCCGGGATGTGCTGGACGATGCGGCGGATGGGGACGATGAAGCCGAGATCGAGCATGTGGTCGGCCTCGTCGAGGACGAGGATCTCCACGCTGTCGAGCCTGACGGTGCGATCGGCCATGTGGTCCATCAGGCGGCCGGGTGTGGCGACGAGCACGTCCACGCCCATCTGCATGGCGCGGGCCTGGCGGCCTTTCGGCACGCCGCCGAACATGACGGTGCTGCGCAGATCCATGAACTTGCCGTAGTCCTGGAAGCTTTCGGCGATCTGGCTGGCGAGTTCGCGGGTGGGGGAGAGCACGAGCACACGGCAGCCGCCGGGGCCGGGGCGCTTCGGGCTGGCTGCGAGGCGGTGCAGGATGGGCAGGGCGAAGGCCGCGGTCTTGCCGGTGCCGGTCTGGGCGATGCCCTGCACGTCCCGGCCGGCCATCACATGCGGGATGGCCTGCTGCTGGATCGGCGTGGGGGTGGTGTAGCCGACGGCCTCAAGGGCCTTCAGCAGCTTGGGGGCGAGCCCCAATTCCTGGAATGTCATTGCACTCTTTCAAATAAGCGCCCGTGTCCAGGCGTTCCACCCCGGGACATGCCGGGCGGGGAGCCGCTTGGTGGGCGAGAGCGGTCAACAGGACCGCAAACCGGCGCAAACTGCTGCGTGAAAAGGGCTACCTGGGAGCGTTGGCACCGGAGCTGAAACTCTGCCCGGCTGGCAGCGCGCAAGACCACATCAAGGGGCGCCTGTGCCGGATAGGGGGGGCGGTGGGGGAAGTCAACAAAATCATGCGTCATGGCCACGCAGGCGGGCCATGCGTGGGCCATGCCGGGCCGATCCGGGCGATGGGGGCGGCTATTCGCCGAGGCAGGTCAGGGCGACGCGGTTGGCGAGCGCGTTAAGCGGATCGGGGGCCGGCTGGTCGACGGAGTTGACGTGGCTGGTGGCCTTTTCCAGCGTGACATTGTCGGTCGAGGTGACGGCCTTGGCGGGCAGGCCGGCGTCGTTCAGGGCGGCGTAGAGGGTCAGCATCGGCTCGGACGCCATGCCGGTGGGCAGGCGGGCGCGTTCGCCGCCATTGTTCACCGGGTCGAAGCGCTGACTGATGGTGCCGATGCTGTTGCTGCCGCCGTGGAACATCTCGCACATCTTGTAGACCTTGGAGCCGATGGAGATCTCACCGATCAGCCGCTGGTCGGAGCCACGGCTGGGGATGGCGGTCCACATGAAGCCGCCATTGGGCTGGTTGATATTGGTGAGCAGGCGGACGCGATCCGGGCCGGAGGGCTGGGGGGTGCTTTCGATCTGCACGGGGGCGGAGAGCATGATGCGATCGCCCACCGCGTTGAGGGAGAGGCGGAATTTGAGCTGTGCGGCCGGGGTGCTGCCGAGCGGGATGCCCACGTCGCGGCCGGCATCGGCCTGCTGCACCAGGCGATAGGTGGCAAACGCGATCACGACGGCCGCCACAAGGATGCCGGCCACGTTCTTTTTACTGGTCATCGCAGAAACACTCTCCGGCCCACAAGCAGCGTGATTGAGAGATAGGCGATGCCCGGCGCCGCCACAATCGTTTGCAGCCCATAATTACCGCGATGTCGTGCTTCGGTGCGGTGATGGACGGTGGTGCCGGGGCTGGCGGGCGGCGTGATCCGGGGCCAGAGTGCGGCGCTGACGCAACCGTTCGACAGGTGAGACTTCGATGTCTGTTCGTATTATTGATGTTCGCGAGATCACCCAGCCGATCTCATCGCCGATCCGCAACGCCTATATCGATTTCAGCAAGATGACGACCAGCCTGGTGGCGGTGGTGGTGCAGGCGGGGTCGCGGCGTGTGGTGGGGTATGGGTTCAACTCGAACGGCCGCTATGGCCAGGGCGGGCTGATCCGCGAGCGGTTCGCGCCGCGGCTGCTGGAGGCCGATCCGGAGAGCCTGGTGGATGCTTCGGGGGAGAATCTCGACCCGGACCGGGTCTGGGCCTGCATGATGAGGAACGAGAAGCCGGGCGGGCATGGCGAGCGCTCGGTGGCGGTGGGCACGCTGGACATGGCGGTGTGGGATGCGGTGGCCAAGATCGCCGAGCGGCCGCTGTTCCGGCTGCTGGCGGAGCGGCATGGGCGAGAGGCCGATCCACGCGTGTTCGTCTATGCGGCGGGGGGCTATTACTACCCGGGCAAGGATGACGCGCAGCTCTGCGCCGAGATGCGTTCCTATCTCGACCGCGGCTATTCGGTGGTGAAGATGAAGATCGGCGGGGCGTCGATCGACGAGGACCGGCGGCGGATCGAGGCGGTACTGGGCGAGATCGGCCCGGCGCGGCTTGCGGTGGATGCCAATGGGCGCTTCGATCTGGAGACCGCGATCGCCTATGCGAAGATGCTGCGGGATTATCCGCTGTTCTGGTACGAGGAGGCGGGTGATCCGCTGGATTATCAGCTGCAGGCGGCGTTGGCGGAGTTCTATCCGGGGGCGATGGCCACGGGGGAGAACCTGTTCAGCCACCAGGATGCGCGCAACCTGATCCGCCATGGCGGGATGCGGCCGGACCGGGACTGGCTGCAGTTCGACTGCGCGCTGTCCTACGGGTTGTGCGAATATCAGCGCACGCTGGGCGTTCTGAAGGATGCCGGCTGGTCGTGGTCGCGCTGCATCCCGCATGGTGGGCATCAGATGTCGCTGAACATCGCGGCGGGGCTGGGGTTGGGCGGCAATGAGAGCTATCCGGATCTGTTCCAGCCCTATGGCGGGTTTCCCGACGGGGTGCGGGTGGAGGACAGCGTGATCACCATGCCGGAGCTGCCGGGGATCGGCTTTGAGGGCAAGAGCGATCTGGCGCAGGTGATGCGGGACTTGGCGCAGTAAGGTCAGACGGTCGGCTCCGGTCGTCATTGGGCCGGTGTTGCAAATGAAACGGCGGATGACGCTGCGCTCTTCCGCCCTACAAAAGGGAGGAACACATGACCGATCTGGTGCGGCTGGAACGCCATGGCGATGTGGGGGTGATCGTGATCGATCATCCGCCGGTGAATGCGCTGTCGATCGCGGTGCGCGAGGGGGTGATCGCGGCGGTGGGGCTGCTTGCCGCCGATCCGGGGCTGGTGGCGGGGGTGCTGTCCTGCGCGGGGCGGACCTTTGTGGCGGGGGCCGATATTCGCGAGTTCAACGCGCCGCGCGCCGGGGCCGCGAGCACCAATGATGTGTGCCGCGCGTTGGATCACTGCCCGAAGCCGGTGGTGGCGGCTTTGTTCGGCACCACTCTGGGCGGCGGGCTGGAGGTGGCGATGGCCTGTCATGGCCGGGTGATCACGCCGGGCGGCGTGGTGGGGCTGCCGGAGGTGAAGCTGGGGCTGCTGCCGGGGGCTGGCGGCACGCAGCGCCTGCCGCGGCTGGCGGGGGCTGCGGCTGCGTTGGAGATGATCACCTCCGGCCGTCATGTGCCGGCCGCCGAGGCGCTGGCCCTGGGCGTGGTGGATGAGATCGGAACGGATGTGCTGGCCCTTGCCGTTGAACGGGCGCGGGCGATGGCGCGGTCGGGCGCGTTGCCGCGGGCGCGGGATCGGGCGGTGCCGGATTTCGACCGGGCGGCGTTCGAGACCGCGGTGCAGGCGGTCCAGCGCCGGGCGCGCGGGGCACAGGCGCCGGTGGTGGCAGCCGAGGCGGTGGGCTGGGCGCTGGATCTGGCGTTCGACGACGCGCTGGCGCGCGAGGGTGCGGCGTTTCAGAGTTTGCGCGCGGGCGCGCAGTCCCGGGCGTTGCGCCATCTGTTCATGGCGGAGCGTCTGGCGGCGAAATCGCCGGTGGCGGCCGAGCCCTGGCCGGTGGCGCAGACCGGCGTGGTGGGGGGCGGGACGATGGGTGCTGGCATCGCCGTGGCGCTGGCCGATGCCGGGTTCGCGGTGACGCTGGTCGAGGTGTCCGAGCCGGCGGTGGCGGCGGCGCGGGGGCGGATCGAGGCCGTGTATACGCGGCAGGTGGCATCGGGGCGGCTGTCCGGGACGGAGCAGCAGGCGCGCCTGGCCCGGATCGGCTATGCCACCGAGCTTGCGGCGCTGGCCGGGGCGGACCTGGTGATCGAGGCGATCATCGAGGATCTGGCGGCCAAGCAGGATGTGTTCAGGGCGCTGTCCGCCGTGACACGGCGGGATGCGATTCTGGCCTCCAACACCTCCTATCTGGATATCGATGTGCTGGCCGATGCGGTGGACAATCCGGAGCGGGTGCTGGGGCTGCATTTCTTCTCGCCGGCGCATGTGATGCGGCTGCTGGAGATTGTCCGCCCCCGGCGTGTGTCGGATGCGGTGCTGGCAACGGCGCTTGCCGTGGGCCGGCGCCTGCGCAAGCAGCCGGTGATCGCTGGCGTGTGCGATGGTTTCATCGGCAACCGGATGCTGGCGAAATGGCGGCAGATCTGTGATTTCGCGCTGGAGGATGGCGCCCTGCCGCATGAGGTGGATGCGGCGCTGGAAGGCTTCGGCATGGCGATGGGGCCCTATGCGGTGGCGGACATGGCGGGGCTGGATATCGGCTGGGCGATGCGCAAGCGCCGGGCGCCCGAGCGCGATCCGGCTTCGCGCTATGTGCCGATCGCGGATTGGCTGTGTGAGGCGGGGCGGTTCGGGCAGAAGACCGGGCTTGGCTGGTATCGCCATGAGGGCGGAAAGCGTGAGATCGACCAAGCCGTGACAGCGTTGGTGGAGCAGGCCTCCGCCGCGCGCGGGATTGTGCGCAGGGCCGTGCCGGCCGCCAGGATCGAGGCGCGGGTGCTGGCCGCGATGGTCAACGAGGGGGCGAAGATTCTGGCCGAGGGCGTAGCATTGCGGCCATCGGACATTGATGTGGTGCTGGTGCATGGCTACGGGTATCCGGCCTGGCGCGGCGGGCCGATGCAGGCGGGCGATGAGGCGGGGCTTGCCGGGATTCTGGCGACGATGCGCGAAATTCACGCCGAATGCGGGGTGGGATGGGAGCCTGCGGCGCTGCTGGAGCGGATGGTGGCGGAGGGGCGCGATTTCGCGTCTCTGAATGTGTGATGGGGATGTGATGAGCCTGCGGTCTGGCGTGCGATCTGGGTGGGGGGTGCAGCCGGTTGCGGCGGCGCTGGTTGCGATTCTGGCCGGGTATTCCGGCTCGGTGGTGATCATCTTCCAGGCGGCGCAGGCGGCGCATCTGCCGGATACGCTGCTGTCCTCCTGGATCTGGGCGATCTCGCTGGGCTGCGGCGTGTCCGGCATCGTGCTGAGCCTGCGGCTGCGCGCGCCGGTGTCGGTGGCGTGGTCCACACCGGGGGCGGCGTTGCTGGTGGTGTCGCTGCCGGGCCTGCCCTGGGCGGAGGCGGTGGGGGCGTTCGTGCTGGCGAGTGCCGCGATCTTTGCCCTTGCGATCAGCGGGATGTTCGAGCGGGTGATGCGGTTGGTGCCGCCTGCGATCGCGGCGGCGATGCTGGCGGGCATTCTGTTCCGGTTTGGCGCGCAGACCTGGGTGTCGCTGGGGCGGGCGCCGTTGCTGGTGGGGGTGATGGTGGTGGCGTTTCTGCTGGGGCGGCGGATCCTGCCGAAATTCGCCATCACGATCGTGCTGGTGGTGGGGGTGACGCTGGCGGGGCTGCGCGGGCAGACGCATTTCGCCGATGTGCATCTGGCGCTTGCGGTGCCGGTGTGGACGATGCCGGTGTTCACCTTCGGCTCGGCGCTCAACCTGGCGCTGCCTTTGTGTCTGGTTGCGATCACCGGGCAGTTTCTGCCGGGTCTCGCGGTGATCCGGGCTGCCGGATACAGCGTCAATCAGCGGCTGGTGGTGGGGGCGATCTCCGGGGTTTCCACCCTGCTGGCGCCGTTTGGCTGCCATGGGATCACCACGGCTGCGTTCACGGCGGCGCAGATCGCGGGGCCGGAGGGGCATGACGATCCGGGCCAGCGCTGGCGGGCGGGTGTGGCGATGGGGGTGCTGTATCTGCTGATCGCGCTGTTTGGCGCGACGCTGGCCGCGGTGTTTGCGGCACTGCCTGCGGAGTTGATTGCGGCGATTGCGGGGCTGGCCTTGCTGGGGGCGATCCTGGGTGGGCTTTCGGCGGCGATTGCCGAGCCATCGTCGCGCGATGCGGCGATGATCACGTTTCTCTGCACGGCGTCCGGCATGAGTCTGTTCGGGCTGGGGGCACCGTTATGGGGGCTGGTGCTGGGGCTTGCGGCGCAGGCGGTGCTGGGTGGCACGCATCGTGCAAAACCGCCTTCGGCTTCTCCGGCGGTCTCCAGGTAAATCGAACTGTTCTTGTGATTTTTAGTCCATCCTTCAGCATCCGGCGCCGTGTTCTTGCCCTGTCACGGCGCGGTCAGATCCGGTTGATCTTTGTTGCCGGCGGGCTTGCGGTGGGGGTGGCCGCTGTGGGCTTTGCCCTGTTGGCCGATGCGATGGGGGCGCTGTTTCAGGATCTGCTGGCCTGGCAGCCCCTGGCGCCGTTGGTGGTGACGCCGCTTGGGTTTGTTGTTGCCAATCTGGCGGCGCGGCATCTGTTTCCCAACAGCCAGGGCAGCGGGATTCCACAGGTGATCGCCGCCCGCGCGCTGCAGGATGAGACGGCGCGGCATCGGCTGGTGTCGCTGCGTGTGGCGTTCGGCAAGGTGATGCTGACCGGGCTTGGGCTGCTGTGCGGCGCCTCGATCGGGCGGGAGGGGCCGACGGTGCAGGTGGGGGCTTCGGTGATGTATGCGGTGGGGCATATCTCGAAGCGCCATCAGCGCGGGCTGGTGCTGGCCGGGGCGGCGGCCGGGGTGGCGGCGGCGTTCAATGCGCCGTTGGCCGGGATTGTGTTCGCCATCGAGGAGATGAGCCGGGCGTTCGAGGCGAGGACGAGCGGGCTGGTGATCGGCACGGTGATCTGTGGCGGGCTGGTGTCCTTGGCCTGGCTTGGTGACTACACCTATTTCGGCATGAGCAGCGTGGCGCTGCATGGCGCACCGGTGTGGCTGGCGGTGCCGGTGTGTGGCGGCGTTGGCGGGCTGCTGGGCGGCGTGTTCAGCCGGTTGATGCTGCTGGCCGGCGAGATCGGGCATTTGCGGGTGGGGGGCTGGATGCAGCGCCATCCGGCGCTGTTCGCCGGTGTGTGCGGGCTTGGGGTGGCACTGTGCGGTCTGGCCTCGGCCAATCAGATCTATGGCACCGGCTATGCCAGCGTGCTGCATCTGCTGTCCGGGCAGGATGCGCCGCCTGCGGATTTTGGGGTGTTGAAGTTCGCCGCCACCTTGCTGTCCGCGATCAGCGGCATTCCGGGGGGTATCTTTTCGCCGTCGCTTTCGGTGGGGGCCGGGATCGGGCGCAATCTGTTCGATGTGTTCGCGATTGCGCCGATGCCGGCGATGGTGGTGCTGGGCATGGTGGGTTATTTCGCGGGCGTGGTGCAGGCGCCGATCACCGCGTTTGTGATTGTCACCGAGATGACCGGGGATCATGCGTTGCTGGTGCCGGTGATGCTGACGGCGATGATCGGGCACAGCGCGTCGCGCCTGGTGTGCCGGGAGGGCATCTACCATGCGCTGAGCCGGCGGTTTCTGCCGGTGGATGCCGGGCATTGAGGTGGGCGGTGCGCGGGCGCAGAGTGATGGTGTTGATGATTGGAGAGCATGGATGACCCGCGAAGCCGCATTGGATCAGGCCGCACGGCATTTTGACAGCAACGGGTTTCGCGACCGGTTGGCGGAGCTGGTGGCGATTCCGTCCACCTCGCAGGACCCGGCGTTTGCGGCGGATGTGGACCGCTACCTGGCGGCGACGATCCAGCCCTGGCTGGAGCGGCTTGGGTTTTCGGTGGAGATCCATCCGAACCCGGTGGCCGGCTTCGGGCCGATTCTGGTGGGGATCCGCATCGAGGACCCGGCACTTCCGACGATTCTGACCTATGGCCATGGCGACACGGTGCGCGGGCTGGAGGAGCAGTGGGATGCGGGGCTGAACCCGTGGGTGCTGACGCCGCGGGGGGATGTGTGGTTCGGCCGCGGTTCGGCGGACAACAAGGGGCAGCATGCCACCGTGATCACGGCGCTGGAGACGGTGCTTTCGGTGCGCGGCCGGCTTGGGTTCAACGTGAAGCTCATTTTGGAGATGAGCGAGGAGCGGGGCTCGGTGGGGTTGAAGCCGTTTGTGGCGGCCAATGCCGAGATGCTGGCGGCCGATGTGCTGATTGCCAGTGACGGGCCCCGGATGCGGCCGGATGTGCCGACGATCACCACCGGATCGCGCGGGAATTTCAATTTCACCCTGGTGGTGCGCGAGCGCGAGGGGGGCGTGCACAGCGGCAACTGGGGTGGGATGACGACCGACCCCGCGATTGTGCTGACGCATGCGCTGGCCTGCATCGCCGATCGCAACGGGCGGATTCTGGTGCCGGGGTTTCTGCCGAAGGGCGGCATTCCCGCCGATGTGCGCCGGGCGCTGGAGGGCTGCGAGCTGCAGAGCGAGGAGAGTGCCACGATCAACCCGAACTGGGGCGAGCCGGGGCTGACATCGGCTGAGAAAGTCTATGGCTGGACCAGCTTCATCGTGCTGGCGATGCTGTCCGGCAATCCGGCGGCGCCGGTGAACGCGGTGGCGCCGGATGCCAAGGCGTGGTGCCAGCTGCGCTACACGGTGGATGCGGATGTGGACGGGTTTGCCGATGCGCTGCGCGGGCATCTGGACGCGCACGGGTTTCAGAGTGTGGCGATCGAGCAGGCGCATGGGCGGATGGCGGCGAGCCGGACCTCGCCGGACAATGAGTGGGTGCGGCGGACCCAGGCGAGCCTTGCGCGCACCACCGGCAAGAAGGTGCAGATCGTGCCCAATGGCGGCGGCGGGCTGCCCGGCGATATCTTCGTTGATCACCTGGGCGTGCCGCTCGTGTGGATTCCGCTCAGCTATAACGGGTGCAAGCAGCACGGGCCGAACGAGCATGTGCTGGCGGCCACGGCGCGTGAGGGGCTGATGGGGTATGTGGGTCTGTGGTGGGATCTCGGCGCGCAGGTGTAATCGTCCCGCGCTTGTTCGCGCTGGCGGAAGCGGCTAGTGCGGACCCATCATGACGGATTCCTTTGACTGTATCGTGGTTGGCGCCGGCATTGTCGGGCTGGCCCATGCTTTGGCCGCCCACCGCGCCGGGTTGCGCACCGCCGTGCTGGACCGCGATGCGCGGGCGGCGGGGGCTTCGATCCGCAATTTCGGCTTTGTGACCGTGACCGGTCAGCAGGAAGGCATCACCTGGCGGCGGGCGCGGCGGTCGCGTGATGTGTGGGCGGAGCTGGCGGGGCCAGCCGGGATTGCCATTCATCAGCGCGGACTTTCCATGGTGGCGCGCAGGCCTGAGGCCCTGGCGGTGCTGGAGGAGTTTGCCGACAGTGCGATGGGCGATGGCTGCCGGGTGCTGCGCGGGGCGGAACTGGCGGAGCATGGCGAGGGGTTTCGCCAGGGTCTGGCCGGGGCGTTGTGGAGCCCGCATGAGCTGCGGGTGGAAAGCCGCTATGCGGTGGGGCAGCTGACGCAGTGGCTGGCGGCGCAGGGCGTGCGGTTTCTGCCGCGCACCGTGGTGCTTGGCGTGGAGAGTGGACGGGTGACCACCGCCTCCGGCGTGCTGCGCGCGGATCATGTGGTGGTGTGCCCGGGCACCGATCTGGTGACGCTGTATCCCGAGGTGATCGCCAGGCGGCAGGTGACGTTGTGCAAGCTGCACATGCTGCGGGTGGCCGATCCGGGATTCACGTTGAATGCCGCGATCATGAGCGATCTGGGGCTGGTGCGGTATCTGGGCTATGCGAACTGCCCGTCTCTGCCGGCGCTGCGGGCGGTGCTGGAGGATGAGCAGAGCGAGTGGCTGGCCGATGGCATTCATCTGATCGCCGTGCAGGGGGCCGATGGCTCGCTGGTGGTGGGGGACAGCCATCATTACGCCGACACGCATGACCCGTTTCAGCCGCGCGCGGTGGATGACCGGATCCTGGCCGAATTGTCGGCGACCCTTGCCATCGATGCGCCGGAGGTGACCGAGCGCTGGATCGGGGTTTATCCGTCCGGCCCGGATGTGGCGTTCATGGAGGCCCCTGCCCCCGGCGTGCGGCTGGTGATGGTGACGTCGGGCACCGGGGCCAGCACGTCCTTCGCGCTGGCGGAGGAGACGCTTGCCGATCTGCTGAACCTGGCGCCGCCGCCACACGCCTGACCGGAGATTTCGCATGACGCAGAGCATCAAGGCCGTGATTCTGGATTGGGCCGGCACGGTGGTGGATCATGGCTCGCGCGCGCCGATGGGGGCGTTTGTGCGGGCATTTGCCGAATTCGGCGTGGTGATCACCATTGCCGATGCGCGCGGGCCGATGGGGATGGCCAAGCGCGACCATATCCGTGAGGTGGGGCGCACGCCGTCAGTGGATGCGGCGTGGCGGGCGCGGCATGGGCATGCGATGACCGAGGCCGAGATCGACGCGGTGATGGCGGTGTTCGAGCCGATGAACGTGGCCTCGGTGGAGGCGCATGCCGGGTTCATTCCCGGCGCCCTCGACGCGCTGGGCATTTTGCGGGCGCGCGGCATCCGCATTGGTGCGACCACCGGCTACACGCGGCCGATCATGGATGTGCTGGCGCCGATCGCGGCGCGTGGCGGGTATGAGCCGGAGCTGAGCGTGTGTGCCGGCGATCTGCCGGCGGGGCGGCCTTCGCCGTTGATGATGTGGCATGCGATGGCGCAGATGGGCGTGTGGCCGGCGCGTTGCGTGGTGAAGGTGGATGACACCGAGCCCGGCATCGGCGAGGGGCGCGAGGCCGGCACCTGGACAGTGGGCCTGGCGCTGAGCGGGAATATGTGCGGCCTGTCCGAAGCGGAGCTGGCCTCGCTGGCGCCGGCCGCGAAGGCGGAGATCCGCGAGACGGCAACACGGGCCTTCGAGGCGTGCGGGGCGGATTTCGTGATCGACAGCCTGGCCGATCTGCCCCCCGTGATCGACACGATCAACCAGCGCCTCTCCCGCGCGATTGGCCCGGGTCAAAAGGTATAAAAGTTTTTTTGCTTCTTTTTTTCAAAAAAAGAAGAAGTCCTTTTTTTGAAAAAAGGACCAAAAAACTTTTATCACCTTGGATCCGCGTTAGCCGATGCGCAGGAGCTCCACGCCGTGGGTGCGCAGCCAGGTGGTGGCGGCGTCGGTGTGGGGGGTGAGGTCGGCGACCGTGCTCCAGAAGGCCTGGCTGTGGTTCATGTGGCGCAGATGCGCCACCTCATGTGCCACCACGTAATCCTGCACGAAGGGCGGTGCCAGGATCAGGCGCCAGCTGAAGGCCAGCGCGCCCTTGGCGGTGCAGCTGCCCCAGCGGCTGGTGGTGTCCTTGACGGTGATGCGGCTGGGCTTGCGGCCGAGCAGGGCTGATTTGGCGATGGCCTGCGCCGCCAGACGGCGTTTGGCCTCGGCGCGCAGATAGTCGGCGACGCGGCTGGGCAGGAAATCCTGGTGGCCGGAGACGTGCAGCACGCCATCGGCGCAGAGCACGGCGCCGGTGTGATCCGGGGTGTGGGCAATGCGGTGCGGCGTGCCGCAGAACGGGATGCTGGCGCCGTGGGTGAAGGGGATGCGGCCTGGCAGGGCGGAGAGCCGGTTCTGCACCCAGCCGGCATGGGAGGTGAGCAGGCGCAGGCCGAGCGCGCGGGTGGCTCGGGGCGGCAGGGTGACGACAACGGCGCCGCCGCGCGGGTCGATGCGCAGGGAGACGCGGCGGGCACGCTGCGAGCGGCGCCAGCGCACCAAAGTGGGGGCGCCATCGAGGGGCACGGTTTCCTGCAGATCGTCTGACATAGGCCAAGAGTAACGGGATTCGGGCACGCCGCAACGCGGGGCTTGCCGGGATTTGTCGGCGGGCTTATTTGTTATAGTATAACATACAGAGTTGCCCGATGAACCGCCGCACCCTGCTGGCCGCCCTGCCCTGGCTTGGAGTTGCGCGGCACCTTGCAGCCGCCGAGACCGTGAAGGTGGTGGCGAGTTTTTCCATTCTGGCGGACATGACGCAGGTGGTGGGCGGTGAGGCGGTGACGGTGGCATCGCTGGTGCCGGTGGACGGCGATGCGCATCAATATCAGCCGACACCGTCTGACCTGACTTCGATCCATGCGGCCGTGGCGCTGGTGGAGAACGGGCTGGGGCTGGAGGGCTGGATGGCGCGGCTGCCGCAGGCGGCGGGGTTCAAGGGCGTGCGGATTGTGGCGGGGGCGGCGGTGACGCCGCGCCAGATGGAGGAGGATGGCCGCAGCATCACCGACCCGCATGCCTGGCAGGACCCGACCAACGCAATTCTGTATGTGCGGGCGATCGCGGCCGGACTGGCCAAGGCGCTGCCTGATCAGGCGACGGCGATCGCGGCGCGGGCCGGCGCCTATATCGCGGAGATCGAGGCGACGGATCGCTGGATCTCGTCGCAGCTTGCCGGCGTGCCACGCGAGAAGCGGGTGATTCTGACGAGCCATGACGCGTTCGGCTATTACGGGGCGCGCTACGGTGTGACGCTGCGCTTCGTGCAGGGGATCAGCACGGAGGGTGAGCCCTCGGCCGCCGATCTGGCGGCGCTGATCGGGCAGATCAAACGCGAGCACGTGCGGGCGGTGTTTGTGGAGAACATGACCGATCCGCGCCTGGCGGCAACCGTGGCGCGGGAGGCGGGGGCGGTGCTGGGCGGGGCGGTGTATTCCGATGCGCTGTCCGCGGCAGGGGGGCCGGCTGCGACCTATCTGGAGATGCTGCGGCACAACACGGCGCTGTTTGTGGCGGCGATGACTGGGGCTTAGGGAACAGCAAGAATCTTCTTTTTGTGAACAAAAAGAAGCAAAAAAACTTTTTTCGTTTGGCTGCGGTCAGGCCGCCTTGGCGGCCTCCCGCGCGGCGCGTTTTTCCTCTTCGGTCCAGATCTTGCGCTCGCGCTGCACCTGCTCCTTGATCTGCTTGACGGGACCGCCGCCGAGCACGGGCGGGCGCTTGGTGGAGTTCTGCGCTTCGGTCGAATGCCATGGATGGTCGGCATGCACCTCAAGGCTGGTGCCGATCTCACGCTCGACATCGCGCAGCCAGGCGCGCTGTTCGGCGTCGCACAGGGTGATGGCGTGGCCGCCGCGGCCGGCCCTTCCGGTGCGGCCGATGCGGTGGACATAGCTTTCGGGCAGGCTCGGCAGGTCGTGGTTGAAAACATGGGTGACGGTGTCGACATCGATGCCGCGGGCGGCGATGTCGGTGGCAACCAGGACCTTCACGGCGCCGGTGCGGAAGGCGTCCAGCGCGCGTTCACGCTGGCCTTGCGATTTGTTGCCGTGCAGCGCCTCGGCGGGGATGCCGGCTTCGGTGATGAAGGCGCAGACATCGTTGGCGATGTTCTTTTGCAGGGTGAACACCACGGCCTGGCCGATGCCCGGGGTTTGCAGCAGAGCGAGCAGAGCGTCCTTCTTGTTGGCGGCATCGACGAACATCACCGACTGCGCGATGCGCGCAACCGTGGTGGAGGGCGGTGCGATCTCGACATGGGCGGGGTTGCGCAAAAGGGTGTCGGCCAGGGCCGCGATGGATTTCGGCATGGTGGCGGAGAACAGCAGCGTATGGCGATCGGTCGGCAGTGTTGCCACGATGCGCTCGATCGGCTTGGCAAAGCCCATGTCGAGCATCTGGTCGGCTTCGTCGAGGACGAGGGCTTCCAGCTGTGACAGATCGCACAGGCCCTGGGAGATCAGATCGAGCAGGCGGCCGGGGGCGGCGACGATGATGTCCACCCCGGTGTTGAGGGCGCGGACCTGATGGACCTGGCTGACGCCGCCAAAGATGGTGGTGACGGTGAGCGGCAGATGGCGGCCGAATGTCTCGAAGCCATCGGCGATCTGGGAGACGAGTTCGCGGGTGGGGGCCAGGACCAGCACGCGGGCGCCGGCTTTGGGCGCCGGGCGGGGCAAGGTTGCGAGGCGGTGGAGCAGGGGCAGCACGAAGGCCGCGGTTTTGCCGGTGCCGGTCTGTGCCATGCCCAGCACGTCCTGGCCTTGCAGCAGCAGCGGGATGGATTGGGCCTGAATCGGGGTGGGGGTGGTGTAGCCAAGCTCGTCCAGCGCGCTTTGCAGCGGGGCGATGAGGGCGAGATCGGCGAAGGTGATGGACATGGGAAAGCGGCGCCTCCGGCGCTGAGTGGGGTGCGCCTGGTTGGGCTTGGCTTGTTTGGAATGCGGTGTGTTTAGGGGGGATGCTGCACTGCGTCAAACAGGGTGGGCGGGGTGGGGCGGAAATGTCTTGCAGTCAGCCAGGGCGCATGAAAGACACTGGTGGATGGAGATTGAAGCCGCCGCACCGGAAGGGTTGAGCCTGACCTACGTGATCCATGCGCTGCGCGAGCGCGTGGCGGCGTGGGGTGGACAGCGGATTCTGCCGACCTTGCTGGTGCTACTGCTGCATCGCAGGCTGGGCGAGATCGGGCGGCTTGTGGATGGTCTGCTGGTGCGGTTTCGGGCCGGGCGGCTTGTGCCGCGCGCGGCGCGGGGGATTTCAACGTCTGGCGAGGCGGCTTGCGCCACTGACCTGACCGCGGCGCCGGCCGTGGCGGCGGGTGACAGCGCGGTGCGCCGTCCGGGTGTGCGGGCGAAGCGCCTTTGGCCGACCAAGTTTGGGTGGCTGGTGCGGATCGGCGCGCATGAGGCGGCGGGGCTTGGGGCGCAGCTTCGCCATGTGCTGGAGCAGCCGGAGATGGTGGCGCTGCTGCAGGCGTCGCCCCAGGCCGGGCGGCTGCTGTTGCCGCTGTGCCGGGCCTTGGCGATTGAGAGCGCGGTGTTGCGGCCAGGTGCGGCGGCGAGGCCCCGCCCTGAGCCGAAGGAGCGGAAGCCGCGCGTGCGCAGGAAGCGTGCGAAGTTGGATCTGGGGCGGATTCCGTTGCCGCGCGGCATGCTTTCGGCGGCACGGCGGCAGGGCTATGGCAAATTGTGGTGAGGGGAGATGTTGGGAAGGCGCGTGGGTTTTATTGCGATTTGTTAATTAAACCGCGACTTATGGCAATGGTTTGAGATTGCTGAAGGCGGGCGTGGTGGGACGCCAGGCGGCGCCCCACCTCGTTGCGTCAGAAGTTGAGCATGAACACCAGCAGGGAGACGAGGCCGGAGAGCAGCGGGGCTTCGAGGACGAAGGAGCCGACGCCCATGATGACGGCGATCAGCAGAACGGCGATGGTTTTGTTGGAGGCGGAGGCGTTCATCTGAAATCTGTTCCCGGATGGTTCGGCTGCGATCAGAGCTTTTTCTGCACGTCCTGCGCGCCGTTGGTGATGGCGCGACCGGCGCCGTTGATGTCCTCGCCAATGCCCTTGGCGGTGTTGCAGGCGGATAGCAGCAAGGGGATGCTGAGCACAACGATGAGGGTGAGCAGACGCATCTCAGGCTCCTGGGTTCAGGCGGCTTCCAGCACCACGCCGGTCGCATCGAAGGCGCTGAACAGGGCCTGTTCCGCCTCGGCACTCAATTTTGTGTGCGGCGGGCGGATGTTCAACCAGGCCGGGTTGCTGTGGTGGCGGGAGATGAGGGATTTCAGGCCCGGGATCAGCGGGGCGGAGGTGACGGCGGCGCGGACCTTGGACAGGATTGCCTGCGGGGCTTCGCCCGCGGCACCCCCGCGTGCGGCGTAGACCTGGGCGGAGATGGCGCAGCCGACATTGGCGGCGGCGGTGATGCAGCCGGCGCCGCCGGCCTGGAGGAGGGCGTGCAGGGCGCCGTCATCGCCGCAATAGACTTCGAACCCGTCGGCCGCGAAGGCATCGGCGTAGGATTTGGTGTTGGCGAAATCGCCGCTGCTGTCCTTGATGCCGCGGATCTTGCCGGGGTAGGCGCGCAGCAGGCGGGCGATGAAGTCTACCGTGAAGGGCACCGCGGATTGGGCGGGGAAGTGGTAGAGGTAGAAGGCGATGTCGCCGCCGACGCGCTCGATGACTTCGGAGAAATAGGCGAAGAGCCCGTCCTGCGAGGGGTTTTTGTAGAAGAAGGGGGGCAGCAACAGGGCGCCCTTGCAGCCGAGTTCCTCTGCCTTGCGGGTGAGCATGACGGTGTCCGGGATGGCGGTGGTGCCGGTGCCGGGGAGGAGTTGGGCGCCTGGGATGCCGGCCTCGACGAAGCCTTCCATGATGGCGATGCGCTCGGCGATGCCGAGGGAATTGGCTTCACCGGTGGTGCCGAGGATGCCGAGGCCGTTGCAGCCATTGGCCAGCAGCCATTGGCCGTGGGCGATCATGCGGGGCAGGTCGACCGAGAGATCGTCGTGCATGGCGGTGAGCACGGCGGCGTTGACGCCACCGTAAAGGGCCTGGTTCATCGTGACGATCCTTCAGTCCTGGGCAGGTTTGCGCGCGCGGGGGGCGCGGTTGGGCCAGTCGACGATATGATGTTCGAGCGGGCCCGCATAGCGCTCGTCCACCGCGCGGCCGGCAACGGAGACCCCGGCTGCGTGCACGGTTTGGCGGGAGCCGGAGACGAGGGGGTGCCACCAAGCGAGTGGCCGGCCCTGGCTGATGCGGACATAGGCGCAGGAGGGGGGCAGCCAGTCGATATCGGCGAGGGTTTTGGGGGTGAGGGTGACACAGTCCGGCACGTGGTCGGTGCGGGTGTGGTAGCTGCGGCATTGGCAGGTGCCGAGGTCGAGCAGGCGGCAGGCGACGTTGGTGAAGGCGAGTTCCTCGGTGTCTTCATCGCGCAGCTTGTGCAGGCAGCAGCGGCCGCAGCCGTCGCACAGGCTTTCCCATTCCTCGGCGGACATCTCGGCCAGTGATTTGGTGTGCCAAAACGCTTTGGGGTGTTTGGGCACCTGGTTCAATTGCCGGAGAAGCGGGCCAGCATTTCACGCAGCGGATCGGCGCCGGGGTTGTTGCCGCCGTTGGAGATGACGAGTTCCTGGGCGCCGATGGGCTTGCCGTAATATTCGGCGTTCCAGTCGCTGCGGACGCTGATCAGGCTGCCGTCGATGGAGATGCCGGCGAACAGGCCGCGCGTGGTGGAGAAGGCCACGATATCGGCGTTGAAGGCGGCGGTGGTGGAGCCCTGGATGCCGGCGCCGATGGTGGCGACGGCGACCGAGGCATCGGCGCCGATCTTGAACTGGCTGTCCAGCAGGGCCTGGAGGCCTTTCTGGGTGAGGACGATGAAGATGATCTGTGCGTCCTGAATGCCGATCTGGAAGCCGATGCTGCCGCTGCCCATGCCGTAGAAGGCCGGGTTGGTCCACCCATTCGCGGTGCGGCCGGACATGACGCAGCCGCCACCCTGGCCGCCGAGGATGAAGCCGGCCTTGAAGATGCGCGGGCAGACCATGACGCCCTTGGATTTGCGCATCAGGTTGCGTGCCTCGGAGGCCTGCTTGTCGCCGAGCATCTCCTGCACGGAGAGGGTGGCCCGGTCGACCAGCGTCTGCTGTTCGGTCTGCGCTTGGGCTGCGATGGGGAGCAGCAGCAGGGCGAACAGGACGGCGGTGATGACGCGCAACATGCACTCTCTCCCAGGTGGCGGCGGCGCTGGCGCGGGGTGTGGCCAGCAGATGCGGCGGTGCCGGATCATGGTGACAGATTTCGGCGTTCATGTGGCATTTCGCACCGCGCCGCCGCAAGTGCCGGCTGCGATGCGCCCTGCTACGAAGTGTATTGGGGGTGGGGTGCGGGTGGGGTGCGGCTAGGTGGGATGGGTGTTCACCGAGATCACCCGCCAGCCGGCATCCTGGCGTTGCAGGCGGGAGAGCGAGATGTTTTCCACCGAGAGATGCAGCGCGTTGTCGGCTGCGATGGCGAGTGCGTGGGCGATGGCGGCACGGATGGCACCGCCATGGCTGACGATGACAATGTCGCGATCCGGGTGGCGCAGGGCCAGACGCTCCATCGCGGCACCGACGCGGGTGATGACGTCTTGCATGCTTTCGCCGCCAGGGGGGCGCTCGGTGCCGGAGAGCGGCCAGAACGGGTGGGCTGGTTGGGTCAGTTGATCGGGCAGATCGGCGTGGGGCAGGCCTTGGAATGCGCCGAGATGCTGTTCGATGAGGTCCGGCTCGACGTGAAGTTCGGTGGGGGCGTATCCGGCGTGGAGGATGGCCTCGGCCGTGCGGCGGGTGCGCGAGAGCGGGGTGACATACCAGATGGCATTGGCCGGCAGGGTGCGGGCGAGGGCTGCGTAGTTCGGGCGTTGGGATTCGAGTGTGTGGGGGCAGATTTCCACATCCAGCACACCGTAGAGCGTGGCGCGGGCGTTCTGCTCGACGAGTGCGTGGCGGATCAGCCAGAAATTGGTGTGGGTTGCCGACATTGGTTATTCCCCGATCGATATCAGCGCGCCGCGGGTGCGAGCCACCTGGAATTGCCGGGTGAAGATGGCGGTGGCGCCCACCAGCCAGATCACGTTCAGCAGGACGGCCCAGCCAAGTTCGGCCCAGACGATGTGGCCGGTGAGCAGAGCGGCACGCATGCCTTCGAAAACGTGGCTGGCCGGCACCAGAAACGCGATCTCGCGCGCGCCATGCGGCAGGATAGAGACCGGGTAGAACACCGCAGAGAACGGCGTGAGGCCGAACAGCACGGACCACGCGAGGGCCTCGGCACCCGCGCCGTGGCGCAGGATCAGGCTGATCACGGCCAGCGCCACCGCCCAGCCCATCACCATCAGATTGACGAAGAACAACAGCAGCACCGGGCCGATCGCGAAAAGGTTGAACGCGTAGAGGGCCCAGGCCAACAGGGTGGCCGGGATGACACCCGTCAGCATGCGCAGCATCGACATGCCGATCAGCGCCGCCACCATCTCGATGGGGCGCAACGGGCTGACAAACACATGGCCAAGGTTGCGCGACCAGATCTCCTCCAGGAAGGTGATAGACATGCCCATCTGGCTGCGCAGCGCCACCTCCCACAGCAGAACGCCACCGAGCAACGCGCCGCCGGCCAGGGCGGCAGTGCTTCCACTGTTTCTGGCCAGAAAAGTGGAGGTGAAACCCCAGATCGTCATCTGCAGCACAGGCCAGTAGAGCAATTCCAGCAAGCGGGGCCAGGAATGCTTGAAGAGCGCCATGTGGCGGTACATCAAACCCCACACCCTTCGTGCGGAGGCGGCCATGGCGGCGCTCATGCGTCTGCCTCCGCGCTGGCGCGGTTGCGGGCAATGTCGAGGAAGACCTGCTCAAGATCGTCTCGCCCATATCGTTCGAGCAGTTGGGCGGGTGTTGCGTGATCGACGATGCGCCCGTTCTTGAGCATCACCACGTCCGAGCAGAGGCGCTCGACCTCGGCCATGTTGTGGCTGGCGAGCAGCATCGTGCAGCCGGATGTTGCGCGGTATCGCTCGAGCCAGGAGCGGACGAGATCTCCGGTGTCCGGATCGAGGCTGGCGGTGGGTTCGTCCAGCAGCAGTACATCCGGCCGGTTGATCAGCGATTTGGCCAGCGCAACGCGGGTTTTCTGTCCGGCGGAGAGCTCGCCGGCCGGTCGGTCGAGCAGGGCGCCGAGATCGAGCTCCGCCGCCAACTCCTGGATGCGGATGTGGATCTGGGCCACGTTGTAGAGATGACCGTAGACCACCAGGTTGTCGCGCACCGTCAGCCGGCCGGGAAGGGCGACATAGGGCGAGGAGAAATTCATCCTGGCCAGAGCGGCAAACCGGTCCTTGGCCATGTCGTGGCCAAGGATGCTGATCCGGCCGCTGGTTGGGATCAACAGGCCGAGCAGCATCGCAATGGTGGTGGTCTTGCCGGCACCGTTGCCGCCCAGCAGCCCCAGCGTTCCGCCACGCGGGACGTGGAAGCTGACATTGTCCACCGCGAGCGCATCGCCGTAGCGCTTGCTGAGATTTTCGACCGTGATGACATTCATGCGCTGCCATTAGAGCCGGCCGCCTGTTCCGCCAAGGCACGTTTTGATGTCGCTGCTGGCGATTCATCCGATCAGGAGGGCCGTGTCGGCATGCTGCTTCAGCCTTTCGGTGATCAGTGGACCTGCAAAATGGATGATGCCACAGCCTGTGCCCCAATCGAGCGCCCACTGGGTTGCAACCTGTCCCAATACGATGCGCTGCGGTTCCGTCTGCGTGGGCGCAAGGTCCAACCTAGGCATGCCCGCCGACCAACGCAGATGAACCAAGTCCAGCCCCAGCCGGCGATGGGGCAGGACACCAAGCAGATCCGCCCCCACACCCTGAAGCGCCAGGCGATATCCTCGGGCTCTGGCGAAATCTCGGGCAAACAGAAACGCCGCAGGATCGGCCAGTATGTCTTCCGGCATGAAATCAATGGTGACCTTGCCTCGAAGCCCATTGGGCAAAGCAGTGTCAAATCGAAGAAACTCCGGCGCAAGCACCGACGCCACGTTGAGATTGATGGCAAATGGCCCCGCATCAGTCAGCTCACCCGGGGCTGCCAACAGCGCAAGCACACGGCGATCAATCGTTCGGGTCAGCCTGCGAAACAGCCAAGGATCAGCCTCCACGTCGCGACCCGGCACCATGCTGTCGGCCAGTTCGGCGGTGCACAACACACGTTTTTCCCAAGCAAGCCGGACGCTGCCATCCAGCGCCACGCGTGCGATCGGATGGCGGCGAGAAAACCGGGCCACATCGGCCTGCGCCAGTTGCGCCTCCAGCCTGCCGAGCATCGCAGGATCAAGCGGCATCATCACGTGATCCGAGACCGGAGCTGGAGCCTCCTCCTCCGGCCCGCGCGACAGGCTCAGCAGACGCTCCGCATCCCGCGGCAGCTGCAATTCCTCCCACAGGTCGTCTGGCATGGGTGGAACGAAATCGTCTCCGTCAAACAGATGCAGCACCGCAGTCCGGCTGACACTCCGGGCAGCCTCTGCGGCGCCTCGCCAGACTGTGACAATATCCAGCGTTGGCAACACGAACATGCGGGCACGATCTGCATGGGCCAGCGGTTCAAGCGCCGCGCGAGCAAGCCTGAGATGATGCGGCTTCAGCCGCTCCGGGGGCAGCCGCGAAAGACGCACGATCACGGCCTGACGCGGGATGTCGGCACGTTGGCACTCCCGGATGAGGCTCACCAGCAGCGCCGTCTCCTCGCGATGCTGCGCTTTCGTGTCTCTGGAGGGGCGGCGGCGAGCAGCAGATATCATGCAGCCTCCCCTCCAGCCAACGCATGCCGGGCCCCATGGCCTGCAACGACATCAGCCGATATGGCCGCAGGCCAATTGGCACGCGACATCGCAAACATGGCATCCGTGCTGTCCGGCGCCCCAGCATCAAGCAGGGATTGGTTGTGGCAACCGGCTCGTCCGACCAGGTCGGCAGCGGCCGCACGCTCCATGCAATGCTGCAGCCGGCAGCCGGAAGCAAACTCACAGCCCACCATCCGCGACGCGCCCAGCATCGCGTCCACATGCCGCCCCTGAAATCGGCGGATCCCATGCGCCACACCCCAACGCAGCGCCTGCTCGGTCTCCGCACGATGCAGCACCACCCGCGCCAGATCGATGTCATGCAGCGCCCGATCAACAGCCGCCTGCTCACTGTCAGGCAGTTCCGGCAATCGCGGCGACCAGTCCAACTTGATCAGATCTGCACCCAACAAACCTGGACGGCTCATCAACAGAGCAAGATGCGACACACTATCCAGCACCAAGGTGAATCCACGCTCCCGCACCCGATCTCGCATCCGGGCAAACAACGGCCCATCCGCCACCGCCTCGATCAGGCTCACCTCCACGCCAACCCGCACGGAACGCGAACTGGCAGCCGCAGCAAAACGATCAAAAGCCGCCGACAGAACACCCGGCACAGTGAGATTGAGATGCAGCGCAGCCCGCTCATACTGACGAACATCGAGCGGGCTGCCCGATCCCACGTCCTGCAACAACATCTCCAGCATCCGCAGATCCAGCTTCGATGCGAGATGCCGAAACAGATAAGGATCCGAGCTCACATTGGCTGGCGGCGTGATGCGCGCCTCCAGACCAGCAATGGAAAAACTCACCTCATGGTAAAGCGGGCGCAATCCCGAATGGCCCTGGCCTCCCGCCCCAAGCGCAATCGCAGTCTGGCGCTGGAGCAGATCGCCAATCCCTGCCGTTTCAGCCAGACCGTCGAGCCACCCAACCCCACCGCTCCGACCAACACCCCCCTCCTCATGAAGTGCTGGATTGCAAGCCACACTGGTCACACGATTGGTCGGCGAGCCCGCCGATGAAAACGGTGCAGACATGGAACGCCCCTGACTCTCAGATACGCGGTTGGGAGGCGGCAATGCAGTTGAACGCGGCGCCACGGCAAGCTGGCGCGTGGCATAGTCAAGCAGCGCGTCAATCTGCTGGGGCAGATGCCAAACCGACACAATTTGGCACCCCACCGGCGCATCCACCGCCAGCAGCCGCGCCAGCATACCCGGCAGCGCCTGCGGATCAGCCACACGCGGCAACTCAGCCGACCGGGGCACCACCGACTGCGAATCCCGACACAGCAACGCCATATCGCCATCCGGCAGCAAAAACAGCTGCCCCTCATGCCACGAAGCCGCCTCCTGCATCAGCGCCCGGGCAACCCGCCGATGATGCGGCCGCGGTTCCACCAGCCGGGACAGATGCAGCACCACCGCAACCCGCCCCTGCGCCCCCCGCCCCGCAAGCCGCCTCGCATCCTGCAGCAACCGCTCGGCCGCGGAGCGCCAGGCGAGCTGCGTGTCGAACTGGTTCATGACCTGCCTGATCGGACCATCCTGGCCCCGCAAATGACGAGAGTGCCCCCACTCTGACCCCACATTCTTAAGAAGTGGTTTGCAGATCACCGATCCCCCGCACATGGTGTGCTTGCACCGCCGCAGCACTGGCGCTAGCGATACGACATGGACGAATTGCAGTTCCGCGACGGCGCGGACGACCTCCCCTCCCCGCCCGCCTCCACCCATCGCGACCCGGGGCACGCCGAACTCGCGCTCGCCATCCGCAAGCTGGCACGCAGCTCCGTGCTGGTCGTGGGCGATGCCATGCTCGACCGCTACATCTACGGCACCGTCGATCGCATCAGCCGCGAAGCCCCGGTCCCCGTCCTCACCGTGGACCGTGAGGTCGCCGTCCCCGGCGGCGCCGGCAACGTCGTGCGCAATCTCGGCGCCCTCGGTGTCGCCGTCGCCTTCGTCTCCGTCGTCGGCGACGACCAGGCCGGCTCCGACCTCACCGGCCTGATCGGCAGCCAGCCCGGCGTCGAACCCTGGCTTCTCGTCCAGGGCAGCCGCGCCACCACGCGCAAAACCCGCTACATGGCGCAAGGCCAGCAACTTCTTCGCACCGACCGCGAGGATGTCTCCCCCATCCACCCCAAACTCGCCGAGCGCATGCTCCGCATCCTGCGCGACGCCATGGCCGCCACCACCGTCACGGTGATGTCCGACTATGACAAAGGCCTGCTCGCCGGCACCCTGCCCGCCGACATCATCACCATCGCCCGCAGCACCGGCCGCCGCGTCATCGTCGACACCCGCAGCGGCGACTATGCCCGCTATGCCGGTGCCGACGTCATCACCCCCAGCACCGAGGAGCTCGCCCGCTTCGCCGGCCGCAAGCTCGGCACAGACGGCCTGGTGGCCGGCGCCGCCGAACGCATGCGCCGCCAGCACGGCTTCGGCGCCGTGCTCGTGCAACGCGCCGAAGACGGACTCACCTTGGTCGACCGCCACGGCGTCATGCATCTGCCTGTGGAGCCCGGCGAAATCTGCGACGTCTCCGGCACCGGAGACACCACGGTCGCCAATCTCAGCGCAGGCCTCGCAGCCGGCCTCGACCTGCCGCTGGCCGCCCGCATCGCCAGCATCGCAAGCGGCGTCGTGCTCAGCCGCAACGGCATCGCCGTCGCCCGCGAAGGCGATCTGCTGGCCGCCATCACCCCGCAGGGCAGCGCCCTGCGCAAGGTCGTCACCCTCGAAGCCGCCTCCGCCCGCGTCGAAAACTGGCGCCGCGATGGCTGGCAGACCGCCGTCACCGTCGGCCGCTTCGCCACCATCGATCCCGCCACCAGCGACACGCTGCAACGCAGCCGCGCCGCCTGCGACCGCCTGATCGTCGCCCTCGAACGCGACGGCGCCGGCCATCAGGGCCCGCCCGAAGCCGTGCGCGCCGCCCAACTCGCCTCGCTTGAGGCCATCGACCTCGTGGTGCTGGTCGACAGCAACAACCCGGCCGAACTGCTCTACGGCCTGCGGCCAGACCTGCTGATCGGCCCATCCAACCAGAAAGGCGCCGACCTGCTACCCACCTGGGGCGGCAGGGTCATCAGCGTCTGAGCGCGCCTGGATGGGATAACCCCCGCCCAGCCAGCCCATCATGGCAAGCAGAGCCGCGCGCTCCACCCGACCGCAGCTCCACCCAAAATGTCCCTGCCATGACGATCTGCGGGCGCATCCAACCGCCAGAAATGCCATGACCCACCGTCATTGCGAGCGAAGCGAAGCAATCCATCGAACCACGACCTGGCTCTCCGAGTTGAGCGGATCGCGCAGCTCGTTGGGCGGGACACCGATCGGTATCCCGCCACAACACTCAAACCTTCTCGACCTGGCTGTATTCCAGCTCCACCGGCGTCGAACGCCCGAAGATCGAAACACTCACCTTCACGCGGCCCTTCTCCTCGTCCACCTCTTCCACCGTGCCGTTGAAGCTGGTGAACGGGCCATCCGCCACGCGGATCTGCTCGCCAATCTCGAACAGAATCGCCGGGCGCGAGCGCTCCACACCCTCGGTGCTCTGCTTCAGAATCCGGTCCGCCTCCGCCTCGGTGATCGGGCTCGGCCGCGTCTTGGTGCCCAGGAAGCCGGTCACCTTGGGCGTGTCCTTCACCAGATGCCAGGCATCGTCAGACAGCTCCATCTTCACCAGCACATAGCCGGGGAAGAATTTGTGCTCGGCATTCACCTTCTGCCCGCGGCGCAGCTCCACCACGTTCTCGGACGGCACCAGCACCTCATCGATTTGATCGGCCAACCCCTTCTGGGCAGCCTGCTCCTTGATCTGCTGGGCGATCTTCTTCTCGAAGCCGGAATAGACATGCACCACATACCAACGCTTTGCCATGATCCGAGCTCCTTACTGGCCAACGCCGAAAAGCAGGCGAACGCCAATGCCCACAACCTGGTCCGCCACGAAAAAGAAGATCGCGGCCAAAGCCGCCATCGCCAGCACCAGACCGGTGGTGACCAGCGTCTCCTTGCGCGACGGCCACGTGACCTTCGCCACCTCAGCCCGCACTTCGCGGAAGAATTTGAACGGAGCCGTAAGCGCGCCACTCATGGGTCTGGAGTCCTTTGGCAGCTGGAAGAAGAGAAAGAGAAGAGTGCGAAAGACAAGGCTCCGCCATGGGAAGGCCATGCGGGCGCCCGGAGCAAGGTCCAATCGGACCCGTCACGGGCTGGCAGGGGCGGAGGGTCTCGAACCCGCAACCTCCGGTTTTGGAGACCGGCGCTCTAGCCAATTGAGCTACGCCCCTATCCCGCTCGCCCCTGGCGGCAGAAGCCACCGGCGAACCGTCAGGACGCGCAAAAAAGGATGTTGAGACCCGGAAGTCAAGGCCCTTTGCCACACGCCCTGCAGGAAGCCCACATCAAAACGAACACACACCGGAACATTCAGCGCGCACTCATCCCCGCACTCATCCCCACGCTCATCCAGGCCTTGGCCGCAGCCGAAACCGTCGTGGCACACCAGAGAACGCGAAATGCGCATCCTCAGCCTCCAGATCCACCTCGATCTCCCGGGGCACCCGGCGCATCCGCGGCCGCCGCACGCGCAGCCTCCGCCGAGGTCGCAGCTCAGCGCAGCCCTCCTCATCAGCCCAGGCAGAAGGCGGCACATAGGCCGCACGCTCAATGCCCAGCATCCGGCACAGCGGCCGCAGCAGCCGCACCGCCTGCGGGCAGGCCGCCAGCAGATCCTGCATGCCAGGCTCCGCCAGCACCACGCGCATCTGCCCGGCAAAACAGGCAGCCTCCCCCGGCACCAGCGGACACAGCCAGCCAAACCGCAATGGCATCCTTCGCACCGGCACCTGGCGTGCAGGCGGCGCGGCCTCAGCCGCCTCCGCCAATCCCGCCTCCACCGGCGCCGCCACCGCCACCGGCGTCACCTGCCGGCGCAACACACGCCCCGCCAGATAACGCGCCTCCAGCACCAGCAACACGCGCCGCACGCGCTGAATGCGCCGCACCACCATCACCGCCAGCACGGCCGCAATGAACCCAGCACCCACCGCCTTGCCAATCGCCGCGCACAAGGCCTCGGCAATCTCAAAAAAGCGCCCGGCGCTCCCGATGTTCTGCGGCACAACCATGAACGAAGCAAGAACACAGCGCCCGGCCCGCCGCAACGTAATAACCCGTCAAATCATCGCAAACCCAAGCGCGCACCCCCACGCCTCACGCGCCCTGCAACGCCGCCCAGGCCGCATCCAGCCCCGCATGGAACATCCCCAGCATCTCGCCGATCTGCGCCTCGGTGATGATCAACGGCGGCGTGAACGCAATGCGGTCGCCGATCGCGCGCACGATCAGCCCCTGCTCCAGGCATTTGTCCTGCACCAGCACCCCCACCTTCTGCTTCGGATCAAACGGGGTGCGGCTCGCCTTGTCCGCCATCAGCTCCACACCGGCAATCAGCCCCACGCCGCGCGCATTGCCCACCAGCGGATGCGATTCCAGCGCCGCCAGCCCATTCAGAAACGCCGGCGACACGCGCTGCACATGCCCCACAATGTCGCGCTCGGCATAGATCGCAAGCGTCTCCAACGCCACCGCACAGGCCACCGGATGGGCCCCATAGGTGTAGCCATGGCCGAAAATGCCCAGCTTGCGGCTCTCATCCAGCATCGCCTGGTGCACCTTCTCGCCGATCAGCAGCGCCGAAATCGGCTGATACGCCGCCGACAACGCCTTCGCGCAGGAGATCATGTCCGGCTTCAGATTATAGGTCTGGCAGCCCCACATATGCCCGGTGCGGCCAAACCCGCAGATCACCTCATCGGCCACGAACAACACGTCATATTTGCGCAAAACCGCCTGAATCTTCTCCCAATACGTCTCAGGCGGCGTGATCGCCCCACCCCCGCCCTGCACCGGCTCGGCAAAGAACGCCCCCACCGTCTCCGGCCCCTCACGCAGGATCAGATCCTCCAGCGCCTGCGCCATGCGGGTGGCAAAATCCGCCTCGCTCTCACCCGGCTCGGAAAACCGGTAATAATTCGGGTTCTCGGTGTGAAAGAACCCCGGCAGCGGCAGGTTGAAATCCGCCACCATATGCGGCTGGCCGGACACACTCACCGACGCCACCGTGTTGCCGTGATAGCCGCGCACCCGGCCGATGATCTTGCGCTTCTCAGGCTTGCCGATCGCGTTGTGGTAATACCAAACCAGCTTGATCGCGGTGTCGTTCGCCTCGGAGCCCGAGCACTGGAACAACACCTTGGACATCGGAACCGGCGCCAGCCTGATCAGCTGCTCCGCCAGATCCACGCTCGGCAGATGCCCCTTGGCAAAGAACGTGTGGTAATACGGCAGCTCCAGCAGCTGCTTATACGCCGCATCCGCCAGCCGCTTCTCGGAAAACCCGAGCGAAGCACACCACAGCCCCGCCATCGCCTCCAGATAGCGTCGCCCGTGCTCATCCGTCACATACACGCCATCGCCCTTGGCCATCAGCACGCCGCCCTCCTGCTGATAGGTCGCAAGATCGGTCTGCTGATGCACCAGATAGGCAATGTCCCTGGCATGCGGCGAATTGGCGTTCATGGTCTGGCTCCGGATCTGCGGACCGCCGCAAAAACGCGTCAATCCGTCGTGATGTCTGGGATGGAGCCAAGCATGATGCGGGCCACGGGGCGACGGCCACACTCTGCAAAAAAGCAGGAATGTTCTTTTTTGAAAAAAAGAACCAAAAAACCTTCAAAACGCCAGGGCGCGCTTTGGAGCGGGTGACGGGAATCGAACCCGCACAGCCAGCTTGGAAGGCTGGGACTCTACCATTGAGCTACACCCGCTCAGCGCGGCGCACGCTAGCCTGGAATTTCGGTGGCTGCGACAGGAAATGGTGGAAGGGGTTGGATTCGAACCAACGTAGGCGTACGCCAGCGGATTTACAGTCCGCCCCCTTTAGCCACTCGGGCACCCTTCCGGCAGGGCGCGGTGGTAGTCTGATCCGGGGGGCGCTGTCAACGAAGCAGCCCGAGGATTTGTGGGGCGCGCCCCACACGCGTATAGGAGGGCGATGCGCTCCTCCTCTCCCCCGCCCGGCGGCCGCCCGCCCGGCAAGACCCCCTCCGGCCGCAAACCCTTCCGCGCCGGCGGCCCCCGCCCGTCCACCCCCCGCCCGCCCCAGGACAAGCGGGACGAACGCGCCCGCGAAGACCGCAGGCCGGCCAAACCAGCCGCCCCAGCGGCCGAAACCCCGGCCGAGCGCACACCAGAGCGGCCGGTGCTCTCCCTCGCCGCACGGCCCGAGCGCAGCCCGGAGACGCGCAGCCCCGCCCCCGAAGGCCACCGCCCGTTCGGCAAGGGCCGCAGGCCCGCGCGCGAGCCACGCCCCGAACAACCCCGCCCCGATGTGGACACGCCCCGCGGCACGGTCTGGCTCTACGGCCTGCACGCCGTCGCGGCTGCCCTGCAAAACCCGCAGCGCCGCCTGCGCCGCCTGGTGCTCACCGAGGAATCGGAACAGGCCCTCGCCGCCCTCGCCCCCAAGCCCTGGCCCATCGTGGTCGACCACACCGACCGCGCCCGCATCGACCAGCTGCTCGGCCGCGACGTCGTGCACCAGAACATCGCCCTCCTGGCCGACCCGCTCGCCTCGCCCTCGCTGGTGCAGGCCATGGAACGCCCAGGGCCCGTCATCGTGCTCGATCAGATCAGCGACCCGCGCAACATCGGCGCCATCATGCGCTCGGCCCTCGCCTTCGGCGCCTGCTGCGTCATCACCCAGGACCGCAACGCCCCCGATGAAACCGGCGCCCTCGCCAAGGCCGCCTCCGGCGCGTTGGAGCGCATCCCCCTGCTGCGCGCGGTCAACATCGCCCGCACCCTGGTGGCGCTGAAGGCCGCCGGCTGCTGGACCGTGGGGCTGGATGCCGCCGGCCGCCCGCTCTCCGGCAAAGACCTCGCCCAGCGCCGCGTGGCCCTGGTGCTCGGCAGCGAAGGCGAAGGCATGCGTCGCCTCACCCGCGAAACCTGCGACGAACTGGCCGGCATCCCGATGGCAGGCTCTGCCGGCTCCGCGGTGGACAGCCTCAACGTCTCAGCCGCGGCAACCGTTGCCCTCTACGAACTCACCAGGCGCTGAAAACCGCACCCGAACAACCTTCTTTTAACCCATCCCCGCGAAACTCCCTCCAACGCACGCGCAGGTCGCGGCTCATCCTGCCAGAATGGCTTCAACGGGACATCGCCCCGATGTTGCAAGACTGGAACGTCCTGCCGGACGACATTCAAATCCATCTCACCCAGCAGGCCCTGTTGCGCGCCTCCGAAACCATCGCGCAACAGGCCGAGCTGCTGGCCCATGAGATGGATCTCGGCCATCTGCGCGACCATGGCGGGGCGGAGGCGCTGCGCCTGCTCGCAGCTGTGGTCCGCGTCACCGGCTGCGACCAGACAGCCACCCCCCACCCCGCCCTCACCGGCAGGATGGCAGGCCACGCCTGATGCAGCTCCTTCGCCAGAACGAGCAGGACCGGCCGGGTCATCCCCCGGCCGGCCCTTCACCTTGTCCCAGCCCCTGTCCAACCCCCTGGCCGATCAGCCTTCCGCATCGCCCGGGTTGATCGCCACGAACGCGCTCTGCCCGTCGCGCAGCACGCGCAGCGCCACGCTGCCCGTGCCGTGGCCGTTCTCCAGCGCCCGGCGGATCGCCTTGGCCGCGTCCTCCGGCGTGGTCACCTCATGGTTGCCCACACCCTGGATCACGTCCCCCGCGCGCAGACCGGCCTGCTCGGCGGCCGAGCCGCTGCGCACGCCGGCCACCACAACACCCTTGGTGGTCTTCGGCAGATCCAGCTGATCGCGCACATCCGGCGTGATCGCCCCCAGCGCCACGCCAATGCCATGCGGCGTGGCGTCACCGCCCTCATCGGCCCGCGCCGTCTGCTCCGGCTTCAGGCTCGCCAGCGTCACATCCAGATCCTTCGGCGTGCCGTCCCGCAGCACAGACAGCTTCACGCTGCTGCCAGGCTTCGCACTCGCCACCGCCAACGCCAGATCCCTTGGCTGCGACACATGCGCCTCGCCAACCTGCAAGATCACATCCCCCGGCTGCACACCAGCCTGCGCCGCCGGCGAATCCGCCTCCACGCTGGCCACCAGAGCCCCTGCGGCCGCCGATTTCGGCAGATGCAGCGCCGCTGCCATCGACGGCGTGATCTTCTGCGACTCAACCCCCAGATAGCCGCGCGTCACACTGCCCTTGGCCAGCAATTGCTGCGTCACCTCACGCACCATGGCGGACGGAATGGCAAAGCCGATCCCAACCGACCCGCCACTTGGCGACAGGATGGCCGTGTTGATCCCCACCACCTCACCATCCTGGGTGAACAGCGGGCCGCCGGAATTGCCCTGGTTGATCGGCGCATCCACCTGAATGAAATCGTCATACGGGCCGGAGCCGATATCCCGGCCCAGCGCCGAGACGATACCGGCGGTCACCGACCCGCCCAGGCCAAACGGGTTGCCCATCGCAACCACCCACTGCCCCGGCCGCACCGAGCCCGAATCGCCCAGCGCCACGAAGGGCAGCGCATGACCCGCCTTCACCTTCAGCACCGCGATATCGGTGCGCGGATCAGTGCCCACCAGCTTCGCCGGCAGTTCGGTGCCATCGGACAGCAGAACACTGATCGACTTCGCGTTCTTGACCACATGGTTGTTGGTCACCACCGTGCCCGAGGCATCGATGATGAAGCCCGAACCGCGCGCCTGTACGCTGCCATGCGGCCGCGCCCCCGGCATGCCGAAGGGCAGCCCGAACGGCATGCCATGCGGCAGCCCAGGACCGGCATTGCCCTCCTCATCGGCGGCATCGGTCACATCCATCTTGGTGGTGATGGACACCACCGCCGGGCGCACCCGATTCACCAGATCGGCAAAATCCGGCACGTGGGAGGAAGCAGGACCCGCGGCCTGGCTGTTCAGCGCCGTGTCGGCATGGCCCGCCATCGGCAGCCCGGCCAGCATGGAACCGGCCAGCAGCAGCATGATCAGCGGGCGGCCCAGGCGCGCGGCACGCGGGGCCGGAAGCGGACGAAAACGATCGAGCATGTGTCTGGTCCTTCGATGCGAATGTTTCGGGCACCTGGCGCCGCATGCGCGGCATCGCGGCGACATGCCCATGACCGGATCAATGCGTCCCATCACCCAACGCGGCGGTGGCAATCCGGTGAAACGGCTGTCACATGTCCAACACGAAACGAGACGGGAAGCCCTGGTTCATTCACGCAGCCATCCCACGCCGCCATGGTTGCGAACCGCCCGCCTTCATGAGAAATACACAGCGTCGCATCATGGCGCGGGCCGGGTTAGCACAGCGGTAGTGCAGCGGTTTTGTAAACCGAAGGTCGGGGGTTCAATCCCCTCACCCGGCACCATCCCCCACACGCAAACGTGACATCCCGCTCAAAGGCGGCGTCGTCCGGCCGACGGACCGCCCGATCTCATCTTTTCAAATCGGCAAGCAACCACCATGCGTTGCGCAAGCCAGGGCCGCGTGCGATGCATTCTTGCGCAAGCCCGTCCGGTCCCGACCTCTCACCATTCGCACGCCGTCTCTGCCAAAGATCGGAAATCATGACCACACTTGCCGTGCCCCTTCCGCGCAACCGCAAACCCCGTGGCCAGGGGCCGGCACGGCGCGACGAGATCCTGGCGGCCGCCACCCGCATCTTCCTGGAGGAAGGCGTCGCCCACGCCACCATGCGCCGCATCGCAGCCGCCGTCGGCGTCTCGCCAGCCGCCCTCTACGTCTATTTCCCGGACAAGGACTCCATCCTGCGCGCCATCGCCGAGGCCTGGTTTGCCGAATTGCTCGAGGCGCTGGCGCAAAGCCAGCAGAGCGGCAAAACCCTCGCCGAAAAATTCGAGGCCGGCATCCGCACCTATGTCGAATTCGGCCTCTCCCATCCGGATGGCTACCGCCTCACCTTCCTCTCCCCCGGCGCCAAGCAGATGGCACCGGCCGCCTGCGAAGGCATCGCCGCCGCCGACCACTCCTTCGCCATCCTGCAACAGGGCGTCGAAGGCATGATGCAGGCAGGCCTGTTCCGCCCGGGCCCCTCCGTCCCCGCCGCCGAGGCGATCTGGGCCTGCATGCACGGCGTCACCTCCCTGCTGATCGACCAGTGCGACCACCTGGTCACCCCCCAGCCCCACCTGGTCGACACCGCCATCGAGATGATCATGCGCGGCATGAAACCCTGATCCACACGCCGAATTTCTCCTAACTGGACGTTGTAAACTGAACAGCGTGCATATATCCTCCGCAACGCTGATCGGAGGCCCTCATGTCACGCCGCATGGCCGTTTTCACCCTGGTGCTGGCTCTCGCCACCCCCATCGCCGCCATCGCGGATGAGGCACCCCAGCCTGTGCGCACCCAGACCGTGGTGCTCACCCCCCAGCGCCTGCCGCTCATCCTGTCCGGCACCGTCCAGGCCCGCATCCAGGCCGACCTCGCCTTTCGCGTCGGCGGCAAGATCATCCGCCGCGCCGCCGACCCGGGCGATCGCGTCACCAAAGGCCAGATCCTCGCCGAGCTGGACCCCGCCGATCTCCAGCACGCCCTCGAAAGTGCCGAGGCAGCCCTCGCCTCCGCCCAGGCCAACGCCACCCAGGCCACAGCCGATCTGCGCCGCTACGAACAGCTCGGCCGCACCTCCCCCGCCTTCCTGCCGTCCGACTACGACCACCGCCTCGCCGCCGCCCGGATCGCCGAGGCCGCTGTCACCCAGGCCCAACGCGCCCGCGACCTCGCCTCCGACCAGCGCAGCTACGGCACGCTCACCGCCGATGCGGACGGCATCATCACCGCCCTGCCCGCCCAAATCGGCCAGGTCGTCACCGCAGGCCAGACCGTGGCCAGCCTCGCCCACACCGACACCATCGAGATCGTGGCGGACGTGCCGGAAAACCGGCTGGACGATCTGCGCCACGCAGGCGTCATCAAGGTCCGACTCTGGGCCCTGCCCGACCTCACCCTCACCGCCACGCTGCGCGAACTCGGCGGCCTCGCCGATCCCGCCAGCCGCACCTACGCCGCCAAACTCACCTTGTCCGATGTCCCGCCCAACCGCCTCGCCCTCGGCATGACCGCGATGGTGGACGTGCAGCGCGACGGCACCCCGGTCGCCATCCTCCCCGCCTCCGCCATCACCGACCAGAACGGCACCCCGGCCATCTGGCTGCTCGACCCAGCCACCCATCACGCAACCGCACGCCAAGTTGCCATCGCCGCCTATGATCAGGACGGCCACGTCATCATCGCCGCGGGCCTGAACGCCGGCGACAGCGTCATCACCGCCGGCGTCTCCGCCATCACCCCCACCATGACCCTCACCGCCTGGGCGGGCGCCACACGATGAGCGGCGGCCTCAACCTCTCCGCCCTGGCGCTGCGCCACCGCGCCCTCACCCTGTTTGCCATGATCGCCGTCGCAGCCGGCGGCATCATGGCCTATCTCCAGCTCGGCCGCGCCGAAGACCCCAACTTCACCATCAAGAACATGGTCATCCTGGTGGACTGGCCCGGCGCCGCCCCGGACGAGATGGCCCGCCTCGTCGTCGATCCGATCGAGCGCAAACTCGAAGACCTCGCCCATCTGGACACCACCGAAAGCCAGACCCAGGCCGGCCACGCCACCATCACCATCACCCTGCGCGACGACACACCGCCCGCCCTGGTCCAGGGCCTGTGGTACCAGGTCCGCAAGAAGATCGCCGATCTCCAGCCATCCCTGCCCCAGGGCATCCAGGGCCCCTATTTCAACGACGAGTTCGGGGACACCTATTCCCTCGTCTACGCCCTCACCGGCGAGGGCTTCACCCTGCCCGAGCTGAAACACGTGGCCGAGGATGTGCGCGAGCAGCTGGTGGGCCTGCCAGGCGTGGGCAAGGTCATCCTCATCGGCCAGCAGGACGAGCGCATCAGCATCGAGGTCTCCGCCCGCAAACTCGCCGAGCTCGGCCTCACCCTGCCCCAGCTCTACGCCGTCGTGCAGCGCGAGAACGCCGTGGTGGACAGCGGCTTCGTCGACACCGCGCAGGACCGCATCCGGGTGCGCACCAGCCCCAGCGTGGACGGCCCGCAGGCGCTGATGGCCCTGCCCATCCCGGCCCAGGGCCGCCTGCTGCGCCTGGGCGATTTCGCAACCATCCGCCGCATCACCGCCGACCCACCCAGCTCCACCATGCGCGTCGGCGGCAAACCAGCCCTTGGCATCGGCATCTCCATGGCCGAAGGCGGCAACGTACTCGATCTCGGCCAGGCCATCGCCACCCGCCTCGATGCCATCCGCCCCAGCCTGCCGCTCGGCATCCAGCTCACCCGCCTCAACGACCAGTCCCGCGTGGTCGCAAACGACATCGCCGATTTCCAGGAAAGCTTCATCGAGGCGCTGGCCATCGTCCTGCTGGTCAGCTTCGTCTCACTCGGCTGGCGCACCGGCCTCGTCGTCGCCATCTCGGTCCCGCTCGTCATCGCCGGCGTCTTCATCGGCATGAAACTGCTCGGCATCGACCTGCAGCGCATCTCGCTCGGCGCCATGATCATCGCCCTCGGCCTGCTGGTGGACGATGCGATCATCGCGGTTGAGACCATGACGGTGAAGCTCGAGCAAGGCTGGGACCGCATCCGCGCCGGCAGTTTCGCCTACACCTCCACCGCCTTTCCCATGCTCACCGGCACCCTCGTCACCGCCGCGGGCTACCTGCCCGTGGGCCTCGCCCAGTCCAGCACCGGCGAATACACGCGCGACATCTTCCGCGTCGTGGGGCTCGCCTTGGTGCTCAGCTGGCTGGTCGCGGTCTTCTTCGTCCCCTATCTCGGCGCAGCCCTCCTGCCGGAGCCCAAACACCACGCCTCAGAAGGCGAGATGGGCGCCGGCATGTATCACTCCCCCCTCTACCGCCGCTTCCGCGCCGTGGTCGCCTGGTGCGTGCAGCGCCGCTTCGTGGTGATCGCCGCCACCATCCTGGCCTTCATCACCACCGGCATCGGCTTCACCCGCGTGCCCAACCAGTTCTTCCCCGCGTCAGACCGGCTGGAGATCCTCATCGATGTCCGCCTGCCCGAAGGCGCCAGCTTCGCCGCCACCCAGGACGCCGTCTCCCGCCTGGAGAAAATGCTGCAGACCGAGCCCGGCATCGACAGCTTCGCCGCCTACACCGGCACCGGCACGCCGCGCTTCTTCCTCGCCTTCTCGCCGGAGCTCGATCAGCCGAACTACGCGCAGTTCGTCATCAACATGAAAACCATCCCGGATCGTGAGCGCCTGCTGGCCCGGCTCAACACCGAGATCGACCGCGGCATCACCGGCGCCTTCCCCGATATCCGCCTGCGCGCCTCGCGCCTCGAACTCGGCCCGCCGGTCGGCTACCCGGTGCAGTTCCGCGTCGTGGGGCCGGATGCGCTGCGCCTGCGCCAGATCGGTGCCGAGATCGCAGCCGCCATGGCCACCGCACCCGATCTGCGCAACATCTCCACCAGCTGGGGCGCGCTTGCCAAACGCGTGCAGATCGACGTCGATCAGGACAAGGCCCGCCTGCTCGGCATCGCCTCGGCGGACATCGCAACCACGCTCGCCACACTGCAGCAGGGCAGCGTGATCACCACCTACCGCGAAGGCACCGACCTCATCCCGGTGATCGGCCGCGCCATCCCCGCCGAGCGGCGCGACCTGGCCGCCATCGCCGATGTGCCGATCCCGGTCCTGGCCGGCGGCACGGTGCCGCTGGGCCAGATCGCCACCATCACCGCGGGGCTGGAACAGCCCATCGTCTATCGCCGCAACCGCACACCAATGCTGCTGGTCCGCGGCGACACCCAGCCCGGCATCCAGGCCCCCGTCGCCACCGCCCAGGTGCTGCCCCTGCTCGATCCGATCAAGGCCCGCCTGCCGCAGGGCTATCGCATCGACACCGCCGGCGCCGTCTATGAAAGTGCCAAGGGCCAGGTCAGCATCAACGCGCAGATGCCGGTCATGATCTTCGCCATGCTCACCTTGCTGATGCTGCAGCTGCAAAGCTTCAGCCGCATGGCGATGGTCCTGCTCACCGCCCCGCTCGGCCTGATCGGCGTCAGCGCCGCCCTGCTGGCCACCGGCGCCCCGTTCGGCTTCGTCGCCATGCTGGGCTTCATCGCCCTTGCCGGCATCATCATGCGCAACTCGGTCATCCTGGTCGATCAGATCGAGCAGGACATCGCCGCCGGCCACACCCGGTTCGAGGCGATCGTGGAGGCCACCGTGCGCCGGTCCCGGCCCATCGTGCTGACGGCCCTTGCCGCCATCCTGGCCCTGGTGCCGCTGGCCTTCTCGGTGTTCTGGGGCCCGATGGCGATCGCCATCATGGGCGGGCTGATCTCCGCGACCCTGCTCACGTTCTGCTTCGTGCCGGCCCTCTACGCCGCCTGGTCCCGGGTCCCGCGCAGCCGGATGCACGAAACCGTCTCAATCCCGGCAGCGCCGGCAACGCAGCCCGGAGAGTGAATTTTTGGGCTGCCCCGGATCAGCATTCACCTGGGCAGTGATCCGATGTCAGCCTTGAAATCGGGCAGACACCGCAACCATCGGATAAATGCTCGAATCTCAATGGCGTATGAGCCGCAAGGCCTTTCTATCCAGGCCAGCCCTTTTTTGCTTCTTTTGGTGAAAAAGACATGCTTGCCTCGCACTGCGCATGGCACATGCGCATAAGATGGCCACATCCGGACGCCCCCATGCCCAGACACAGTGTCAGCGATCCAACCATGCCGGTATCCGCAAAGCGGGCCACCAACGTCACGCTGCCGGCGGCTCTTCTTGTCGAGGCGAAGGACCTTGGCGTGAACCTGTCCCAGGCCAGTGCGCGTGGCATCGCCGCCGAGATCGCGGAGCGGAAGGCGCAGCGTTGGCGAGAGGCGAACGCCGAACGGATCGCGCAGTGGAACGCGCATACGGACCAGAACGGACTGCCATTGGCAAATCTGCGGCAGTTCTGATGGCACGCCTGGACATTCATCCGCTGCGCCGCCCCGGACCGGAGCAGCTGGTGGTGGACGTGCAGAGCAACTTCCTGGACGGGCTGCACACGCGCGCCGTCATCCCGCTCTTGCCCGTCAGCACGGCACCGCCACCATTGGCCGAGCTCAATCCGGTGTTTGCGGTCAATGGGGTCGACCACATCATGGCGACCCAGCTGCTCGCGGCCATCGACCGCAGAGAATTGCGCGCGGCGATCGGCTCGTTGGATGCATTCCACGACGCCATCACCCGCGCCTTGGATCTGCTCCTCCACGGGCTCTGACCCTCAAGGCACCGCCTGCCGACGGCGCCCGGCGGCAACCCTCACCTCACCGCCATACGCTGCAACAGCTTCTGCTTGTCGATGAACTGATGCTTCAGGGCTGCCGCCAGATGCAGCGCGAACAGCACATACAGCAGATTGCCGAACAGGCTGTGCAGGTCGAACAGCTGATCATGACGCGCCGGGTCCAGAAAGCTCAGCAACGGCACCCGCACCACGCCGAACAGATACAGCCCGTCGCGGATCGTGTCCTTGTAGGTTGATTCCTGCGCCCAGCCGGTCAGCGGCAGGGCCAGCATCAATGCGTAGAGCACGCCATGGCTCACCTGCGAGGCGATACGCTCCAACCGCGAGATCGCGCCCGGCAAGGCCGGCGGCCTGTTGGCCAGGCGCCACAGCAGGCGCACCACTACCAGCCCCAACACGGTCAGGCCAATGGATTTGTGCACATCCACCACCGGGTCCTGCTGCGGGTCCGGCAGGAAATCGACCAGATTGGCGATCAGCAGATTCACAATGATCAGCGCCGCCACGATCCAATGCAGCCAGACGGCCAGGCGTGTGTAGCGGGCAGAGTGTTCGGCGGTGGCGGACATGGCTGGCTCCCGGACAGATGTGTTCAGCATACACAATCAACGGTTCAATTCGGATGGAGTTTGAATATGTCCAGCCCATCGCCGCATTGGACACCGCCAGACGTGCAGGATCAGCAAACAGCGATCAAATACGACAACGATCCGTGCCGGCACTGACCGCAACGGACATCGATTTTCCCCCCGCCGCGCGAAACCGCGCGCAATTTGCCGCTTTGCACCCCTTGTCCGATGCAGCAGGACTGGCGTCAACTGAACACACTGACTACACTGCGACCCTGGTGCCGTCATACAATATGACAAGGCGCTCAACGAAACGTCCCACCGGTCCAACGAGACAGGAAACGCAAGATGCCGACCCCACTTCGCTCACGCCGCCTGGTCCTCGCGGCCACCGCCCTGCTCTCCACCGCGCTGCTGGCCATCCAGGCGGATGCCCGGCCCTGGCGTCACGGCGTGATCGAGCCGAAAAGCGATGCCGGCTTCATCCTGATGTCCTCCGAGCGCGACTTCGCCAAGCAGCACGGGCTCGATATCGAGATCGTCTCGCTGAAAAACGAAAATCTCGGCCTGCGCGGCATCCTCTCCGGCGAGCTGGACAGCTATGAGGGCTCCCCCCCGGTCGCCGCCATGACGCGCGGCGCCGACGTCAAGGCGATCGGTTGCTCCTGGAGCCTGGTGCCGCATCTCATCTTCGCCCGCGCCGATGTGAAGGACGTGAAGGGGCTGGCCGGCAAGACCATCGCCACCTCCGCCCCCGGCTCGATGCCGGACATCATCGGCCACCTCGCCATCGAAAAGGCAGGCCTCGACCAGGCCAGCGTCAAGACCGCCAATGTCGGCGGCGACACCGACCGCTACCGCTCGCTGATCGGCGGCGTGGTGGACGCCGCCGTGATCTCGGCCGAATACATCCCCATCATGGACCTCACCAAGGTGCACGAGATCGCCAAGGGCAGCGAGGCGGCACCGGAATATATCCGCACCTGCTACACCGTCACCTCCAAGGAGATCGCCTCCCGTCCGGATGACGTGGCGATCTTCCTCGCAGCCGAGATGGACGGTTTCCGCTACGCCATGAGCCACAAGGCCGAAGCCGTGGCGCTGGCCCAGAAGGCCGCCGGCCAGAAGCCGGACGACCCGCGCCCCGCCTTCATCTACGACCTCGCGATCAAGGCCAACATGATCGACTGGACCCTGCCGATCCCGGTCGACAAGCTGGACGCCATGCAGGTCACCCTCGCCCGCTTCGGCGGATCGTCGACCCCGATCGACGTCAACAAGATGTACGACCCCAAGCCGCGCGAGAAGGCCCTCAGCCTTCTCGGCAAATGACAGGAGCAGCGTGATGGGTGAGGTCAGCCTCGAGGCCGTCTCAAAGCAGTTCACCATCCGGGTGGATGGCCAGGAACAGAAAGTCCAGGCGCTGAAGGATGTCAGCTTCACCGTGCGGGACGGCGAGATGGTGGCCCTCATCGGCCCGTCCGGCTGTGGCAAGACCACCGCCCTGCGCATCGTCATGGGCCTGCAGACCCCAAGCTCCGGCCGCGTCGCGGTGGACGGTGTCGCGATCAAGGGCTGCGGCTATGACCGCGGCATCGTCTTCCAGCACGCGGAACTGCTGCCCTGGCTCACCGCCTATGAGAACGTCGCCTTCGCGCTCGAGATGAAAGGCATCAAGGGCGCCGAACTGCGCGACACCGCGATGCGCTACCTCGAACTGGTCGGCCTGAAGGACAGTCTGCGCCGCAGGCCCTACCAGCTCTCCGGCGGCATGCAGCAGCGCGTCGGCATCGCCCGCGCGCTCGCCATCGACCCCAAGGTCCTGCTGATGGACGAGCCCTTCGGAGCACTGGACGCCCAGACGCGCGAGACCATGCAATCCGAACTGCTCGACATCCAGGCCCGCACCGGCAAGACCGTCCTCTTCGTCACCCACGACCTCGACGAGGCGATCCTGCTCGCCGACCGTGTCGTCATCATGCGCCAGGGCCACGTGGCGGAGATCATGACCGTCAACCTGCCCCGCCCCCGCAAGGACGGCGCCGATCTGCGCGGCTCGCAGGACTATGCCGATCTGCGCTATCATCTGTGGAAGGCCCTGCACGAGCCGGCGCCGATCGGCGTGGGACATTGAGGGGAACATGGCCATGAACATCAACACCAAGCCGGCTGATCTGACCCTGGAAGACGTCCCCGTGGTGGACATCCCACAGGTCCGACGCGCCCCCATCGTGGACCGTCTGCCCCGCTCCGTGCTGACCGCCATTTCGCTGATCTCGGCCATGGCGCTGTGGGAGATCTTCGGCCGCAACGTCGATCCGATCTTCAGCTCGCATCCCTTCGCCATCGCCGCCGCCGCCTGGGAGCTGATCCGCACCGGCGCCCTGTTCAAGGCGCTGCTGGAAAGCGTGCAGCCCTTCATCCTGGGCTATGGCGCCGCCATCATCATCGGCGCGCCGCTGGGCCTGCTGCTCGGCCGCTACCGCCTGTTCGAGGCGCTGTTCGGCATCTACGTCACCGCCGGCTACGCCATGCCGCTGGTCGCCCTCGTGCCGCTGCTCACGCTGTGGCTCGGCCTGGGCTTTGCCGTGAAGGTGGCCATCATCTTCCTGATGGCGATCTTCCCGGTCACCATCAACACCTGGCTCGGCGTGCGCGCCGTGCCGAAAAGCCTGATCGATGTCGGCCGCGCCCTGGTGGCCCCCGACAGCGTCATCCTGCGCCGCATCGTGCTGCCGGCCACCCTGCCCTATATCGTCGCCGGCATGAAACTCGCCGTCGGCCGCGCCGTGGTGGCCATGATCATCGCCGAGTTCTTCACCTCCATCGCAGGCCTCGGCGCCATCATCATCAACTCCGCCAACAACTTCGACACGGCGACGATGTTCGTGCCCATCCTGCTGCTGGTCGTCATGGCCATCGGCCTCACCTCGCTGATCGGCTGGGTCGAAAAGAAGGTCGCCCCCTGGCAGGCCGAAATCAGCGGCCGCACCGAAGCCTGAACCACGCATGGGGCGCCGATTGGCGCCCCATCAGGCGGATACGCCCGCACGCATTTCGGACCGAAATGCAAAACATTGCACTTTAAATATTTTGGCTCATCTCGAAATTTAGCTTTACCGAACATTCCAATAACGCGAAGTATCAAAACAGAACGGGATGCTCCCAACCGCCTGAATAGGTGCGCCATGCCAGCCTTCCCTGAGACGGATCCAGCAGACCCCACCATCCAAAAGATCATGATCCGCCTGGCCGAGCTGGGAGAGGAGGTCCACGACCTGCGCGAAAGCTACGCCGTGCTCGACCAGCGCTACCGCGACACCATCAAATCGCTGGAAGGGCTCACCGCCAACACGCTGGAGGCCGCACTGCTCGCCATGGGCTCCGCCGAACGTTCCGCATCCGCCAGCAGAAACGCAGCCTTGGCCGCCAAAGCAGCCGCCGCCCACGACATCATCGAGGTCGCCGAAGCCGCCGCCATGGCCGCCGCCGAAGCCGCCCACGCCGCGGCGGACGCAGCCTCCGCTGCCGCCGCGGCAGCCGCCGCCACCGCCAACGCCGCCGCAACCCATGCCGAGGCCGCCTCGCTCCAGGCCGCCGCCCGTGCTGCGAACGCCACCCAGAAAGCAGCCAAGGCAGCCGCCGAGGCATCCCGCATGGCCTCCCAGGCCGCCTCCCATCTGCACGGCATGCGGCGCGGCTGATGACATCGCACCTGCACCCGCATCAGGCGCTGCAGATCACCGCCATCACCGCGCGACTGGCGCTCCTGGAAGACGAGGTCAGCGCGCTGCGGACCCAGTACGGCCGCCACGGCGTCGTCGACTCACAGATCATCGCTTCCTCCCTCACCAAGGCCCGCCTGGCCGCCTTGGGTGAGGTCTCCCAGGATGTCGCCCACGAACTGCGCCAGCCTCTGTCCATCATCATCCTGGCAGTCGAACAACTGCAGACCCGGGCCGACGTCAAAAGTGCCGCATGGCACACAGACCGCCTGACCCGCATCGCCCACGCCGCCGAACGCGCGGCATCCCTGGTGGAAAACCTGCACCACTTTGCCGTCCGCGAGCCGGATATCGGCACAAATTCACCCGTCAGCCTCGCCAGCGCCCTCTCAGGCGTGGCCTTCCTGTTGCGGCCCTCGCTGCATCACGAAAACATCCGCCTCGGGATCAACCTCTCCACCTGCCCTGACCTCACCGTGCTGGCCATGCCCACCGCCTTGGAACAGGTGCTGATCAATCTGCTGATCAACGCGCGCGACGCCATCAACGAAAATGCCGCCGACACCCGCCGCAGCATCGACATCACCGCCGAGCCCACCCCGGAAGGCCGCGTCACCTTGCAGATCCAGGATTCCGGAACCGGCATCCCGCAAGCCATATTGGCACGGATGTTTCTGCCCTATGTCACCAGCAAGGGCCCCGAACGCGGCACCGGCCTCGGCCTGCCGCTCTGCCGACGTCTGATGACCGCCATGGGCGGCACAATCGAAGCCGCCAACACCAAAAACGGTGCACGCTTCAGCCTCACGCTGAATCAGGCCCTCTGAACCGGGCCACGCCCCCGTAGGGTGGAACGCCGCAAGGCGTCCCACCATCACTCACACCCAATCCGCTCAGGACTGGGTCGTGTCCGCATCCGCCGCAGGAGCCGCCGGAGTCTCGCTCAGCTTCTCCTCCAGCATCTTCTCACCCTCGGCGCCCGCGATGATCGCCAGGCCTTCCTTGATCAACCCGGCATCCGGATCAACCTTCTTCAGCGCTTCCTCAGCCACAACAGCGCCAATGATCTCGTTCAACAGGCCCATCGGTCCACTCCTCGTTGGTGATGCGAAAGGCTCGCACAGATCGCAGCCCGCCGTCCATGAACCCAGGGTTACAATCCCTCAGACGTGAAAGCTCTCGCCGCAGCCGCAGCGGCCCTTCTCGTTCGGGTTGATAAAGGTGAACCCGGCCGACAGCGCCTTCACCTCGTAATCCATCGTGGTGCCGATCAGGAACAGCGTGGCCTTGCGGTCCACCAGCACCGTCACCCCCTGATCCACCACCACCTCATCCGAAGGGCTCGCGGCATCCACCCAGCCCAGATCATAGGACATGCCGGAGCACCCCTTGGTCGAAACCGAGATGCGCAACAGCTTGCCCTCCTGCCCCTTGGCATAAAGCTGGCGCAGCCGCTCCGCCGCCGCGTCCGACAGCTGCATCAACGGCGGCAGCGCGCGCCGTGCGGGTTTTTCCGTGATCGCGGTGGCCATGAAACAAGCCTCCTTAAAACATGTTCAGCGCAAGCCGCGCATCTTCGGTCATCCGGCTGGGATCCCAGGCCGGCTCCCACACCACCTCCACATCGCAGGATGTCACACCCGGCAACCCGATGATCGCCTCGCGCACCTGCACCGGCAATTCCTGCGCCGACGGACAGCCCGGCGCGGTCAGCGACATCTCCACCTTCACCCGCCCATCCTCGCTGGTCTCGATCGCGTAGATCAGCCCCAGCTCATAGATGTTCACCGGAATCTCCGGATCATACACCGTGGCACAGGCGGCGATCAGCATGTCCTCGCTGGGTGGCCGAACCTGCTCGCCATCCGGCGACCAGGTGCTGACGGAGACATCATTCACGACCGTACACTCCCTTCGAGAGCAGATTTCAAAGCACCCCATGGCAGGGTCGCGCATTTCAGGCGGGATTTCGCGGCATGCACCGCAGCCAGCGGCCGCAGGCCCTCCAGCGCCGGATCATCCAACACCCCAGTCCGCACCGCGCGCTCCACCGCCTCCGCAATCTCGGCAATCCGCGCATGGCTCTGCCCCGCCACCGCCTCCGCCATCAGATCGGCGGAGGCGATGCTGATCGCACAGCCCCGCGCCTCGAACCCCAGCTCCGCCACCACATCCCCCTCATGGCGGACAAACACATGCACCCGATCCCCGCACATCGGATTGTCGCCCCGCGCCTCGGCATCATAGGCCGCCAGCCGCGTGCCGTGCCTCGGCGCACGCCCGCGCTGCATGATGGCGTCCTGATACAGATCGCGCAGATCGTCGAACATCAGCCCCAGGCCCTCACGAGAAGAACCCCTTGATCCGCACCAGCGCATCCGCCAGCGCGTCCACCTCCGCCATCGTGGTGTAGATGCCAAAACTCGCGCGGGACGTGCTGTCCAGCCCAAGCCTGCGCATCAGCGGCTCCGCACAATGATGCCCCGCGCGCACCGCAATCCCCTGCCGGTCGAGCAGCGTCGCCACGTCATGCGCATGCGCCCCCTCCACCGTGAAGGACAGCACACCGCCACGATCCTGCGCCCGGCCGATCACCCGCACACCCTCGATCGCCGACAGCTTGCTCAGCGCGTGTTCGGTGAGCGCCCGCTCATGCGCCGCGATCGCGTCAAACCCCACCGCCTGCACATAGTCGATCGCAGCCTTCAGCCCGATCCCCTCCAGAATCGCCGGCGTCCCCGCCTCGAATTTGTACGGCGCATCATTCCAGGTCGAGCGCTCAAAACTCACCGACCGGATCATGTCGCCACCACCGAACAGCGGCGGCATCGCATCCTGCAGCTCCCGCTTGGCATACAGAATGCCGATGCCGGTCGGGCCGTACAGCTTGTGGCCGGTGAAGGCGAAGAAATCCACATCCAGCGCCTGCACGTCGATCCGGCGATGCACCACCGATTGCGACCCGTCCAGCATCGCCTTGGCGCCATATTGATGCGCCAGCTGCACAATCCGCTCCGCCGGCGTGTAGGTGCCCAACACATTGGACATATGGGTGATCGACACCAACCCCACCTTGCCATCCACCAGCAGCGCCTCGAACCCCGCCATGTCCAGCTCACCGGCATCGGTGATCGGCGCAATCCGCAGCTCGATGCCATGCGCATCGCGCAGCATCTGCCACGGCACCAGATTGGCGTGATGCTCCATCTCGGAGATCACCACCGCCTGGCCCGGCTTCAGAATGCCCCGGCCATAGGATTGCGCCACCAGATTGATCGCAGCGGTCGAGCTGTAGGTGATGATGATATGCGAGCGATCCGGCGCGTTCAGCAGCTCGGCCGTGGCATCGCGCACCGCCTCATAGGCCTCCGTGGTGCGCTCGCTCATCCAATGCAGGCCGCGATGCACATTGGCGTATTGGTGCTCCATCGCATGCACCATCGCATCGATCACCACGCGCGGCTTCTGCGCCGAGGCCGCACTGTCCAGAAACACCAGATCGCGCCCGCGCACCTTCTCCGCCAGGATCGGAAAATCCGCCCGGATGCGCGCCACATCAAAGCCCGGCTTGCCGATCGCGTTCATAGGCCCTGCTCCCACCACGCCTCGATCGCAGCCTCCATCGCGGCCCGCCCCTCATCATGCGCCACCCCGTCGATCGCCTCGGCCAGAAACGCGCGGATCAGCATCATCCGCGCCATCTCCTGCGGCACACCGCGGCTGCGCAGATAGAACAGCTGCTCCGGGTCGATCTCGCCAACCGTCGCACCATGGCTGCACTTCACGTCATCGGCATAGATTTCCAGCTGCGGCTTGCTGTCCATCTCGGCATCCGGACTCAGCAGCATCGCCTGGTTCATCTGATAGCCGTCGGTCTTCTGGGCAATCCGCGCCACCTCGATCTTGCCCTGGAACACCCCGCGGGACTTGCCGGCCAGCACCGTCTTCACCGTCTGGCGCGAGGCACAGTTCGGCGCGTCATGGCGCACCACCGTGGTGAAATCGCCATGCTGCACCCCGCGCAGCAGCCGTGCCGCGTTCAGATGCGCGATCGCCTCCGGCCCCGCCAGCCGCGCATGGATCTCCGCGCGCGACAGCCGCGCCCCCAGCGTCAGCGTGAAGCTGTCATAGGTGCCGCGCGCCGCCACCTCGGCATAGATCGTGGCAATCGAGAACGCCGCCTCGCTCTCCATCTGCAGCCGCAGATGGGTGAGCGCCGCATCCTCGGCCACACGCACCGATGTCACCGCGTTGTTCAGATACACACCCTCGCCGATCGCCACATCCACCAGCGTGAGCTTCGCCCCCCGCCCCAGCGTGATCGCATGGCGCGGATGAAACGCCCCGATCCGCCCGGCACCCGAAGTGCCAAGGCTTGCAATCATCAAGGTGCCGGCATCCACCCCGTCCGCCACCGCAATCTCAGCGCCGTCCTCGGCCAGCATCGTGTTCAGCGCCACCAGCGCCTCGCGCGCCGGATCGGCCAGCCCGCCAAACGCAGGCCCGCCCACCCGCACCGCCACACACTCCGGCACGCGGGACAGATCCTCGCGAAACCGCCCATCGACGAACACCAGCCGCGGCGCCGAGATCGCGGGCAGCCGCGCCAGCAGATCGGCGCAATCCTCAACCGGCGTCAGCGGCTCGGCAAAGCGCACCTCGGCCAGCGGGCGCAGCGCGGTGTAGCGCCAGGCCTCCTCGCGTGGCCCCGGCAGACCCGCCGACCGAAACAGCCCGGCCGCCTGCTCGCGCAGCGCGGCGTCGCCGGTCAGCCGCGCCCGCAGCCCCTCATAGCGGGCAAGGAACGCCTCCGCCGCCAGATCCAGCACACCGGTCTTCAGCGCCGCACTCATGCGGCGGCGTCCACGATGGCGCCATAGCCATTGGCTTCCAGCTCCAGCGCCAGCTCCGGCCCGCCGGAGCGGATGATCCGCCCGCCAGCCAGCACATGCACCCGATCCGGCACGATGTAATCCAGCAGACGCTGATAATGCGTGATCACCAGCGCCGAGAAATCCGGCCCGCGCTGCGCGTTCACGCCCTCGGCCACGATCTTCAGCGCGTCGATGTCCAGCCCCGAATCGGTCTCGTCCAGAATGGCGATGCGCGGCTTCAGAATGGCCATCTGCAGCACCTCGTTGCGCTTCTTCTCACCGCCCGAGAAGCCCACATTCACGTTGCGCTTCAGCATGTCATCCGGCATCGACAGACGCTTCATCTCGGCGCGCGCCAGCTTCAGAAACGCCGGCGCATCCAGCTCCGCCTCACCGCGCGCCCGGCGCTGCGCATTCAGCGCGGTGCGCAGGAAATTCGCATTGCCAACACCCGGCAGTTCCACCGGATACTGAAACGCCAGAAACACCCCCAGCGCCGCGCGCTCCTCAGGCTCCATCTCCAGCAGATCCTGGCCATCAAACGTGGCAGACCCGCCGGTCACGTCATAACCAGGCCGCCCCGACAGCACATAGGACAGCGTCGACTTGCCCGACCCGTTCGGCCCCATGATGGCGTGCACCTCGCCCTTCGGCACCACCAGATCAATGCCCCGCAAAATCGGCTTGTCCCCGATCGCAGCGGCGAGGTTCTGAATTTCAAGCATCACGCTGTCCCTGTTCTTCTATCATCATATCAATGCGTCATTGCGAGCGCAGCGAAGCAATCCATCGAACCGCATCCCGGCACGTTCACCCGCGCCAAGCGGCCCAGCCTACCCAACCGAGCCTTCCAGCGAGATCGCCAGCAGCTTCTGCGCCTCGACCGCGAACTCCATCGGCAGTTCCTTCAGCACGTCGCGGCAGAACCCGTTCACGATCATGCCCACCGCATCCTCCTGGCTCAGCCCGCGGGAGCGGCAATAGAACAGCTGGTCATCGCTGATCTTGCTCGTCGTCGCCTCATGCTCAAGCTTGGCGGTCGGGTTGCGGCTTTCGATATACGGCACGGTGTGCGCCCCGCAGCGATCGCCGATCAGCAGCGAATCACACTGCGTGAAGTTGCGCGCGCCCTCCGCCTTCGGCAGCACCTTCACCAGCCCGCGATAGGTGTTGTTGGACTGGCCGGCCGAAATCCCCTTCGAGACGATCGTGCTCGACGTGTTCTTGCCGATATGGATCATCTTGGTGCCGGTATCGGCCTGCTGGTGGTTGGTGGTCACCGCCACCGAATAGAACTCACCCACGCTGCCATCACCCTGCAGAATGCAGGACGGGTATTTCCAGGTGATCGCCGAGCCGGTCTCCACCTGTGTCCAGCTGATCTTGCTGCGCGCACCGCGGCAGGCGCCGCGCTTGGTCACGAAATTGTAGATCCCGCCCAGACCGTTGGCATCGCCCGGATACCAGTTCTGCACGGTCGAATATTTGATGGAGGCATCCTCCATCGCAACCAGCTCCACCACCGCCGCATGCAGCTGGTTCTCATCGCGCTGCGGCGCCGTGCAACCCTCCAGATACGAGACGTGCCCGCCATCCTCCACCACGATCAGCGTTCGCTCGAACTGCCCCGTGTTGCGCGCATTGATGCGGAAATAGGTGGAAAGCTCCATCGGGCAGCGCACCCCCTTGGGGATGAACACGAAGCTGCCATCGGTGAACACGGCCGAGTTCAGCGCCGCGAAGTAATTGTCCCCCGCCGGCACCACCGAGCCCAGATATTTCTGCACCAACTCCGGATGCGACAGCACCGCCTCGGAAATCGGGCAGAAGATCACGCCCGCCTTCTCCAAGGTGGAGCGGAAGGTGGTCGCAACCGACACGCTATCGAACACCGCATCCACCGCAACCTGCGGGCGGGCACCCTCTTCGGGCTCCACGCCGGCCAGATAGGCCTGCTCCTTCAGCGGAATGCCCAGCTTGGCATAGGTCTTCAGCAGCTCGGGATCGACCTCATCGAGGCTCTTCGGCCCCGCCTTCTTCTTCGGCGCTGCGTAGTAATGCAGATCCTGATAGTCGATCGGCTCGTGGCGCAGCATCGCCCAATCCGGCTCTTCCATCTTCAGCCACGCCGCATAGGCCTTCAGCCGCCATTCCAGCAGCCACTCCGGCTCGTTCTTGCGCGCCGAGATCAGCCGGATGATGTCCTCGTTCAGCCCCTTGGGGGCCATGTCCATCTCGATATCGGTCGAGAATCCCCATTTGTAGCCGCCCTCAGCCAGGGCCGCCACGGTGTCGATCGTCTCGGTGGTGATGCTGTCGGACATCAAAAATTCCTATTCGGCAGCCGCAAGATCGCGCAGGAAGGCCGGAATGCCGGCCTCGCGCATATCGGCCAAGGTGATATTGGACAAAGCCTGGCGGATGGCATCGTTCACCAGATCCCACCGCCCCTGCACGGCGCACATGCCGCGCACCTCACAGCCGCCGGCCGAGCCATCCACGCAGGCGGTCAACGCGATCGGCCCATCGATGGCGGCGATCACCTCGGCGATCGAGACCGCCTCCAGCGGCCGCTGCAGCCGATACCCGCCCCGCGCGCCGCGCTGCGAGATCACCAGGCCCGCAAGGCTCAGCGCCTTCAGCACCTTGGCAACCGTGGGCTCCGGCACCCCGGTGGCGGACGCGATCGCAGGCGAGGTCTGCACCGCAGCCTCACAGCTGGAGGCCAGTGCTGCCACGCCCGCCAGGCGCACCATCACCACCACAGCATAATCAGCAAGTTTGGACACCCGCAGCATGGCTCTGACCCTAACCGGACCCAACCGGTCCTGTTTCCAGCATCTGGGCGATCCGCCCGCCCGCGTCAAGACGCCGATGCCGATCAGGCCGACATATCAGCCCATTTCCGGTCGCGGTCACGGAGACGAAACTGGCCGGACTCGCAACAACGCGATAGCCTCGCCAGGACGGTCGGGGCAATTAAGCCCGCCGCGCATCACGGGACGTGCCGCCATGAAATCCGCCCTTCTCGCCGCCCTGCTCTGCCTTGCCGCCCTGCCTGCCCTGGCCGATGGCGCAAGCTGCACCACCACCGCCGCCGACAAGAAACTCGCCGGCGCCGCCAAGACCAGCTTCATGACCAAATGCCAGAACGACGCCGCCAAGAGCTGCGACGACCAGGCCGCCGCCAAGAAGCTGTTCGGCGCCGCCAAGACCAGCTTCACCAAGAAATGCGTCTCCGACGCAGTCGGCTCGTAACAGCCCTTCTTTATGAAAGAGAAGCAAAAATCCTGTCCACCAACCCCGCATGACGTTCGAGCCCTCGCAGAACAAAAGCGAGCCTAACAAAGGCAAAGTGGCAAAGTTTTTTTGCTTCTTTTTGTTCACAAAAAGAAGAAGATTTCTTTCCACCCCAAGCGTGGGACGCCACAAGGCGTCCCACCCCCAACCAGGCAGGACCCATCATGGAAAGCGAATGGCGCAAGCTGCGGGCCGATGAGCTGCGCGAACGCGCGCAGGCCAACGCCATCGTCATCCTGCCGATCGGCTCGCTCGAACAGCACGGCCCGCATCTGCCGGTCGAGACCGACAGTCTTCTGGGCGAGACCATCGCAACCAGGCTGGCCGCCGATCTCGTGGCCCATGGCGAGCCGGCCCTTACCTTGCCCATGCTCTGGACCGGCATCTCCGAACATCACATGAGCTTCGGCGGCACGATCAGCCTCGACCTCGCCACCTTCTGTTCCGTGGTCACCGGCATCTGCACCGCCATCGTCCGCCACGGCTTCAAGCGCATCGTCCTGCTCAACTCCCATGGCGGCAACGACAACGCCATGCGCAGCCTGACCGACGACCTCTCGCCGCGCCTCGGCGTGCCGATCATCCAGTTCACCTACTGGTATGCCGCCGCCCGCCCGATCGCCGAGATCCTCGACACGCAGGACAAGCTGCTGCACGCCTGTGAGGCCGAGACCTCGATGATGATGGCGGTGCGCCCCGAAAAGGTCGCGGTCGACCGCATCCCGCTCGCCGCCCGCAACAACGAGGATTCCGACGAGCCGATGCCGGATGGTGTGTATCGCTGGCGCGCCATCGGCAGCCGCGCCCGTTCCGGCGTCATCGGCAACCCCCACGCCGCATCCGCCGCCAAGGGCCAACGCCTGTTCGACGCCATCGTGGCCCACGCCTCCAAGGAACTGCGCGACCCGGCCCTCTGGTCCACCAAATGGCAAATGCCATAGGGCGGGCCCAAGACCCACCAATCCCCCCCGTAGGGCGGAAGTGCGAAGCACCTCCGCCGAGGACCGAACAGAATAAGCGCGTCCTCTTCTTCACAAAAAGAACACCCTACTCCTTCCCCTCGTCCCCCCGCGCCGCCTTCTCCCGATCGCGCCTTATCTCGCGTTTGGTCGAAACCAGATTGTAGATCAGCCCGCCCAGCACCACGAACATCACAATCAGCTCGGAGTTCAGGAACCAGCTCATCCCCGCGCCGCCCGCAGCCCGATCTCGTGATCGCGCTGATCCAGCCGCGCAAACAAGGACAGCGTGAAGCCCACCCGCCCAAGCGCCGCATGCGGCGGCAGCGCGTCCTGCACCGCATCCACCAGAAACTGCGTCTCCGGCAGGGCCTGCGCCGTCACCCGCCGATGCGGTACCACGGACAGCGCCACACTTTGCGCAAGCAAGGCCAGTTTCCGCCGGCCGGACACCACCGCCCGGCTCTCCACCGAATTGCCGCCCTTCAACCGCACCGTATGGCCGATCTCGGCATACATCCGCCGTGCCGCGAAAATCCCAGGCCGGCACGCCAAAGGCAGCGCCGCGATCCCGGCATCCGCCCGGCGGTACAGCGCCTCCGCCTCATCCAGCAGCCGCAGCACCACCCGCGCAAGCGCAGGCGAGAACACCGGATCGGCCAGGAACGCCTCCGGATCAAGCCCCTCCGCGCGCATCCAGTCCCGCGGCAGATACAGCCGCCCGGCACGCGCATCCTCGCCCACATCGCGCGCGATGTTGGACAGCTGCATCGCACAGCCCAGATCGCAGGCCCGCGCCAGCGTCACACTCTCGCGCCTGTCCATCAGCACCGCCATGATGGCCCCCACCGCCCCCGCCACCCGCGCGGCATAGGCCATCACATCCGACAGCGTCTCATAGCGCCGCCCCTCGGCATCCCAGGCAAACCCCTCCAGCAGCGCCTCCGGCAGCGCCCGCGGCACGTCATGGCGCTTGACCACATCGGCAAACGCCCGATCCACCGGATGAGCGGACGGGCTGCCCGCATAGGCCAGTTCCAGCCTCCGCCGCAGCCGCTCCAGCGCCGCCTTCGCATCGCCATGCGCCCCGCTGCCCGGTGCCGCGTCATTGTCGATCGCGTTGTCGATCTCATCATCCGCCAGCCGGCAGAACGCATAGACCGCACCGGCCGGCTGATGCAGCGAGGCCGGCAGAATGCGCGAGGCCGCATGAAAGCTGCGCGAGCCGCCCTTCAGCAGCGCCTTGCACTGCGCCAGATCCGCCGCATCGGCGTGGCGCGCGTTAAACAGTCGCGGCATGCGGCACCACCTCATCGAGCACCCGGGCGGACGACAACACACCCGGCACACCCGCCCCCGGATGCGTGCCAGCACCCACCAGATACAGATTGTCGAGCTCTTCGCTCTTGTTGTGCGGCCGGAAATACCCGGTCTGGGTGATCAGCGGCTCAAGCCCGAACGCCGCCCCCTTGGTCGCCAGCAACTCGCTCTGGAACTCCGCCGGCGTCATCACGCGTGAGCTGATCACGCTGTGGCTCAGCCCCGGCAGGATGCTGTCCTCCAGATAGCGCTCGATCGCCTTGCGATACGGCTCGGCCTGCGCCGCCCAATCCGTCCCGCTGTCCAGATGCGGCACCGGCGAGAGCACATAGAACGCATCACACCCCGCAGGCGCCAGAGACGGATCGGTGGCGGTCGGCCGATGCAGATACAGGCTGAAATCATCCGCCAGCTTGTGGCGATGGAAGATATCGTCGAGCAGCGTCTTGTACCGCTCACCCAGCAGCATCGTGTGATGCGCCACATCCTCGTAGCGCCGGTTGGTGCCGAAATACCAGACAAACAGGCTCATCGACTGGCGCGCCCGATCGATCTTCCGATCCGTCCAGCGCTTGCGCGCAAGCCCGGGCAGCAGCCGCCGATAGGTGTAAGTGCTGTCCGCGTTGGACACCACCAGATCCGCCTTGATCACGCTGCCATCCACCAGCCGCACCCCGGTGGCGCGCCGGCCCTGCACCGTGATCTCCGCCACATCGCTGTTCAGCCGGATCGCATTGCCCTGCCCCGCGATCAGCCCCACCATCCCCGCGATCAACGACCCCGTGCCGCCCATCGCGAAATGCACGCCCCAATGCCGCTCCAGATGGTTCACCAGGCAATAGATCGAGGACACCGAATACGGATTGCCGCCGATCAGCAGCGGATGAAAGCTGAACACGGTGCGCAGCTTCTCGTTGCGGAAGTGGGAGCCCACCACGCCAGCGACGCTGCGATACGCCTGCTGATCCAGCATCTCCGGAATCATCTCGGCCATGGTCTGCCAGCGCGCGAAGCTCACATGGCCGCGCTCCTCAAAGCCCAGCCGGCACGCCTGGCGGCTCATCTCCAGAAACCGGTCATATTTCGCCACATCGCGCGGCTCGAACCGCGCGATCTCGGCCTTCATCGCCGCCAGATCGCCGCTGTAGTTGAACACCGACCCGTCATCGAAGCGGATCCGGTAGAACGGGTCGATCGGCCGCAGATCCACATCATCAGCCAGGCTGCGCCCGCACAGCGCCCACAGCTCCTCGAACAGATAGGGCACGGTGATGATGGTGGGGCCGGCATCGAAGGTGAACCCGTCCTGGCGAAACACCCGCGCCCGCCCGCCCGGCTGATCGCAGCGCTCCAGCACCGTCACCCGATAGCCGCGCGCCCCCAGCCGGATCGCCGCCGCCAGCCCGCCAAAGCCGCTGCCGATCACCACGGCATGCGGGCGGGAAGGAGCATCGCGGTCGACCGCAAGCGGCCGTGTCGGCATCGTGTTCATGGCCCAACTGTAAACACAGCCTGACAGCCCACGCCAGCCTCAAACGCAAAACCCGCAAGATTGTCCGATTGTGTTGACAGTCACTTTTTCAGCCGCCGCCACAGATCCACCGCATGCGACAGCCCCGCTGCCGCAAGTGCCAGCCCGGTCAGCCCGTACCACGCCCCGCGCAGCGCCAGAATCGCCGCCAGCAGCAAAAACCCCCCCGCCGCCAGATGAAACACCACATCCAGCGCCGCCAACCCCCGCCCGGTGCGCCGATGCCAGAGCACCAGCGCCCCACCTTCGATCACCGTCAGCGCCAGGATCAGCGCAAACATCGTCCCATCGCCAAACCAGGCGCTCATCCCAATGCCGCCTCGCGGATCAGCCGCACCGTCTCCGCCGGCGCCTCCTCATGCGCCAGATGCCCAAGTCCCGACAGGCTGATCACCCGCGCATCCGGCAGCATCCGGCACAGGCGCTGCGCATCGGCCGGCGGAATCGTCCGATCGCCACTGCCCACAATCTGCACCACCGGCAGCACCAGCCGCGGCAGGTCGCGCGCCAGCTCGCGCAGATTCCACTGCGCCATCATCGCAAGCGCCCCCGCCACATGCCCCGGGCTCGACACCAGACGGCGATAAAGCGCCACGCCCCGCGCATCGAGTGTCGATCCGGTGCCCTGCAGCAGCCGCTCCACCGCATTCTCCCGCCCCGCCTGCCACGCCGCCAGCCGCGGCAGCAACGGCAGCGACACCAGGGCACGCGCCAGCGGCGAGAAGATCTCCGCCGGCATGCTCGGCAGCGGCAGAATGGCGCCGTTCAGGCTCACCAGCAGGCGCGGCGCGATCAAGCCGTCAATCACCATCCGCGCCAGAATCGCAGCCCCCGCCGAATGGCCCACCGCAATCTCCGGCACCATCCCCAACGCCCGCACCAGGGCGGCCACACCCCGCGCCATCCCGGGCAGCGACATCATCGAACCACCCGGCGTCGCGGTGAAGCCATGGCCCGGCAGATCCGGCGCCACCACGGTGAAATCCCGCGCCAGCAGCCCCAGCACATCCCGCCAGGAATGGGTGGACGCCCCCGTGCCATGCAGCAGCAGCAGCACCGGCCCCTGCCCCGCCACCTGCACGTGCCAGGAAAACCCGCCCGCCTGCACAAATCGGCTCGCCGTCCGGTTCGGCCAATCCGCCCCGTCCCGTGCCCAGTCCAAGGCGTTGCTCATCGACATGCGCCCCCGATCATGCGGCGGGCAACGCCTGTTGCACCGCGCGCGACAGCCGTGTTGCATCCGCCACCGGCAATGCGAGATAGGCCGCCGCCATCGCATCGGCAACCGCCCGCGCCGCCGCCTGCGGCCGCTGCGACGTATCGACCAGCAGCACCCGCGTGCCGGTGGCCGCCAGCACCCGTGCCGCCAGCCGCGCATCCTCCCCGGCCCGGGCGCGCCCCTGGCTGCCATCCAGCGCCACATTGGCGCTGCCATCGGTCAGCACCACCACCGCCGGCGTGCCGCCACGCCGCGCGATCGCCGAAGCCAGATCCGCCGCCGCCATCAGCCCCGCCGCCAGCGGCGTGCCACCCCCGCCCGGCAGCTGGCGCAGGCTGCGCTTGGCCCGCACCAGCGAGCGTGTCGGCGGCAACAGCAGATCGGCCCGCGCCCCGCGAAACGCGATCAACGCCACCTGATCGCGCCGCACATAGCATTCCGCCAGCAACAGCTCGACCGCCCCCTTCGCCTCCGGCAACCGGTTGGCCGCCAGCGAGCCCGAGGCATCCACCACAAAGATCGTCGTCGTCTCACGCCGCTGCTTGAACCGCGTCACCTGAAAATCATCCGGCCGCAGCTGCAACCGTTCGCCCGAGCCCGGCGCGTTGCCGCGCAGACGCTGCCAGGGAGACGCGGCCCGCAACGTCTCGATCAGATTGAGCCGCGCCCGCGGCCCCGGCATGCCCCGCCGCACCGGCCCCGGCCGGCCGCGCGAGGCGGATTTCTGCATCGCCCCCGATTTGCCGGCCCCACGCGCCCGCGCCGCCCGCGCCGCACCGGCCGCAAGCTGCGCCAGCAGATCGGCGGGAATGGCGGCCCGGGCGGCATCCAGAACCCGGTCCTGCATCGGCCCGTCGCGCGGCTCGGTCTGCGCCGCCTCCTCCGGCTGATCCTCCGGCGGCGGCGATGCCTCCTGCTCCGGCGTCACCTCCGGCTCCGCCTCCGGCAGCCGCGTGGCCCGTGGCGCCAGCACCAGCCGCGCCGCCAGCGCCGCATCCTCGGCCCCGACCGCATCCGCCCCACGCAACGCCGCCATCGCCCGCGCCGCCCGCAGCGCCAGCAACGAAGGCCGCAACGACCATACGCCCAACGCCAGCGCCGTGGCGGTGATCGCCGTCACCATCTCCTCCGGCGTCTCCACCGAAGGCAAGGCGGCACGCGCGCGGGCAATCGCCCCGGCCTCGAACGCCGCTCCCTCATCCACGCCGGCCTCGGCCGAGACGGTGAAGGCCAGCCGGTCGCGCAATGTCGCAGGCACCGCCTCATCCGCGCCCACACTCTCATCCAGCGCCACACAGGCGATGCGCGCCTGGTGCTGCATCTCCACCCCGTCACGCGCCACCCGCACCAGATGCGAATCCAGCACCAGGCACAGCTGTGCTGCCACCATCGGCGCCAGCCGCTCGGCCATCGCCACAATCACCAGCCCGCCATCCGCCTCCGCCAGCAGGCCGCGCTCAGCCACCCGCGTGCCGGCGCGCAACGTGGCGCCAAGGTCAATGCCGCCCAGCAGCCGTGAGTCGGAAATCCCGATCGGCATCCGCCGAAACGGCGCATCCGCCGCCTGCCCCGCGCGCAGCAGCGCCAGCACCGCATCGCGCCCCGGCCCAGGCCCGCCCTGCAACACCATCCCGCCCAACCCCAGCGGATCGACGGCCAGCATCGCGCAGGCCAGCGCCGCGTCGGCGGACGCGGATTGCGTCATGCGCCGAACAGCTCCGAGATCGCCCGCGCCACCCGCGTGGTGGAGCCCGCATCATCCAGCGGGTTGCGCCGCAGCCGATGCCGCAAGGCAGACGGCGCGATCTGCAGCAACTCCGCCCGCGTCACGCACGCAAGCTCGCGCAGCGCCGCCAGCGCCCGCGCCGTGCGCATCAGCGTCAGCTCCGCGCGCAGCCCATCGGTGCCAAGGGCAATGCACAGCCGCGCCGCATCCTCCAGCACCGCATCCGGCACCTCCACCGATGCCAGCCTCGCCCGCGCCGCCAGGATCTGCGCCTGCAACGCCAGATCAGCCGCCCGCATGCCCTCCACAAACCCCTGCGGATCGCGGTCGAACGCATCACGCCGGCGCACCACGTCGATCCGCGTGGCCAGATCGGTCGGCGTTTTCACCTCCACCGACAGGCCGAACCGGTCCAGCAGCTGCGGCCGCAGCTCGCCCTCCTCCGGATTGCCGCTGCCCACCAGCACGAAGCGCGCCGGATGGCGCACGCTCAAACCGTCGCGCTCCACCACATTCTCGCCGGACGCCGCCACATCGATCAGCAGATCAACCAGGTGATCCTCCAGCAGGTTCACCTCATCCACATACAGAAAGCCGCGATTGGCCCGCGCCAGCAGCCCCGGCTCGAACGCCTTCTCCCCGCGGGACAGCGCGCGCTCCAGATCCAGCGCCCCCACCACCCGGTCCTCGCTCGCCCCCAACGGCAGATCCACCACCGGCACCGCCACCGTCTCCACCGGAAGCGCGCCCTGCGCCAGACGCGCCTGGCACTCGGAGCACAGCCGTGAGACCTGCGCCGGATCACAGCGATACCGGCACCCCGCCACCGCCTGCATCGGCGGCAGCAGCGCCGCCAGCGCCCGCACCGCCGTCGATTTGCCGGTGCCGCGATCACCGAACGCCAGCACACCGCCAATCCCCGGATCGGTGGCGGCGAGCAGCATCGCCTGTTTCATCTCTTCCTGCCCGGCAATGGCGGAAAACGGGAACGCGAGCGTCATGCCTACTCCATCTCTCTTTCACAGACCGCAACCGCCCCGGCCACCGCCTCGGACAGGGCGATGTTGTGCTCGAACGCCGAACGCGCCGCGTCAATCACCCGCGCCGTACAGGCCAGCATCGCCCCCGACTCGTCCAGCCGCGCGCGGTAGCCTGCCTTGAACCCGGCCAGATCGGCAATCTCAGGAAACCGATAAAACTGCAACGACAGTGGACCCAGCCCGAACAGACCGGCCATCACCCGCGCCAGCATCTGCCCGCCGCTGAGATCGCCCAGCACCCGCGTATAGGCATGCGCCAGCAGCAGCGCGCCATCGCCATCGCCCGCCGCATCGATCGCCGCCGCATAGGAGGCAGCCTCCGGCAGCACCGCCAGATCGGCCCAGCCCGGCCCCGCGATCGCCGCCAGATCAGCCTGCAACGGCGCCACGCGGAACGTCTCGGCAAGGCAGATCGGCCCGATCAACAGGCTGTCCCGATGCCGCACCAGCCCTGACTCCAGCGCCAGATAGGCCGGCAGCAGATTGCGCAGATACAGCACATAGCCCGCCCGCGTGATGCTGCCGCGCAGCATCTGCGCCACCACGCCGCTGCCTTCGGCCGCCGCGTGCAGATCCCGCGTGGCCTGCGCCATCCGGGCCGAAATCCCACCAGCCGCCACCACTCAATCCGGCCGGGCAGCGTGGCGCAGCAGCCGTTCCAGCATCTCGGAGGCACGCTGCATCGAGGCGCGCACGCTCTCCAGCCGATATGCCATGCCCAAAGCGTCCACCCCGTCGGTGATCTCCATCGCCGCCAGCTGCGCATTCTCCAGCATCGACGCCAGCAGATTGCGCGCCGTCACCCCGGCCTGGGTCTCCAGCCGAGCCGCCGCCTTGCGCTGCCCCTCGGCAATCCCCTCCTGGAACAGCCGCCGCGCCCGCTCGGCCTCCTTGCGCTCGGTGAGGTCGGTGAACAACACGATATAGCCCAGCACCCGGTCAGGTGCCGCAAACACCGGATCGGCCCGCACCAGCATGGCGCGATGCTCCTCCTCACCCAGCTTCAGCAGCGCCTCGCCGCGCCAGGTGCGCTGGGAGACCCGCAGATCCGAAAGCCGCCTGTGAATATCGCCCGGCTCATGAAACAGCTCGGGCAATTCATCCAGATGCTGCGGCGCCGGCACACCCTGCGGCAACAGCGCCTGAAACGCCGGATTGCTCTGCAACAGCCGCCCGTTCTGATTGGCGATCAGCACCGGCAGATCGGCCGATGCCACATCGCGCGACACCTCGATCAGCTGCTCCTCGGCAATCAGCAGCCGCACCGCGCGGAACTGCAGCACAACATCGGTCAGCGTCTCGCCGATCAGCCGTGCCGCGGTCAGCTCCGCCGCCGACCAGGCGGCCGAGGTTCCCACCACACGCTGATGCCACTGCGCGAACGATCGCCGCGGTGACAGATCAGCCACCGACGCCCCGATCTCCATCGGCTTGTTCGGATCACCACCCCAGGTCACGGTGCGCACCTGCTCGGGCCGGAACCACAGCAGATATTCCCCAGGCGTCGCCGACACGCTGACCGCGGCAAGCCCGCTCGCCACATCGGCAATCGGCACGAAGCGCGGATCATCGATCGACAGCGCCGTGGTGGCGAACACCGTGGAGCGCGGAATGCCGGCCTGCACCTGGTTGTCCAGCCATTGCCCCAGCTCGCGCAACTTCTGCGTGCCCGGCACCTCACCCACCGTCAGGCATTGCCCATCGAACAGCAAAGCCGCCCCGGTCGCCCCAAGCGGGCCCAGCAGCGCGCGCGTGCCGTCGAACAACGCCACCCGCCAATCACCCTCCCGCGCGATCGCCTCGATGATGCGCTGCTCGATGCGGCGCACCGCCAATTCCACCTGGCTCTGCACGAAGCTCTCCAGCGCCGCGATGCGCGTCGCCACCGCCTCGGCCAGAAACTCGCACACCGCGCGCTGCTCAAACCCCATCTCGCGCGGCGCGTAATGATGGCAGGAGATCAGCCCCCAGAGCTTGTTGTTGACCAACAACGAGATCACCAGCGTGGCCCGCACGCCCATGTTCTTCAGATACTGCACATGGATCGGCGACGGGCTGCGCAGCACGCACAGCGACATGTCCGGCTCCGCCCCGGTGTCCGGCGCATGGCGCGGCTCGATCGCAACCGGCGTGTAGTTCACATCCACCAGCACCCGCGTGCGGCTGCGGATATACAGCTTGCGGGCGATCTGCGGGATGTCGGAAGCCGGATAGCGGTTGCCCAGCAGCGCCTCCAGATCGGCGCGCCGCTGCTCGGACACCACCTCCCCATGGCCTTCCTCATCAAACCGATAGACCATCACCCGGTCATAGCCGGTGATCTCGCGAAACACCCAGGCCGTCTCATCGCACAGCGCGGGCAGGGTCGCCGCGGCCACGATGCTGCGCAGGCCCGATTCCACCGGCCCGGACAGGGACAGACCTGCCCCCGCATGTTCGATCTCAACCAGCAAGCCGCCACTCGCCGGCCGATGCACGATCAGATCCAGCGCGCCTGCGCCATCATGCTCACAGCGCAGCGCCATCGGGATCGTGTCGAGCGCCTCCCCCTCCAGCTCGCGCAGCGCCGCCTCGATCTGCGGCGCCACAACATCAAGCCCAAGCCCCAGGCACGGCCCGTCATCAAAGCGCAGGAACTGTCCGAGATTGGCGCTGGCCTGGCTGATCACCAACTCCGGCTCACGCAGGATCATCAACGCGCCATGCGATTGGATGGAACCAGCCAGATGGATCTGCTCGCGCTCGCAGTTCTCCAGCGTCGCCTTGCCGAATTCCGGCGAAACGGCCACGCGCTGCAGGATCAAGTGCCGTCCTGCATTCTGCTCAGCATCAAGACTCATCGCCTGGTACCGCCTGATGTGCTCCATCCAGGCCATACCGGTTCAGCTTCAGGTAAAGACTTTGTCGGCTGAGACCAAGCAACTCAGCTGTCGCCGTCCGATTGCCGTCTGAGCGTTCCAGGGCTGCCTCGATGAAGTGTTTTTCCACCAGGCTCACCGTTTCCTTGATGAGCGTAGGCAGAGAGGTCTGCCCAAGATCATCGGCCATCGCGCCCAAAGCTGCAAGCAGAGTGTTACCGCCCTTTAAGATGGCGGGACTGGGCGGGCTCGCGGCGTTCTGCTTCACCCGGCGCGACACGTCACGGATCAGCAATCCGATATAACGCGGCTGGGTCTCGGCATTGCCGGCCGCCGAGATCTCCACCTCAACCTCGGTGGACAGCTCACCCTGCACCGTGGTTGCGAACAGCCGCACATAGCGATGCCGGCGCACGGTCGCCAGCAGCACCGCCATGTCCGCGCCAGGGCGCGCAAACCAGCGGCTCAGCTTCTCACCGAGCACCGAGCCCTCGCTGCTCATCTGCACCAGATCCAGAAACGCCGGATTGGCGCGCAGGATCACCCCGTTCTGGTCGATCACCACAAAACTGTCCGGCACCCGGTCCAGCAGATCCTCCACCGGAACGCCCGGGCGCTCAGCGCGCGCCGGCCTGCTCTGCGGCGCGTTCAGGCTCGCCACCGGTGTGACCATCGGCGACAGCTGCAGCAGATAGACCTCCTGCTGATCGTTCGACAGCAGCGAACCGCGCACCGTCCACGCCGCGCGATCACCGCCCAGATGCACCACAATGCCCGGCGCACGCCCCTGCTGACGCACCCGCGACAGCATCGCGCGCAGCAATTCCTGCTCGGTCGGGATCAGCTCAGGCACAAAATCCTGCCCCGGCGCCAGGCTCAGCGCCCGCAACGCCGCCAGATTGGCCTCCACGATGCGCAACCCCTCGGAGCGCAGCACCAGCACCACCTCGTTGGAGGTCTCGAACAACAGGCGATAGCGCGTCTCAACGTCGCGCAGCTTCCAGTAATCCTGCTCGCGCGCCTGCTGTGCCGCCAACAGACGGCTCTGCAGCTCGGTCACCGTCTGCTGGTTCTTGCCGATCGCAAGCAGACCCTCATCCTCGCCCAGCCGGATCGTGGAATACTCCACCGGCAGTTCCAGCCCGTTGGGAAAGCGCTGATTGACCATGCGATAGGCGCACACACCCAGCGTGCGCGCATCCTTCAGAATGCGCTCCACCTTCTCGCTGGCACCCTCGGCCACGGTGTCGACCCACGGCATGCCGATCCAACGCTGCTCCGCCTCGGCCGGCAGGCCATCGGCCAGCGTGGCACGGCGGATCACACCGTCCAGATCCAGGAGCAGGGTAACATCAGGCTGCGAGACGGCAATTCCGGACATCGCTTATGACCAATCACAAAATTCAGGACGTGTGGCAGACCTGACAGCCAGACTGTAAACCTGTTTTGACACAAAAGATACCGCAACTCTCATGCCAGCGCAGTTTACCGGGCATTGCAGCCCAGCCAATCCACATGAACCCCATCTAACGATGTCAGCCGAGCCGAAACAAGCGGCCGCCACAACCAATCCGCGCGCGGCACGGACCTTGTGTCAATCACGCGGTCATGACACCAGCCCGTGTCTCGCGCCGGACCAGACTCAGGCCGCACGCTTGAGGTGCAGCGCCGCCCAGATCGACGACAAGGCCTGCACCAGATACGCCATATCGGCCTCCGAATGCATCGGCCCCGGCGTCAGGCGCAGCCGCTCGGTGCCGCGCGGCACCGTCGGATAGTTGATCGGCTGCACATACACCCCATACTCGTCCAGCAGCGTGTCGCTCAGCTGCTTGCACTGCACCGGATCGCCCACGATCACCGGCACGATATGGCTCGGATTGTCCAGATGCGGCACGCCCGCCGCATCCAGCATGCGGCGCAGCTGGGCCGCGCGCGTCTGCTGCAGCTCCCGCTCCACGCTGCTCGTCTTCAGATGCCGGATCGACGCCACCGCTCCCGCCGCCACCAGCGGCGGCAACGCCGTGGTGAAGATGAAGCCGGAGGCAAAGCTGCGCACGAAGTCGCACAGCGCAGCCGACGCCGCGATATAGCCGCCCACCACGCCGAACGCCTTGCCCAGCGTGCCCTCGATCACATCCACACGATGCGCCACCCCGTCACGCTCGGACACACCGCCCCCGCGCGGCCCATACATGCCCACCGCATGCACCTCGTCCAGATAGGTCATCGCCTGATACTTGTCGGCCAGATCACAGATCTCGCCGATCGGGGCGATGTCGCCATCCATCGAATACACGCTCTCAAAGGCGATCAGCTTGGCCCGCCCCGGCTCCACCGCGGCCAGCTTGGCCTCCAGATCCGCCATGTCGTTGTGCTTCCACACCACGATCTGCGCCCGGCTGTGCCGCATCCCCTCGATCATCGAGGCATGGTTCAGCGCATCCGACAGAATAACACAGTTGGGCAGCCGCGAGGCCAGCGTGGAGATCGCAGCCCAGTTGGACACATAGCCCGAGGTGAACAGCAGCGCCTGCTCCTTGCCATGCAGATCGGCAAGCTCGGCCTCCAGCTCCACATGATGGCGGTTGGTCCCCGCGATGTTGCGCGTGCCCCCAGCCCCGGCCCCGCAGGCATCCAGCGCCTGGTGCATGGCGGCGATCACCGCCGGATGCTGGCCCATGCCCAGATAGTCGTTCGAGCACCAAACCGCGACCTCATGCCCACCCGAGGCCGTGTGGCGATGCGCGCGCGGGAACTGTCCGGCCTTGCGCTCCAGATTGGCAAACACCCGGTAATTGCCTTCCCGGCGAAGCCCGTCCAGCTGCTTGGCGAAGAAATTCTCGTAGTCCATGACTTGCTCCTCAGGACGCGTTCAATTGGGGCGACGGTCCGGCCGAAACCGGGTCGGACGCGGCAATCATCGGCAACGGCGGCGCCTTGCTGCGGGCGCGCAGATACCAACTCCACAACTCCTCGAACGGCACCGGCACCACCAGGAACCAGTGCTCGATCACCCCAAGTATCACCATCGTGGCCAGCAGCACGTACTGCGTGGTCAGATACGCACCGGCATCGGGGCTGCCGGCACGCTGCACCAGGATCACGCCCAGAACACTGCCCAGGCTGATCGAGATCGGCATCAGCGCGTTCATCGGGCGCTGATGAAAAAAGCCACCCAGATAGGCCAGATGTGGCGGCAGAAACCTTTCGCTGACATTGCGAACACCTGCAAACAGGTTGAGCTTCGCCGAAACCCGCATCCCCCACAGGATCAGATAGGTCCAAAGCGCCGTCCGGTTGGCATCCCCCAGGCTGATCGCCCAGATCGCCACACCGCCGGCCACGATCGCCGCCTCATGGTAGATCACCACGGACACGCCGTGCATGAAGCGCGCAAAACCGCGCACCCCAAGCGGGCACGGGCTGCGGCTCGGCCCGGTGATGAACCCCATCAGGAAGCTCATCTCCTGCCACGCCCAGATCGCGATCGCACACAGGAACCCGACATAGGCGCCATGCACCGTGGTGTCAGCGCCCACCGAGGCCAGCACATGAAACCCATACCCGGCCAGCAGCGTGGCGCCGAGCATGCTCCAGCGGAAGCTGGCCTGTGGCAGATGGTCGAGCACCACGATCAGCCCGGTGGCAAACCACCAGACAAACAACGCACTCGCCACAGGCCACAGAACCATCGACATGCTTGCCTCTACCAGACCGGAGCCAAACGGATACGCGCGGGCAGGGTGTGCCGATGCACCGGGCGCAGATAAAGCCTGGCGAAACTCACAGCCGCCATCGCCGAATAGCCAACCCGCTTGGCAAACCCCACCACACCGCCCTGCTGCTTGGCCGCCGAAATCCCAACGGATGCCCGCAGCAGGCGCTGCAACCCACGGCGGAACGCGGGATGCTCCAGATCGAGCGTGATCGGGAAACACTGCTTGCTGATCTCCGATGTCAGGCGGAACACCTTGAAATCATAGTCATCCGGGTCGATGCCAAGCGCTGTGTGGAACTCGTGGCGGGCATGGTCGCGCACATACATGGTGGCAAACACCGCCAGCACGAAGAAGCGGATCCACAGCACGTTCAGCCCCGTGTGGTATTTCGGGTTGGCCCGCATCAGCAGGGCAAACGCCTCGCCATGGCGGAACTCGTCGTTGCACCACTCCTGAAACCAGCCAAAGATCGGATGGATCATGAATTCCGGGCTCTTCTGCAGATGCCGGAAAATCGTGATGTAACGCGCATAGCCGATCTTCTCGGACAGATACGTCGCATAGAAGATGAATTTCGGCTGGAAGAACGTGTATTTCTTCGCCTTGGTCAGAAAACCCAGATCCACCCCCACGCCGAAATCCTTTAGCGTGTCGTTGATGAAGCCGGCATGGCGCGCCTCGTCCCGCGTCATGAAGGCGAACAGCTCGCGCACATCCTCGTTGGTGATGCGCTTCTTGATCTCGGCATACAGCACACAGCCGGAGAACTCGGCGGTCACCGAGCTCACCAGGAAATCGATGAAATCCTGCCGCAGCTTGGCGGGCATGCCATCCACATCCACCGCATCGAAGCGCTCATCGCGGATGAAATGCCGCCGGTTCGGGTCAGCGCGCATCTCCGCCAGCAGCTCGTCCCAATCGGCGCGCACGCTCTCCACATCCAGCGTGTCCATCGCTGCGAAATCGGTGGTGTAGAAGCGCGGCGTCAGCAGCGTGTCGCGCTGCGCCATGCGGGTCGCCTCGTTCACCCGGCGATTGCTCAGATCCATGCCGGCAGCGCCGGCGGCAACACTGGCGCTCATGCTGCGCTCCTCGTCACAAACCCGTTGTCGATCGCATCCTTGGGCTGAAACCCCACCTCATACAGCTCGGTCAGCTCGAACAGGCTGGTGAAGCGCGTCCAGGCCCGGCCCAGCGCATTGGCCCGGTGCACGGTGGCGCGGCACTGCATCACCATCTGGGTGCCGAACGCGATGTCGGTGGGAACGCCGTGCAGCCACACCTCATCGCCCTCATGCGCCACGAAATTCGCCGGCACCGCATAGGCGTGAAAGCTTTCCTGGGTCTTCTCGATCTCGATATCGACCATCGCCTGAACCGTCTCGCGGCCCAGCAGAACATTCAGATTCATGGGGTCTCTCCCGTGGCCACGCGCTTGAGCGGCAGCATTTCGACAAAATCACCGGCATTGGTGGGGCCAAACGCCTCCAACTCGATGCTGCGATGGGTCGCCGGATCATCCAGCACCAGCTGACCATCCGAGAACGCCGTCAGGCGAAACGGAATCTCAGGACCGATGCTTTCATGCAGCCGCGCCTGCACCAGGCCGCGCATCAGCGCGCGGACAAAATTGTGCGAACCGCGATCAAGCTCGCGGACCACCTCGCCGGTGGCGGCATTGGTCACCTCCACCCCGCCATCCGGCCGATCGGCAAACCGCAGATCCCGGCTGGCGATCACACTGCCCCGATCCGTGGTGGCAGCCAGAGCCTGTCCGCCCAGCAACAGCAGGGCGGCAAGTATGGGTGGTGCTAAAGCGTATCTTTTCGTCATGCACATGGACTCCCCTCCATGAACGGTTGATGTCATGCAGCCGCTGGCGCCTGGCCGGCACGGGCCGGACGGACGGGCGAACGCGGTGGATTGTTGGACCCGATCGGCTGAGCGGGATCAATCAAGGCCGGGCCTGTGGTCAGCGCCACATCAAGCCGGGCCAGCTCGGCTTCCATCGCCGTGCCCAGTATCTGCGCCACCCCAGCCGCGTCCGGGATGGAGCGCAGCATCGGCCGCACATGGCTGAGCTGGAACGCCTTCAGATGCGGCCACAGCACCAGATAGGCGATGCGGTCCTCCGGCAGCGGCGTCAGCACGATGTCGCCAGCGCCCGAGGCGGTCAGCTTCACATCCGCCCGATCCAGCCTTGCAAACGGCAGATTCACCGTCTTCGGCATCGCCACACCCGCGCGGATCACCACACGCCGGGTCGTGATGCTGTAGACCGTCGTCCTGGCGATCGCCCAGGACAGCACCGCCACCACCACCATCACGAACGCCGACACGCCGGCAAACACCACAAGCGAGCGCGCCACATCCAGCGCAGTCTGGCCGTCATACAGCGCCGAGACCACGTTCCAGCTCAGCATCACCGCGAAGTAGATCGCAATGCCCTGCAGGTGAAAGCAGCGCCGTGCCAGGTCGAACCAGCGCGGCGAGCCCTGCCACAACAGGCCCTCCCCTTTCGGCAGACGCGCCGGCAGCCCACGCACCGGCTCATCCGCGTCGTAATGCTTCTGATCGGCGTGCGTCACAGCAACGGCTCCGTGCGGTCAGGTGTGGCATACAGCGTGCCGCCGGCGAAGTAGCCGTAGATCCGGTCCTCCTCGCGGCGGGTGATCTGATCCGGATTGGCCAGGCCCGGTACGTTGGCAAACTGCGCCGCCGTGATCGAGCGCACCTTGATCTGGCGCAGCTTCACGCCCCGCCTGTCGCTGGTCGAGATCACCATCATCGTGGCCGGCAGCAGCACATGGCGGCCATTGGACGCCACCGCCACCTCGACGAAGCGCAGCACCGTCTCGGAGCGGTCCATCCAGCAATCGACCACCTTGCCGGCCACCTCGCCGTCACAGCCCAGCACATCCATGCCAACCGGATCAGGATCCTCGGCCGCCACCTGAAAGCTCGGATCGACCCGGGTCGGCACGATGCGCGGCGCACCGGTCTCCCACATCACATCGGCGATCTCACGGCGCATCGCATAGGAGGCAGGCCCCACGCCATCGATCATCGGATCACCGGTGGGCTCCAGCGGCGCACCCGGGAAGCTGGCCGAAGGCGCCGCCTTCGGCTCGGCCTCCGGCGCCTCAAGACGCGGCGCCAGCACCGTCGTGCCGTCATTGAGGCTGAAGACCTTCGCCTTCGGCACCAGCATGCCGGTCTCCTCCAGCGGCACCCGCCCGGGCAGGTCGGAGACCAGCGGGAAGCCCTCGCGATGATCCTCGCGGCGGATATGGATGATCAGGCCGGCAAAGAAGATCCAGAACAGATACAGCGTCATCTGGGCGACATCGAAATAAGAAGAAGCGTTTTGCATGTCACGACCTCACGAGTGAGAGGGGCTGAGCGGAAGCGAGGCGGTCAAGGGAGCAGAAAGCGGAGCGGCAAGCACGCCGGTTCGGGCGCCAACGCCCGGGGCCAGGCCCGGACGCAGCCGCTGCACCAGCGGGCCGAGTGCCACCAGCGTGGCAAACAGCATGGCGAGTTCGAGATGATAGACGCCGGCATATCCGGTGGCCGGATTGGCCAGCACGTCGCCAAACGTGCCGGACATCGCAAAATGAGAGATCACATCGCGCAGAATGCCGCCGCAGGCGATGGCAAGACCGGCCGAGGTCGCCTCGGCCGCCCCCCAGGCACCGAGCGCAAGACCAACCTGGCCTTCCCGCGCCTGGCCCATCGTGGCCATCAGCGTGCCGACCGAGAACAGCGCGGCCCCAAGCCCGATCAGCGTGGTGCCGATGCCAAACAACGTGGCGGAGGCAAAGGGTTGCGCGAAGATCACCGCGCTGAACGCCACAACCCCGGTCATCAACCCCGCGGCCGCCAGCAGATACGGATGAAAGCCGCGCCGCGTGGCCAGGGCCGCAACCGCAAGCCCGCCCAGCCCGCCCACCGCCAGCAACGCGGTCAACGCCGTGGTCGAGCCCACCGACAGATGCAGGATCTGCCCGCCATACGGCTCCAGCAGAATATCCTCCATGCTGAACGCGGCCGTGCCCAGCGCCACCACCACCAGCCTGCGGATCGCATGCCCGCCCTGGGCAAAGGCCTGCCAGGACTGCGCAAAGCCCGGCCGTGCCACACCACCACGGGTGCGGGACGGATCGCGCGGCTCCTGCTTCCACAGGGCGATGGTGTTCAAAATCAGCGTCACCGCGGCGGTGCCCTGGATCACCTGGATCAGCCGCACCTCACTGAACCGCGCCAGCAGCAGGCCGAACAGAGCGGCACACACCACCATGCCCAGCAGCAGCATGACGCACATCAGCACCACCACCTTGCCATGCGCGCGCTTGGGCGCAAGGTCGGTGGCAAGCGCCAGCCCCACCGTCTGCACCGTGTGCAGCCCGGCCCCCACCAGCAGAAACGCAAGCCCCGCCCCAAGCTGGCCCACAATCGCAGGCCCCGTGCTGTCGCCGGACAGCACGATCAGCGCGAACGGCATGATCGCAAGCCCGCCAAACTGCGCCATCGTGCCGAACCACAGATACGGCACGCGCTTCCAGCCCAAAGCCGAGCGGTGATTGTCGGATTTGTGCCCGATCACCGTGCGCAACGGGGCGAACACCAGCGGCAGCGACACCATCACCGCCACCAGCCAGGCGCTCATGCCCAGCTCCACGATCATCACCCGGTTCAGCGTGCCGATCAGCAGCACGGCGGCCATCCCAACCGTCACCTGGAACAGCGACAGCCGCAGCAGCCGCGACAGCGGCAACTCCTCCGTCACCACATCGGCAAACGGCAGAAACCGCGTGCCGAGCTTCGCCCATTGCCGGGCCAGACGGTTGTTGAGGGCCACCGCAACATTGCTCATCGCCGCACGAGCTCCATCGCCTGGGAGATGTAGAAGCCGGTGTCCACCCGCGCGGTCCGGCCCAGCCGGAACCCGCCCAGCGCTGCCTCCTGGCCGATCAACCGGCCCAACGCCTTGGGGCTGATCGGGCGGATCTGCGGGCTGCGATCGGCACTCGGAAACAGCCGCCCCACGCCCAGCTTGACGAACAGCAGCGCGTTCTGCGGCGGAATGGTGAACAGCACCGAGCCCCGCGTGCGCGCGGCAAAGCCGCTTAGCACCCGCACCATGTCGGCACCGTGATAGTGGATGATGCTGTCCATCGCGACCACATGGTCGAAATGCCCATGCGCCTCGCTCAGCATGTCGCCGGCATGGAACGTCACCGAGCCGGAGCCCAGATCAGACGGCAGCCGCGTCTTGGCGAGCTCCAGCAGCGAGCCCGCCAGATCAACCGCGATCACCTCAGCCCCACGCCGCGCCGCCTCGATGGCAAGCGCCCCCGTGCCGCAACCGGCATCCAGCACCCGCTTGCCGCGCAGATCATCCGGCAGATACGACAGCAGATTGGCCCGCGTCTGATCCCGCCCCGCCCGCACCTTCGCCCGCACACCGGAGACCGGCGCATCCGAGGTCAGCTTCGCCCAGGCAGACGCCGCCGTGCGGTCGAAATACTCTTCAAGCTGACCGCGCGTCCGGGTGTAGCTGGTGTTCACCGCAATGTCGGACATCAATCATACCCCAACAGGTCAAAGATATCCCGGTCACGCAACGGCGCCGGGCTGCGATCCGGGGTGCCGGCCCAAAGCTGGGCGGCAAGCTTCAGATAGCTCTGCTGCACCGCCTCCAGCTCCGGCGAGAACTCCATCTCGAACAAGGTCGATTTCTTCAGCCGCGAGCGGCGGATCACGTCGAGATCCGGGAAATGCGCCAGGATATCCATGCCGATGGCAGCCGTGAACTTGTCCACCTGATCGGTGCCGGCCGAGCGGTTGCAGATCACCCCGCCGAGCCGCACGTCATAGTTCTTCGCCTTCGCCTGAATGGCGGCCACGATCCGGTTCATCGCAAAGATGCTGTCGAAGTCGTTGGCGGTGACGATCACCGCCCGGTCCGCATGCTGCAACGGGGCCGCGAAGCCGCCGCACACCACGTCGCCCAGCACGTCAAAGATCACCACATCGGTGTCATCCAGCAGCCGGTGCTCCTTGAGCAGCTTCACCGTCTGCCCCACCACATAGCCGCCACAGCCCGTGCCGGCCGGCGGACCACCCGCCTCCACGCACATCACGCCGTTATAGCCCTCGAACACGTAATCCTCAGGGCGCAGCTCCTCGACATGGAAATCCACCGTCGCCAGCACGTCGATCACTGTGGGAATCAAGCTCTTGGTCAGCGTGAAGGTGCTGTCATGCTTCGGATCGCAGCCGATCTGGATCACCCGCTTGCCCAGCTTGGAGAACGCCACCGACAGGTTGGACGACGTCGTGCTCTTGCCGATGCCGCCCTTGCCATAGACCGCGAACACCTTGGCGTTGCCGATCTTGATCGACTTCTCCAGTCGCACCTGCACCGAGCCTTCCCCATCACCCAGGGCAGATTTCAGCGGGGATTTCGGCGAGATCACATTCATGCGGCAGCTCCTGCGGTGATGCCTTCGAGACGGTCTTCCAGCTCCTCGCCAGCCTGGCGCAGCTGGGCGAGCATCTCCGGCGAGGGTTGCCAATACTGGCGCTCATGGGCCTCGATCAGCCGGTTGGCGATCTTGCTCGATGCGGCCGGATTGAGGTCCGCCAGCCTCTGGCGCATCTCCTCATCCAGCACGAAAGTCTCGGTCAGGCGCTGATACACCCAAGGATCGACCTGCCCTGTGGTGGCGGACCAGCCCAGCGTGTTGGTCACCTGCGCCTCGATCTCGCGCACGCCCTCAAAGCCGTGCTTGAGCAGCGCGTCATACCATTTCGGGTTCAGCGCGCGCGTCCGGGTCTCCAGCGCCACCTGCTCCTGCAGGCTGCGCACCGCCCCGTCGCCGCGGGTCTGATCGCCGATATAGACCGCGGCCGCCTGCCCGCCGCGCGCCTTGCGCACCGCCCGGGTGATGCCGCCCAGCGTGTCGAAATACTGATCGACCGTGGTCACACCCAGCTCGATCGAATCGAGATTCTGATAGGTCACCTCGATGCGCGACAGCGCATCGGCAAACACCGCCGTCTCCAGCTTCGGCTTGCCATCCACGCCATAGGCAAAGCCCTTGCGCTTGACGAAGGCATCGCCCAGCTCGTCCTCGCTGTTCCACGCGCCGGAATTGATCAACGCGTTGACATTGCTGCCATAGGCGCCATCCGCATTGCCGAACACGCGCAGCGCCGCATCCTCGATCGACCCGCCATTCCGGCCCATGAAATCGAGCACGTGCTTGCGCACGAAGTTCTGCTCGACAGGCTCATCAGCCTTCGCCGCCAGCAGGCAGGCCTCGGCAATCAGCTTGGTCTGCAACGGCAGCAGATCGCGGAAAATGCCGGACAGCGTGATCACCACGTCAATCCGTGGCCGGCCCAGCGCCGCAAGCGGCAGCAGCTGCGCGCCGCACAGCCGCCCATAGGCGTCAAACCGCGGCTCAGCCCCGATCAGCCACAGCACCTGGCCGATCGCACCGCCCTCGGATTTCAGATTGTCCGAGCCCCAGAGCACAACGGCCACCGATTCCGGAAACCCGACATTCTCCTGCGCATGGCGCGCCAGCAGCCGCTCGGCCTGCGCCGCACCATCCTTGCAGGCAAAGGCGGAGGGCAGGCGGAACGGGTCAAACCCATGCAGATTGCGCCCGGTCGGCAGCACCTCCGGCGTGCGCAGCAGATCGCCCCCCGGCGCCGGGTGCAGATACCCGCCATCGAGCGCATGCAGAATGGCCGGAATCTCGCTGTCGGTGGCCAGCTGCGCATCCATCCGCGCGCGCTGCACCGGATCGGTGATCCCCGCCATGTCCAGCATCTCGGCGCGCGCGGCGGGCTCCATCGGCGTGCCCACCACATGCAGCCCCTGCGGGATCAGCGCGTATTCCAGCTCCAGCAGCTTCGGCGCCAGATCGGCGATCTCAGCCACCGCCTGCTCCGCCGTCCACACCGGCTCCGCCTGTGCCAGATCCACCAACGCCGCCTGCGACTGCACCAGCTCGGCGAGCGACGCCCATTGCTCGGCCAGCGTGTCCGGATCCATCCCGCGCCACCGATCCAGCGACGCCTTCAGATCCGCCAACCCCTTGTAGAGGCCGGATTTCGTCACCGGCGGCGTCAGATACGAGATCAGCGCAGCCCCGGCCCGGCGCTTGGCCAGCATCCCTTCGGACGGGTTGTTGGACGCGTAGAGATAGAAATTCGGCAGATCGCCGATCAGCCGGTCCGGCCAGCACGCGGCCGACAGCCCCGTCTGCTTGCCGGGCATGAATTCCAGCGCGCCGTGGGTGCCGAAATGCAGCACCGCATGGGCGCCGAAATCCTGCTCGATATAGCGGTAGAACGCGGCAAAGGCGTGCGTCGGCGCAAAGCCGCGCTCGAACAGCAGGCGCATCGGATCGCCCTCATAGCCAAAGCCGGGCTGCACGCCGATCATCACATTGCCGAGCTTGGCCCCCAGCACATGAATACTCTGCCCATCGGAATTCTGCCGCCCCGGTGCCGCACCCCAGGTGGCCTCGATCTCACCGAGCCAGTTCTGCCGGCTCACATGCGCGTCCACATCGATGCGGTGCGCCACATTGGCCACCGCACCGAATTCGGCGGCATTGCCCTTGAGGATCATCTCGCGCAGCGCATCCACGCTCGGCGGCACATCCAGCGTGTAGCCACCCGCCTTCATCGCAACCAGCGTCGCATGCAGCGATTCGAACACACCGAGATACGCGGCCGTGCCGGTGTTGCCGGCATTGGGCGGGAAGTTGAAGATCACGATCGCCACACGGCGCGCCGCCCGTTCGGACCGGCGCAGCGCGATCAGCCTGCCCACACGCGAAGCCAGCCGCCCCGCCCGCTCCGGCTCGGAGGTCATCGCGCGCGCGCAATTCACCCCGTCACAGCCATCACACGGCTTCTGGTTCTGATTGATGCCGCAGCGCCCGCCAAACGTCATCGGCATGATCGCGCCATCGAGCTCCGGAATGGCGACCATCATCGTCGCCTCCACCGGCATCAGCCCGCGCGGATCGGTCTGCCACTGCCGCAGCGTCTGAAACTCAACCGGGTGCGCGCCGATATACGGCACATCCAGCCCGCCCAGCACTTCCTCGGCCGCGCGCGCGTCGTTGTAGGCAGGCCCGCCCACCAGCGAGAACCCGGTCAGCGACACCACCGCATCAACGCTGGCCCGCCCATCCTTGCTGAAATAGGTCGCAATCGCCTCGCGCTGATCAAGCCCGCTGGCAAAGGCGGTGATCACCCGCAGGCCCCGCGCCTCAAGCGCGCGGATCACCCCGTCATAATGGCGCGAATTGTTCGACAGCAGATAGGAGCGCAGCGCCAGCACGCCCACCGTGCCGTTCGTCCCGCCCTGCGGCAGATCCGCCAGATCGGACACGATTCGCCCCGCCACATCCGGGTGATACAGCCCGACATCCGGATATTCGACCGGCGGCGCCACCTTCACCTGGCTCACCGCCGCCAGCCGCTCGCCGGTGCTGTAGCGGCTGACCAGCAGGCGGATCAGATTGGTGAAGTTCTGCTCCGAACCACCCAGCCAGTATTGCAGCGCCAGGAAATAGGCGCGCATGTCCTGCGCCGTGCCGGGGATGAACTTCAACAGCTTGGGCAGACGGCGGACCATCTTCATCTGGCCCTGGCCGGTCGATTTGCCGCCCTTGGTCGAGCCGCGCAGCTTCTTCAGCATGGCAATGAAGCCGGTGGCCTCCTTGTCCATCTCGAAGCGGCCCATCCGGGTCAGGCGCATCACCTCCCCGCCGGACATGATGCCCACCATCGCATCACACTTGCCGCGCCGCGCCGCCAGCGCCGGCGCCACCGCCCGGATGTGGTCGTCCAGGAACAGCATCGAGGCCAGCACGATATCGGCACGCGCAATGTCGTGATGGCATTCCGCCAACGCCGCCTCGTCGGTGCCCCACTCATCGGCCGCGTGCACCACAACCTCAAGCCCGGGCAGGTCCTCGCGCAACGCCACCTGCGCCCGCATCGCCGATCCCGCGAGCGCGGAATCCATCGTCACCACCACAAAACGGATCGGGGTGGCAGCATTGTTGCTGGAGTCGAGCGGGAAGATGGCGTTCATCTCAGCGCCCCACCTTGGCTTTGGCCTCGTAGAGCGTCTCGATCGAGATGCGGGCAATGCCGCACTCGCTTGCGTATTTCTCGGTGTTGCGCCGGGCCTTGCCGCGCACAAAGAACGGGATCTTGCCCAGTTCCTTCTCCGCCTCGGCGGTCCAGACCGGCGGCCCGCCAGGGACTGCCTCCAGAACCGCAACATCCAGAACAGCACCCTCGGGCGCCGCCACAAGCTCCGCCACCGGCTCAGCCGCCCGCACCGGCGCTGCCGCATGCCCCAGATGCGACGGTGCCTCGGAGAATTCGCTGTCCTCGCGGAACATCTGCAACAGATGCTCCTCCAGCCCCATCATCAGCGGATGGACCCAGCTGTCGAAGATCACATTGGCCCCTTCAAACCCCATCTGCGGGGCGTAGCGGGCGGGGAAATCCTGCACATGCATCGGTGCCGAGATCATCGCGCACGGCACACCCAGCCGCTTGGCGATGTGGCGCTCCATCTGGCTGCCCAGCACCAGCTCCGGCTGCAACGCCGCCACCTGGTCCTCGACATCGAGGTAATCATCGGTGATCAGCGCCTCAACGCCGTAGCGCTTCGCCGCCTCGCGCACATCGCGCGCCTGTTCGCGCGAATAGCTGCCCATGCCCACCACGGTGAAGCCCAGCTCATCCTGCGCGATGCGCGCCGCCGCAATCACATGCGTCGCGTCCCCGAAGATATAGACGCGCTTGCCCGTCAGGTAGTTGCTGTCCACCGAGCGCGCGTACCACGGCGCATGGGCATGCGCGCTGTCCAGATGCGGCCCGGCATCGATGCCGGCCAGCTCCGCCACCTCGGCAATGAAATCACACGTGGCACCCATGCCGATCGGCACCGTCCGGGTGGATTTCTGCCCCAGCTGCTTGTCCAGAAAGGCAGCCGTTGGCCCCGCGATCTCGGGATACAGCATCACATTGAAATGCGCCTCGCCCAGCCGCGCCAGATCAGCCGGCGACGCCCCAAGCGGTGCCACAACATTGACGCTGATCCCCATGCCGGTCAGCAGGCCCGTGATCTCACGCAGATCATCGCGGTGCCGGAAACCCAGCGCGGTCGGCCCCAGAATGTTGCAGCTGGTGCGGGCCGGCACATGCTCGGGCCTGCGCGCGAACTCACGCACCAGGCGGTACAGCGTCTCCGCCGCCCCCCAGTTCTCCTTCTTCTGATAGGCCGGCAGCTCCACCGCCACCACCGGCAGGTCGAGTCCCATCGACCGCGCAAGCCCGCCCGGATCGTCCTGGATCAGCTCCGCCGTGCAGGACGCCCCCACCAGCAGCGCCTGCGGCTTGAAGCGCTCTGCTGCGTCACGCACCGACTGCTTGAACAGATCGGCGGTGTCCGCCCCCAGATCGCGCGCCTGAAACGTGGTGTAGGTCACCGGCGGGCGTTTCTGCCGCCGCTCGATCATGGTGAACAGCAGATCGGCATAGGTGTCGCCCTGCGGCGCATGCAGCACGTAATGCAGGCCTTCCATGGCGGTGGCCACACGCATGGCACCGATATGCGGCGGGCCCTCATAGGTCCAAAGGGTGAGCTGCATGGCCTAGACCCTCAGCTTCGCGCGGCGCACCAGCGGACGCGCAAACAGCTCCGCCAGATCGCCCGCCTGGTCGTAGCCCTGGATCGGGCTGAACAGCAGCTCGATCGACCATTTGGTGGCCAGACCCTCGGCCTCCAGCGGATTGGCAAGCCCCAGCCCGCACACCGTCAGATCCGGCCGCATGTCGCGGCAGCGATCAAGCTGGCGCTCCACATCCTGCCCCTCGCTCAGCGCCACGCTCTCAGGCAGCCAGGACAGTTCCTCGGCCAGATGACCGCGATGCAGATAGGGCGTGCCGATCTCGGTCAGCCGCATGCCCAGCTCGCGCGAGACGAACCGACCCAGCGGAATCTCCAGCTGCGAGTCGGGAAACAGAAAGATCGACTTGCCATCCAGCACCGGGCGGGACCGCGCAATCGCCGTGCGCGCCCGCTCCCGCGGCGCTGCCGTCACCGCCTCGAAGCGAGCGGAGCTGACACCGAACTCGGCGCAGGCCGCGCGCAGCCAGGCCGTGGTGCCCTCCTCGCCCAGCGGGAACGGCGCCGCAACACGCACAGCCCCGCGCTCCTCCAGCAGCCGCGCGGTCTCCGCCAGAAACGGCTGGGCCAGCAGCATGCGCGTGCCAGGCCCCACAGCCGGCAGATCCCCCGCCTTGCGCGGCGGAAAGAACGCCACCCGGTCAAGACCCAGCTCGCCGAACAGGCGGCGGAACTGATCCTCCACCACATCGGCCAACGCGCCCACCACCAGCAGATCGGCCGCCCCGTCCGCCACCACCGGCATCTCCGGCACCAGCGACGCCAGGCAGGCATCCTCGCCTTGCGTGAACGTCGTCTCGATCCCGCTGCCCGAATAGCTCAGCACCCGCACCGCCGGCGCCATCTGGCGCGACAGCCGCAGCGCCGCGCGCGACAGATCCAGCTTGATCACCTCGGACGGGCAGGACCCCACCAGAAACAGCAGCTTGATATCCGGCCTGCGCGAAATCAGACGCGACACCACCCGGTCCAGCTCGTCATTGGCATCCGCCAGCCCCGCCAGATCGCGCTCATCGATGATCGCGGTGGCAAAGCGCGGCTCGGCAAAGATCATCACACCGGCCGCGGACTGGATCAGATGCGCGCAGGTGCGGCTGCCCACCACCAGAAAGAACGCGTCCTGGATCTTGCGATGCAGCCAGACGATGCCGGTCAGCCCGCAGAACACCTCGCGCTGCCCACGTTCGCGCAGCACAGGGCGCGCATCGCAACCGATTGCATCGATGGAGGTGTCAACAGTACGTCCTGGCAGGCCGTCCATCAGGCGGCACCCATCGCACTGTCATTGCTCGGCTGCCAGCTCTCGCCGCGGCGGGCGGCGCGCAGCTTCATCACGAACTGCGCCGCATTGACCACATAGGTCCCATAGGCGGCCAGCGCCAGCAGCATCAGCGAGCCAGGTGTCAGGGAATGCTGATACAGCGCCACCAGATAGGCGGTGTGCAGCGCCAGCACCAACATGCTCACCACATCCTCCCAGAAGAAGGCAGGCGCAAACAGATAGCGGCCGAACACCTCGCGCTCCCAGATCGCGCCGGTGATCATGATCGTGTAAAGCACCAGCGTCTTCACCACGACCGAGAACTCGGCCGGAGCCTGACCCTCACCGGTGATCAGGAAACGCAGCACCATCGACAGGCTGACCAGAAAGATCAGGAACTGCACCGGCGCCAGCACGCCCTGCACCAGGGTCCAAACCGTGTTGTCGCGCCGAACGCGCTCCTCCGGAGTGTAAAGCGGCGCCTTGCGCAGGGTCCGGCGCTTGCGTCCGCGACCGGCGGATGTCGCCCAAGGGCTACAATCCATCGCATTTATCAGCGCCGCGAACACATTCGCTGTAAACATGGCTTGACGTCGCCCCCAAGGTCGTTTCCGCTTGCGTATAAAACAGGACCTGTGCGCAGCCCCTGAATAACACGCTGAAAACAGACACTTCTCTGAAAAAACCAGAAGTCGGCCCCAATGGCGTCCTCCAGCTTCTTCGTTGATTGAAAGGCTAGTTGGGTTGACGCCTCGATGTCAACAACCGCGAACGTAAATCCAACTTGACAGTTTTAGCCAGAACCGGATTACCTAAGGGGCAGGAAGCGGATGGCAGGCATGGACGACTCACAGATGAACCTGTCCGAACCATCGGGCGCCACACATCACGGTGGCCCGGACTCCAGCCGTCACACCGACTCCGCACAGCAGGACCAGGCCCGCGGGTCGCAGCCCGGCCCACGCCGCGGCCTCACCGGCGCCGGCCCCTATTTCCTCGACACACGGAAATCCCGCCTGACACTGCTCTCCCAGGCGATCGAGTCCGCTGTCATCCCCCGCATGGTCGAGGCCCACCGCAGGCAATCCGGCCCGCGCACAGCCGCAGCTTCTGACAGCACCGGCAGCGAAGACCACGCCCGCGCGATCAGCGCCCACACGACACGGCAGAACTGGCAGCCCGAGGCGATCGAGCTGCGCGAGTTCGTCACCCTGCTGATCGACCGCGATGACGATCTGGCCCCCCAGCGCACCGAGGAATTGTTGGCAAGCGGTGTTCCGATCGACTCGCTCTACACCGAGATCTTCGCCCCCGCCGCCCGCCTGCTCGGCACGATGTGGGATGCGGACGAGACCGATTTCACCGCGGTCACACGCGGCGTCATCCGCCTGCACCGCCTGCTGCATCTGCTCGACGAGCGCTTCACCGGCAGCGTGCCGCTGAAACTGCCGGCCAAGCGCATCCTGCTGATGACCGCGATCGGCGAACAGCACGGCTTCGGCCTCGCCATCGTCGCCCAATATTTCCGCCGCGCCCGCTGGGATGTCTCCCTGGAGCAGATCACCAGCAACAGCGAGGTCGCAGCCCTGGTCCGCGGCAGCTGGTTCGACGTGGTGGGATTCTCCTCCAGCCGCGAACAATCCCTGCCGCAACTCGCCACCACCGTACGCGCCACGCGCAAGGCTTCCCGGAATCAGCATTTGCGCATTATGGTCGGCGGCTCGGTCTTCGTGGCGCAGCCCGGCCGGTATCGTGAAACCGGGGCGGACGCCACAGCCGCCGATGCGAGCCAGGCGGTCATCGAAGCCGAGGCGCTGATCTCTCTGCTGGCGCGGACAGGTTGAGCCCCCAGCTCCCCCCGTTCAGGTCTCAAGCATCTGTGGCCGGATCAGCCGGGCAGGTCTTGAAGCACGTCCCTCCTCTCGGCACGGGAGGCGCTTCGTGAATTGGAGGATTGCGTCTCTCGTGAACGCCTTCAAATCGCCGCGTGACACGCTGGGTCCACTCGACCCGGACGCCGCGGCCACATTGATCACCGCGGCCTCCGACATCGCCCTGATCATCGACAGCCAGGGCATCATCCGCGACCTCGCCTTCAACAGCGAGCGCCTGGCGATGGATCTGGAGGGCTGCGACAGCTGGGTCGGCAAAAGCTGGGCCGACATCGTCGCCCCCGACAGCCGCGGCAAGATCGAGGCGATGCTGCGCGCGGGCCAGGGGGCCGGCCCACCACGCTGGCGCCACCTCAACCACACCGCCCGCACCGGCGGCTATGTGCCGATCCTCTATTCAACAGTACAGCTCGCCGAGACCGGCCTGGTCGTGGCCTTCGGCCGCGACCTCACCGACATCTCCGAACTGCAGCAACGCCTGGTCGACGCCCAGCAATCGATGGAGCGCGACTACGCCAGGCTGCGCCACGTCGAAACCCGCTACCGCCTGCTCTTCGAGATGACCTCCGAGGCGGTGCTGGTGGTCGATGCCGGCACGCTCAAACTGATCGAGGCCAATCCCTCCGCGCGCGAACTGTTCGGCGAACAGTGGAAACGCTCGATGTCGCGCTCCATCCGCGACGCCTTCGACGCCGACAGCCAGGACCGGCTGCAGACCATGCTCGCCAGCATCCGCGCCGTCGGCCGCGCCGACGACATCCAGGCCCGGCTGATCGAGGGCGACCGGGAGGTGACCGTCTCCGGCTCGATGTTCCGCCAGGAAGGCGCATCGATGTTCCTCATCCGCCTGTCGCCCACCCTGGCCGACCAGCCGGTGGCGATGCCGGAGGCCAAGGCCCGCCTGCTCAAACTCATCGACAACGCGCCGGACGGCTATGTGGTGGTCGGCCCCGACAGCCGCATCGTCGCCGCCAACGCCGCCTTCTGCGACATGATCCAGCTCTCCACCGAGGATCAGGCGCGCGACCAGCCGCTCGACCGCTGGCTCGGCCGCCCCGGCGTGGACATGGACGTCCTGCTCGCCAATCTGCGCCAGCGCGGCTCGGTGCGCCTGTTCGCAACCGTGCTGCGCGGCGAATTCGGCGACACCATGGATGTCGAGATCTCCGCCGTCGCCATGGTCAATGGCGGCCAGCCCAGCTTCGGCTTCGCCATCCGCAATGTCGGCCGCAGGCCGCAGGCCGGCACCCAGTCCCTGCAACTGCCCAAGGAACTGCCCCGCTCGGTCGAACAGCTCACCGAACTCGTCGGTCGCATCGCACTCAAGGACCTGGTGCGCGAGGCGACCGACGTCATCGAGAAACTCTGCATCGAGGCCGCTCTCGAACTCACCGGCGACAACCGCGCCTCGGCCGCCGAGATGCTCGGCCTCAGCCGGCAGAGCCTTTACGTCAAGCTGCGCCGCTACGGACTCGGCGACCTGAATGAGGACCCGCCGGCGTGACCTTGGCCCTTCCCCTCCCCGCTTCCACCCGCCCGGCGCCCAGCGCAGTGCTCGAACTGCTGAAACCGGTCACCTGGTTCGCGCCGATGTGGGCGTTCAGCTGCGGCCTGGTCTCCGCCGGCCACGCCATGGAGGGGCGCTACCTCTCGATCGCAACCGGCGTGCTGCTCTGCGGCCCGCTGGTCTGCGGCACCAGCCAGGCCGCCAATGACTGGTTCGACCGCCATGTCGATGCGATCAACGAACCCAACCGCCCGATCCCCTCAGGCCGCATTCCCGGCGCCTGGGGCCTTTATATCGCCATCGCCTGGACCCTGGTCTCGCTGCTGGTCGCAGCCTCGCTCGGCCGCTTCGTCTTCGCCCCGGCCTTGCTCGGCATGGCCGGCGCCTGGGCCTATTCCGCCCCGCCGCTGCGCTTCAAGCGCAATGGCTGGCTCGGCAACACCGTCGTCGCCGCCTGCTATGAGGGCCTGCCCTGGATCACCGGCGCCGCCGTGATGGCAGGCGACCTGCCGTCCTGGCAGGTGTTTGCCATGGCCGGGCTCTACAGCTTCGGCGCCCACGGCATCATGACGCTGAACGACTTCAAATCCGTCGAGGGCGACCGGCAGATGGGTGTCGACTCGCTGCCGGTGCTGATGGGGGTGGACGCCGCCGCCCATTTCGCCTGCGTCGTGATGGCCGGCCCGCAGCTGGTCGTGGTGACCCTGCTTGCCGTATGGGGCCATCCGATCTGCGCGCTGCTGGTGGCGGGGCTGCTCACAGCCCAGATCGCCCTGATGGGCCGCCTGCTGCGCGCCCCGCGCGAACAGGCCATCTGGTACAACGCAACCGGCACCTCGCTCTACGTGCTCGGCATGATGGTCACGGCCATCGCCCTCAATCTCGGCACCGCCCCATGACGGCCAACGCGCCATCGCTGGGCTGGCTTGGCATCATCCGCCTGGGTCTGGTGCAGGCCGCCCTCGGCGCCGTCGTGGTGATGACCACCTCGGTGATGAACCGTGTCATGGTGGTCGAGCTCGCCTTGCCGGCGCTGCTGCCCGGTGCGCTGGTGGCCTGGCATTATTTGGTGCAGGTGCTGCGCCCGCGCCTCGGCCACGGCTCGGATATCGGCGGCCGGCGCACACCCTGGATCATCGGCGGCATGGCGCTGTTGGCCCTGGGCGGTGTCGGCGCCGCCATCTCGGTGGCCCTGATGGCCCACCATCTCTGGTCCGGCATTGTGCTGGCCGTGCTCTCCTTCACAGCGCTCGGGCTGGGCGTGGGAGCCGCCGGCACCTCGCTGCTGGTGCTGCTGTCCAACCGTGTCGCCATCGAACGCCGCCCCGCCGCCGCCACCATCGTCTGGCTGATGATGTTCGCGGGCTTCGTCATCACCACCATCGGCGCGGGCAGCCTGCTCGCCCCCTACGGCCCATCCCGCCTGATCGAGGTCACCGCCCTGGTGGCAGGCCTCGCCCTGCTCATCGCGGCACTTGCCGTGCGCGGCATGGAGGGCGGTGCCGCGCCCATCACCATCCACGGCACCGAGACCAGCTTCCTCAAGGGCCTGCGCGAGGTCTGGCGCGAACGCCAATCCCGCCGCTTCGCCCTCTTCGTCTTCGCCGCCATGCTCGCCTACAGCGCGCAGGAACTTATCCTCGATCCGTTTGCCGGCGCGGTCATGGCGCTCACCCCCGGCCAGTCCACCCAGCTCTCCGGCGTCCAGCACGGCGGCGCCCTGCTCGGCATGATCCTGGTGGCCTTGGCCAGCCAGGCGCTGCGCAACCGCGCGGGCCTCGCCCGTTTCGCCCAGATGCGACTGTGGACGATGGGCGGATGCGCCGCCTCCGCCATCGCCGCCCTGCTGCTCGCAGCCTCCGCCTTCTCCGGCCCCATCCTGCCGCTGCGCCAGACCGTGTTCGCCCTCGGCATCGCCAACGGCGCGTTCTCGGTGGCCGCCATCGGCGCCATGATGCAGATGGTGGCCCACGGCACAGCCGGGCGCGAAGGCGTGCGCATGGGCATCTGGGGCGCCGCCCAGGCCGTGGCGTTTGGCTGCGGCGGTCTCTGCGCCACCGCCCTGTCGGATGCCGCCCATCTTCTGCTGACCAGCCAGGCGCAAGCCTATGGCGTGGTCTTCGCAGCCGAAGCCTGCGCCTTCCTGTTCGCCGCAACCCTAGCCGCCCAGGTGTTCCGCCCGTTGCAGAGTGCATCTGCCCCGCGCGGCGCCTGGCCCGCCCCAACCTGATGGAGCCTGTGATGCAGCCGACCGATCATGTGGATGTCGTCGTGGTGGGTGGCGGTCCGGCCGGTGCCACCGCCGCCCACGACCTGGCAAGGCGCGGCCTGTCCGTGCTGCTGCTCGACCGCGGCGGGCGCATCAAGCCCTGCGGCGGCGCCATCCCGCCGCGCGCCATCCAGGATTTCGACATCCCGGACAGCCAGCTCGTCGCCCACGCAACCTCGGCCCGGATGATCGCCCCGTCGGACAAGGTGGTGGACATGCCGGTCGGCAACGGCTTCGTCGGCATGGTCGATCGCGAGCATTTCGACGAATTCCTGCGCGCCCGCGCCGCCCGCGCCGGCGCCATCCGCCGCACCGGCACCTTCGAGCGCATCACACGAGACGCGCAGGGACCCGTGGTGCATTTCTTCGAAGGCGCCGAGCGTGACCGCTCAACCCCCTGCGCCGTGCGCGCCCGCGCGGTGATCGGCGCCGATGGCGCGCGCTCGGTGGTCGCCAAACAGGAGATCCCCGGCGGCGACCGGATGAAATGCGTCTTCGCCTATCACGAGATCATCGAGGCGCCGAAGCAGGAAACCCAGGACTACGACCCCAATCGCTGCGACGTGTTCTACCAGGGCAAGCTGTCGCCGGATTTCTACGCCTGGATCTTCCCGCATGGCGAGACGATGAGCATCGGCGCGGGCTCCATGCAGAAAGGCTTCTCGCTGCGTGGCTCGGTCTCCGAGTTGCGCGCCAAGACCGGCCTCGCCGCCCTGCGCACCATCAGGCGCGAAGGCGCTCCCATCCCACTCAAACCGCTCAAGCGCTGGGACAACGGGCGCGACGTCATCGTCGCCGGCGATGCCGCGGGCGTCGTGGCCCCGGCCTCCGGAGAGGGCATCTACTACGCCATGGCCTGCGGCCGTCTCGCAGCCGAATCGGTGACCGAGTTCTGCGACACCGGCGATGCCCGCGCCCTCGCCTCGGCCCGCAAAAGCTTCATGAAGGAGCATGGCCGCGTCTTCATGATCCTCGGGATCATGCAATATTTCTGGTACTCGTCCGACAAGCGCCGCGAGGGCTTCGTCAAGATGTGCCGCGACCCCGACATCCAGCGCCTGACATGGGAATCCTACATGCACAAGAAGCTGGTCAAACAGGAGAAGCGCGCCCAGCTGCGCATCTTCGTCAAGGACATGCGGCAATTGCTGGGGCTTGCCCCATCGTGACCAGCACCATCCTCATCGCGGCCTTCTCCACCATCCTGGTGGCCGTGGCCGGCGGCGTGCTCACCAAGCTGACACCGTGGTACTACGCGCTGCGTTTCCCCAGCTGGAAGCCACCCGATTGGCTGTTCGGCCCGGCCTGGACCGTCATCCTCTCGCTCGCCTGTGCCGCTTCGGTCATCGGCTGGGACAACGCGCCCGACATGGCCTATCGCCGCCTGGTGGTGCTGCTGTTTACGGCCAACGGCGTGCTGAACGCGGTGTGGAGCCTGTTCTATTTCCGGCTGAAACGGCCAGATTGGGCGTTGATCGAGGTCTGCGCATTGCAACTGATCAATGTCGCCCTCTTCGTGACGCTCTATCCAATCTCGCACACCGCCGCCTGGTGCATGGCGCCCTACATCGTCTGGGTGGCGTTTGCCAGCTACCTGAACCTCACCATCGTGCGTCTCAACGGCCCGTTCGGCCGCGGGGACATCCTCACCCCTCTCCTGCAAGCCGCCTTCAAGGACCCACGCCATGTCTGATACCCCAAACGGCACCCCGCAGAAGGGCCATGGGCCAAGTGCCGCCCAGCTTGCCTGGCCTCACGCCCCGCAGACCACGGCCCGCCGGGCGGACGTCCTGCAGGCCCAGCCCTTCTACGGCCAGCCAGAGGCGGAGGAAGCCGCCCGCAGACGCGTCAAGCGCCATGCCCGCGACCTGCCGCTGAAGGTCGGCACCCGCGCCTCGCCGCTCGCCATGGTGCAGACCCGCAACTTCATGTCCTTGCTCAGCCGGCTGTGCCCGGTGCTCAAGGGCATGGATGTGTTTCAGGAACACGTCATCCAGACCACCGGCGACGCCGTCCAGCACCGCAGACTGGCCGAGATCGGCGGCAAGGGCCTGTTCGCCAAGGAGATCCACGAAGCCCTGCTCGACGGCCGGGTCGACATGGCGGTGCACTCGCTGAAGGACCTGGAAACCACCCTGCCGGATGGCATCTCACTCGCCTGCACCCTCACCCGGGAGGACGCGCGTGACGTGCTGGTCCTGCAGGATGATCCCGGCAGCTTCGATCCCACCGACCCGCTGGCATCGCTGCGCGAATGCGCCCTGGTCGGCACCTCCTCGGTCCGCCGGCAGGCCCAGCTGCTGCACGCCCGCCCCGATCTGCGCATCGAGATGATCCGCGGCACCGTGCAATCCCGCCTCGGCAAGGTCCGCGAAGGCCGCTACGAGGCCAGCCTGCTCGCCCTCGCAGGCCTGCGCCGCCTCGATCTGGAGCATGAGGCGACCATCATCCTCGACCCCGAGACCATGCTCCCCTCCCCGGCCCAGGGCATCGTCGGCGTCACCGTCCGGTCGGATGACACCGAGTTGCTCGAAATGCTGCGCGCCGTGGAAGACCCCATCGCCCGCGCCGTCGCCACCGCCGAACGCGCCATGCTCGCCGTGCTGGACGGCTCCTGCGCCACACCCATCGGCGGCCACGCCACCATCGAGCCAAACGGCCAGCTGCGCCTTGCAGGCCTTGTCGCCCGCGCCGATGGCAGCTTCCTGTGCCGGCGCGTGCTCACCGGCACGGTGGCCGATGCCGAACGCCTCGGCCGCACCATGGGCGCCATCCTCCGGGCCGACAGCCCGTGCGACGTGTTTCACTGAAGCCGTGCTTCCGTCATTGCGCCGCGCGCAATGACGGATGATCCCTGAGCCCGCCTGCTACAGCAGCTTCTCGACATCCGGCGCAATCGCCTCCGGCGTGGTGGTCGGCGCATAGCGCTCCACCACATGCCCGTGCCGGTCGATCAGAAACTTGGTGAAGTTCCACTTGATGGCGCTGCCCAGCAGCCCGCCCTTCTTGGATTTCAGCCAGGTGTAGAGCGGGTCCGCCTTGGGCCCGTTCACATCGATCTTCGCAAAGATCGGAAACGTGACCTTGTAGGTCATGTCGCAGAACGCGCGGATCTCCGCATCCGTTCCCGGCTCCTGCGCGCCAAACTGATTGCAGGGAAATCCCAGCACCGAGAAGCCGCGATCATGATAGCGCGCATGCAGCGCCTGCAGCCCCGCATATTGCGGCGTAAAACCGCAACGCGACGCAACATTCACGATCAAAAGCACATGGCCGACATAGGTCCCAAGGCTTGCAGGCTCACCATCGGCACGACGCACATTGAATTCATGAACCGGCATCGTTGTTTCTCGCAGCCTTATTCGTTGAATGACAGCCTAATCTGATTTGCCAGAACGGGCCAGCATCGCCGCCCGCATGTCCAAAACTTCAGACATCCTGGCGATCCCAGCCAATTTGGCTTCAAACGCGCTCCAGTCATCCCGCTCGGCGATCGGCGCCCACAACGCCTCGACATCCTCGATCAGCAGCCTGGGCGGCCCCTCCAACCGCCAGAACGGATCATCCAGCCCGTCCTCGCGGCTCGGCGCGAACTCGGCCAGCTGTGCCCGCACCGGATCGAAGGCGGCGCTGGCATAGAATGCACCCCGCGGTCCGGCATCGGCCTGCGCCGCCCGCGCAACCCCGCCCCACCAGTCGAAGAACGCATCGGCAAACGGCGCCTGGCTTTCCTGCAGAAAGCTGAAGAACCCCCGCGCAAGCGCCGCATCGCGCGCATCACCCAAAGGCCGCAGCCCCAGACGGTACAGCAGCACATGCGTGAATTCCGCGTGCAACGCCTCGCCAAACCCGCCCAACGCCGCCTCCAGCGCCGATTTGTCGGCAATCGGCAGCAGCGTTCCGGCAAGCCTTGCCAGGTTCCACATCAGCGTCTCCGGCTGGCGGCCATAGGCGTAAAGCCCGGAATGATCGAAATACGCCGCTGTGAAAGCCGGATCATAGGTCGGCAGAAACCGCCACGGCCCGTAATCGAAGCTCTCACCGGTCACGTTGATGTTGTCGGTGTTCAACACCCCGTGCACGAACCCCGCCACCATCCACTGTGCCCCGGTGCGCGCCACGCGCCGCGTCACCTCACCCAGGAACAGGGCGGCCCGCGCGGCCATATCCTCCACCCAAACCTCCGGCATGTGATGCCGGATCGTGTGGTCCATCAGCCGCACGATGTTCTCCGTCTGCCCCAGAAAGGCCAGGCGCTGAAAACTACCGATGCGGATATGCGAATGGCTCAGACGCACCAGCACCGAGGAGCGCGCCGGAGACGGCTCATCCCCGCGATACAGATCCTCGCCGGTCTCGATCAGGCTGAAACTGCGTGACGTGTTGACCCCAAGGGCCGCCAGCATGCTGGTGGCCAGCACCTCGCGCACGCCGCCCTTCAGCGTCAGCCGCCCATCCCCCGCGCGCGACCACGGCGTGGTGCCGCTGCCCTTGGTGCCGAAATCCAGCAGGCGCTGATCCTGCACATCATACGCCTGGGCGAACAGAAACCCGCGCCCATCGCCCAGATCGGGATTGTAGCTGCGGAACTGATGGCCGTGATAGCGCAGCGCCAGCGGCTTCGGGAAACTGCCCGGCAATGGCTCGAACCGGCCGAAATGCGCGATCCATTCCGCCGCGTCCAACCCGTCCAGCCCCACCCGCGCCGCGGCCTTCTGATCGCGATGGCGCAGCACATGGCGGGGGAAGCGCGCCGGCTCCACCACATCGTAGAATTCCTCACCCAGTGCCGCATGGGCGGTGGATGGACGATACATGGCAGAGAACGGCATGGCAGACTCGTGACTGGGAGCCCTACACATGCCAGGGCTGGCCCGTGTGGCAAGGGGAGATCGCCGAATGATCCGCACATCGCACCGCATCCTCCGCCTGGCAGCCTGCCTCGCGGCCCTCACCGCCCCGCTCGCCGGCTGCGGCCTCGCCGCCGCCCCCTGCCGCGTGGGCTCCGCCGTGCTGAAAATCGTCCCCCTGGCGGGCCATGTCGCAGCCGAGCCCACCGATGCCTGCGCAGAGGCCATCGACCCCTGACCAGCCCCGCGAAGTTTGACCGCTCCCGACCGATCGCGTAGCTCTCCGCCCCATTGACAGTCAGCAGTTCAGGCGGGGCTTAGATGCGCATTGCAGTGGTCGGCGGCGGCTATGTTGGTCTGGTCTCAGCGGCCTGTTTCGCCGAGTTCGGCAACGAGGTCGCCGTGGTCGAGGCGGACAACGCCAAACTCGAAGCGCTGCTGGACGGCAGGCTGCCGATCTACGAGCCCGGTCTGGACACGCTGGTCGCCGAGAACGTGGCCGCCTCCCGCCTCACGTTCGGTCGCGACCTGAAAGCCGCCGTCACCGGCGCCGAGGTGGTGTTCATCGCCGTCGGCACGCCGTCGCGCCGCGGTGACGGCCACGCCGATCTCACCTACGTCTTCGCCGCCGTCGAGGAGGTGGCAAAGGTGCTAGAACGGCCGACCGTCGTCGTCACCAAATCCACCGTGCCGGTCGGCACCGGACGCAAGGTCGCCGAAATCCTGGCCCATGCCCGCCCAGACCTTGAGGTGCATGTCGCCTCCAACCCGGAATTCCTGCGCGAAGGCAACGCGATCGGCGATTTCATGCGCCCGGACCGCGTCGTCATCGGCTGCGACACCGACCACGCCCGCGAGACGCTGCGCAGGCTCTACCGCCCGCTCTATCTGATCGAGGCGCCGATCGTCTTCACCTCGATCGAAACCGCCGAGCTGATCAAATACGCAGCCAACGCCTTCCTCGCCATGAAGGTCACCTTCATCAACGAGATGGCCGATCTGTGCGAACGCGTCGGCGCCGATGTGCAGGATGTCTCCCGCGGCATCGGGCTTGATGGCCGCATCGGCCGCAAATTCCTCCACCCGGGCCCAGGCTTCGGCGGCTCCTGCTTCCCGAAGGACACGCTGGCACTGAGCCGCATCGCACAGGATGCCGGCGCTCCCACCCGCCTCGTGGAAACCGTCGTCTCGGTCAACGATGCCCGCAAGGCCGGCATGGCCACCCGCGTCATGCACGCGGCCGGCGGCTCGGTGCGCGGCCTCACCGTCGCCATGCTCGGCCTGACCTTCAAGCCCGAGACGGACGACATGCGCGACGCACCCTCCATCTCCATCGCCGCCCGCCTGATCGGCGAGGGCGCCGTGGTGCGCGCCTTCGACCCCGAAGGCATCCAGCAGGCCCGCCCGCTCCTGCCACCCGAGACCATCTATTGCAGCTCCGCCCTCGAGGCCTGCACCGGAGCCGATCTGCTGGTCATCGTCACCGAATGGAACGAGTTCCGCGCCCTCACGCCAGCCCAGCTGAAATCGGCCATGCGCGGCCGGCTGATCGTCGATCTGCGCAACATCTACGAGCCGGCGGCGATGCGCGAGGCCGGCATCACCTACCACTCGATCGGCCGCCCGCCCGTCCTCTAGCTGCACCGCACGCCTCGCCACGTCACAAAACGCGGCGAGGCCTGCGGAACGCGCCGTTCAGCCAAGTGCGCTGCGGCGCGCGCCCAGCATCGCATCCAGGCTGAACGCCCCGGCATCGTTGAGCGCCATGCACAGCAATCCGCCGGCCAGCGCCACATCCTTGTAGAAATGCGACATCTGCCCGCCATCACCCGGCGCATAGTGAAACACCCAAGCGGTGAACAGGCAGTAGGCCGCCAGTGCCAGGGCAGCCCAGCGAAACTTCACGCCAAGCAACACTCCAAGCCCGGCCCCCAGCAGCACCACCACCGAGACGGCATAGCTCACCTCGGGCAACGGCAAGCCGCTTTTGGCGATATTGGCGATGATGCGGGCCGGCCCCATCACCTGACCGATCCCGGCCTGCAGAAACAGCAGCGCCATCAACACGCGCCCCGCCAGCATCGCACCATCCGACATCTTGGTGTTCATAAGTCCCTCATTCTGCAAGAGTTAAGCTATCGCCAGGGCATCCCGACAGATCCGCACAGCGCTCAGGCGGCAAGTGGTCCCCGCCATCGAAAACACAACAATTTCCCATATTCTGTGATGACGCGTTGCAGCACGTTTCGTGTTAGAGCCCAATGGCGAGGTATGTTCATGCCGCAACGCCGGGGCGCATGAACCGACCATACTGCACTTTGCCTGAGGATGGGACCGATGGACCAAGCGAACCAGCACGCTGCCAGCGCCAAGGGCTACGCCGCCACCCGCCTGGCCCCCGCCGGTGAGACCATGGACCCCGAAACCCTGCGCCAGGCCGTCGTCGCACAGATGACCTACTCGATCGGCAAGGACCCCGAGCGCGCCACCCCGCGCGACTGGTTCGTGGCCACCGCCCTCGCCGCCCGGGACTGCATCGTCGATCGCTGGATCCCCTCCTCCCGCGCCACCCGCGCGGAGGGCCGCAAACAGGTCTATTATCTCAGCCTCGAATTCCTCATCGGCCGCCTGCTGTTCGACAGCCTCAACAATCTCGGCCTGCTCGCCCCGATGCGCGAGGCCCTGGCCGGCCTTGGCGTCGATCTCGATGCCATCCAGGACCTTGAACCGGACGCAGCCCTTGGCAATGGCGGCCTCGGCCGCCTCGCCGCCTGCTTCATGGAAAGCATGGCCACCTTGTCGGTCGCCGCCTACGGCTACGGCATCCGCTACAATCACGGCCTGTTCCGCCAGCAGATCAAGGATGGCTGGCAGCAGGAATTCCCGGAGACCTGGCTCTCCAACGGCAACCCTTGGGAATTCGCCAGGCCCGAGATCACCTATTACGTGGGCTTCGGCGGCACGGTCGAACCCGGTGCCGATGGCAGCGTCGCCGCGATCTGGACCCCGTCCGAGACCGTCGATGCGGTCGCCTACGACACGCCGGTGGTCGGCTGGCGCGGCACCCATGTCAACACGCTGCGCCTCTGGACCGCCCGCGCCGGCGATCCGCTGCGCCTTGATGCGTTCAACCGCGGCGACCATGTCGGCGCCTCCGCCGCGCGCGCCCGCGCCAACGCCATCTCCCAGGTGCTCTACCCGTCAGACGAAACGCCCGAGGGCCAGGAACTGCGTCTGCGCCAGGAATATTTCTTCTCGGCCGCCTCGCTGCAGGACCTGCTGCGCCGCCACATGGAGCAGCACGGAGACATCACCTCCCTGCCGCACTACACCTCGATCCAGCTCAACGACACGCATCCCGCCATCGCCATCGCCGAGCTGATGCGCCTGCTGGTCGATCAGCACAAACTCCCCTGGGACGTCGCCTGGGACATCACCACCCAGACCTTCTCCTACACCAACCACACCTTGCTGCCCGAGGCGCTGGAAACCTGGCCGGTCCATCTGATGGAGCGGCTGCTGCCGCGCCACATGCAGATCATCTACCTCATCAACGCCGGGCAGATGGACATTCTGCGCGTCACCCACAAGGAGGACTGGCGCCTGATGGCCTCGGTCTCGCTGATCGACGAACAGGCCGGACGGCGGGTGCGCATGGGCAACCTCGCCTTCATCGGCTCGCACCGCATCAACGGCGTCTCCGCCCTGCATTCCGAGCTGATCCAGCAAAGCGTCTTCCGCGACCTGCACGGCCTCTACCCGGACCGCATCACCAACGTCACCAACGGCATCACCTTCCGGCGCTGGCTGTTCGAGGCCAATCCCGGCCTCACCACCTGCCTCACCGACATTCTGGGCCCCGAATTCCTCGATCATGTCGGCCTGTTGAAAAACCTCGAAGCCCATGCGGACGACACCAACCTGCATGACCGGCTGCGCACCATTCGCCGCGCCAACAAGCAGGTCCTGGCCCGCACCATCTTCGACACGATCGGCGTGCGCGTCGATCCGGACGCGCTGTTCGACGTGCAGATCAAGCGCATCCATGAATACAAGCGCCAGCTGCTCAACATCATGGAGACCATCGCGCTCTATGAGGCGATGCGCGCCCAGCCGCATCGCAACTGGCAGCCGCGGGTGAAGATCTTCGCCGGCAAGGCCGCCGCCAGCTACCACCGCGCCAAGCAGATCATCAAACTCGCCCATGACGTGGCGCGCATCGTCAACAACGACCCCGCCCTGCGCGGCGCGCTCAAGATCGCCTTCCTGCCCAACTACAACGTCTCGCTGGCCCAGAAGATCATCCCCGCCTCCGACCTGTCCGAGCAGATCTCCACCGCCGGCATGGAGGCCTCGGGCACCGGCAACATGAAGCTGGCACTCAATGGCGCGCTGACCATCGGCACGCTCGATGGCGCCAATGTCGAGATCCGCGACCATGTCGGCGATGACAACATCTTCATCTTCGGCATGACCACACCCGAAGTGGCCACACGCCGCGCCGAGCACGGCATCGACAGCCGCGACCTGATCGCAGCCTCGCCCATGCTGCGCGACGTGCTGGACAGCATCCGCTCCGGCGTGTTCTCCCCCGGCGAGCCGGACCGCTACAAGGACCTGGCGGATGCCCTCACCTATCACGACCATTTCCTGCTCTGCGCCGATTTCGACAGCTACTACGCCCGCCAGCGCGACGTGGCCGAGCGCTGGTCCACCCCGGCCAGCTGGTGGCGCGCCAGCGTGATCAACACCGCCAACATGGGCTGGTTCTCCTCGGACCGCTCGATCAGCGACTATTGCGCCCGCATCTGGAACATCCCCAGCGCGCCGCAGGGCTGACCAGGTGCACCCGCACAAGGCCAGCCCAGAAGAGATCGAGGCCCTGGTGCAGGCCCGCCATGGCGACCCGTTCGCCCTGCTCGGCCCGCACAAGGTCAAGGGCGGCGTCGTGCTGCGCGCCTTCCTGCCCTGGGCCGCAGCCGTCGAGGTACGGCTGCATCACCACAGCTTCCCGCTCGAGCGGCTGCATCAGGACGGGTTCTTCGAGGTCTTCCTCAAGGATGCCGACCTGCCGCTGCACTACGAGCTGATCGCCCATCATCGCGGCGGCAGCACCACCGTGGACGACCCCTATCGCTACGGCCCGGTGCTGGGCGACGTTGATGATTTCCTGTTCTGCGAGGGCACCCACCAGGCGCTATACAACCGCCTCGGCGCCCACCCCATCGAACATGAAGGGACCCATGGCGTGCATTTCGCCGTCTGGGCACCCAACGCCCAGCGCGTCTCGGTGGTGGGCCATTTCAACGCCTGGGACGGCCGCCAGCACCCGATGCGCAAACGCCTCGGCAGCGGCTTGTGGGAGATCTTCCTGCCCGGTCTGAAGCCAGGTTCCGTCTACAAATACGAAATCCGAGACAGCCACGGCACAGTCAGCCCGCTCAAGGCCGACCCGGTCGGCCGCGCCGCCGAGCTGCGCCCCTCCACCGCCTCCATCGTGGCAGGCCAACCCCAGATCGCCTGGCAGGACGACGCCCATCTCGCCCACCGCGCCCAGGCCAATGCCAGGCGCCTGCCGATGAGCATCTACGAGGTGCATCTCGGCTCCTGGCGGCGCGCCGAGGATGGCGGCTTCCTCACCTATGACCAGATCGCCGACCGGCTGATCCCCTACGCCGTCGATCTCGGCTTCACCCATCTGCAGTTCATGCCGGTCACCGAACACCCGCTCGATCTCAGCTGGGGCTACCAGCCGATCGGCCTGTTCGCCGCCACCGCCCGCTTCGGCGATGCGGATGGCTTCGCCCGCCTGGTCAACCGCGCCCACCAGGCAGGCCTTGCCGTGTTCCTGGACTGGGTGCCCGCGCATTTCCCAACCGATGCGCACGGCCTTGCAAAGTTCGACGGCACCGCCCTTTACGAGCACCAGGACCCGCGCCAGGGCTTCCACCCGGATTGGAACACCGCGATCTACAATTTCGGCCGCAAGGAGGTCTCAGGCTTCCTGATGGCCAGCGCGCTCTACTGGCTGGACGTGTTCCATATCGACGGCCTGCGCGTCGATGCGGTGGCCTCGATGCTCTACCTCGACTACTCCCGCAAGTCGGGCGAATGGGTGCCCAACCGCCATGGCGGCAACACCAACGAGGAAGCGGTGGGCTTCCTGCGCCACGTCAACGGCACCGCCTATGTCCGCCATGCCGGCATCCAGATGATCGCCGAGGAAAGCACCGCCTGGCCCGGCGTCACCGCCCCGCCCGATGCCGGCGGCCTCGGCTTCGGCTTCAAATGGAACATGGGCTGGATGAACGACACCCTGGCCTATCTCGGCCAGGACCCGGTCCATCGCCGCTGGCACCACGACAAGCTCACCTTCGGCCTGCTCTACGGCTTCTCGGAGAACTTCATCCTGCCGATCTCGCATGACGAGGTGGTGCACGGAAAAGGCTCCATGCTGGGCCGCATCCCAGGCGATGACTGGCAGAAATTCGCCACCCTGCGCGCCTATTACGCCTTCATGTGGGCGCATCCCGGCAAGAAGCTGCTGTTCATGGGCCAGGAATTCGGCCAACGCCACGAATGGGACAGCGAGGGCGAACTGCACTGGCAGGCGCTTGCATCACCGATGCACAAGGGCCTGCAGGACTGCGTGCGCGACCTCAACCACCTCTACCGCGCAACCCCCGCCCTGCACGCGCGCGACTGCGAGGCCGAGGGCTTCCGCTGGATCGTGGCCGATGACCGCGATCAATCCGTCATCGCCTGGATGCGCCTTGGTGCCGCGGGTGACAGCCCCGTGGTGATGGTCGCCAACTTCACCCCGGTCCCCCGCCCGCTCTACCGCATCGGACTGCCCGCAACAGGGCCTTGGGAGGAGATCCTGAACACCGATTCCAGCATCTATGGCGGCTCCAACACCGGCAATCAGGGCGGCGTCACGGCCGTGCCGATCGCAAGCCACGGCCTGCCCGCCTCGGCACAGATATTTGTCCCGCCCTTGGCCACGATCTATTTGCGGCCAGCCGTCAAATGAGCTCAAACACCCAAAATTTCGGGAGCACATCGTGATGAACGGGGCCACCTCCGCCTCCGGACCGCTGGCGCGCCAGGCCATGGCCTATGTCCTCGCCGGCGGCCGCGGTTCACGTCTGATGGAACTCACCGATGTGCGCGCCAAACCCGCCGTCTATTTCGGCGGCAAGCTGCGCATCATCGATTTCGCCCTGTCCAACGCGCTGAACTCCGGCATCCGCCGCATGGCGGTCGCAACCCAGTACAAGGCGCACAGCCTGATCCGCCATCTGCAGCGCGGCTGGAACTTCTTTCGCTCCGAACGCAACGAAACCTTCGACATCCTGCCCGCCAGCCAGCGCGTCTCGGAAGACCAGTGGTATGTCGGCACCGCGGATGCGGTCTATCAGAACATCGACATCATCGAGAGCTACGACCCGAAATACATCGTCCTGCTCGCCGGCGATCACATCTACAAGATGGATTACGAGCAGATGCTGCAACAGCATGTGAATGCCGGGGCAGACGTCACCATCGGCTGCATCGAGGTGCCGCGCGCCTGGGCCAGCGGCTTCGGCGTCATGCATGTGGACGAGACCGACCGCATCCTCTCCTTCGAGGAAAAACCCGCCAATCCGGCCCCCATGCCCGGCAATCAGGAGATGTCGCTGGCCAGCATGGGCATCTATGTGTTCGAGACCAAATTCCTCATCGAACAGCTCAAGCGCGACGCCGCCAACCCGGCCTCATCGCGCGATTTCGGCAAGGACATCATCCCCTATCTGGTCGAGAACGGCGTGGCGCTGGCCCACCCCTTCACCCGCTCCTGCGTGCGCTCCAGCGCCGAGCACCTGCCCTATTGGCGCGATGTCGGCACGCTGGACGCCTATTACGACGCCAATATCGACCTCACCGACATCCTGCCCAATCTCGACCTGTTCGACCGAAACTGGCCGATCTGGACCAATGGCGAAATGACCGCCCCCGCCAAATTCGTCCATGACGTCCATGGCAGGCGCGGCTCGGCGATCTCCTCGCTGGTCTCCGGCGGCTGCATCGTCTCGGGCGGTGCCGTCCGCCGCTCGCTGCTGTCCACCAACGTGCATGTGCATTCCTTCACCTCGCTCGATGGCGCCGTGATCCTGCCGGAGGTGGATGTCGCCCGCGGCGCCCGCCTCAGCCGTGTCATCGTCGATCGCGGCGTGCGCATCCCCGAAGGCCTGGTGGTGGGCGAGGACCCGGAGCTGGACGCGAAGCGCTTCCGCCGCACCGCCTCCGGCCTGTGCCTCATCACCCAACGCATGATCGACAGGCTCGACGCATGAGCCTGCCCCTGCTCTCGGTTGCCTCCGAAGCCTTCCCGCTGATCAAGACCGGCGGCCTCGCGGACGTGGTCGGCGCCCTGCCCCAGGCCCTGGCCGAACAGGGTGTGGCGGTGCGCACGCTGATCCCGGCCTACCCCGCCGTCCTGGCCGAGGCCGCCCGCGTCGGCGCCGCCGAAAGCCCGTTGACCCCAGGGCTCGAAGCCCAGGCCGGCCCCGGCCGTCTGCTCGCCTTCACCTCCCATGGCCGGGACTTCATCGCCCTCGACCTGCCGCAGTTCTTCAACCGCGAGGGTGCGCCCTACCTCACCCCGGAAGGCCGGGACTGGCCGGACAATCCGCTGCGCTTCGCAGCGCTCAGCCGCGCCGCCGCCGAAATCGGCCTGCACGGCATCGAAGGCTGGAAGCCCGCAGTGGTCCACGCGCATGACTGGCAGGCAGGCCTCACCCCCGCCTACCTGCACTATGCCGGCCAACCGCGCCCCGGCACCGTCATCACCATCCACAACATCGCCTTCGCCGGCAAATGCGCGCTCTCGCTGCGCGAGCGGATGCACCTGCCGCCCGAGGCCCTGCTGCCGGAGGGGGTTGAATTCTACGGCAGCCTCAGCCTGCTGAAAGGCGGCATCGCCTTTGCCGACCGCGTCACCACCGTCTCACCCACCTACGCCGCCGAGATCTGCACGCCGGAAGGCGGCATGGGGTTCGATGGCATTCTGCGCGCCCGCGGCGCGGCCGTCAGCGGCATCCTCAACGGCATCGACACCGAGGCCTGGGACCCACGGACCGACGCTGCTTTGGCCGCCAAGTTCGACCCGCTCAACCTCATCAAGCGCGGCGCCAACAAGGCCGAGCTGCAAGCCCGCTTCGGCCTGCCCAGATCGCCGGACACGCTGGTCTACGGCGTCGTCAGCCGCCTGTCCTGGCAGAAGGGTCTCGACCTGCTGCTCCAGGTGCTGCCCGAGCTGATGGCCTCCGGCGCCCAGCTCGCCGTGCTCGGCAACGGCGATCGCCCGCTGGAAGATGGCTTCCGCGCGGCCATGCAGGCCCATCCCGGCCAGATCAGCTGCGTCATCGGCTACAACGAACCGCTCGCACATCTGGTGCAGGCCGGCGTGGACGCGCTGCTGGTCCCCTCGCGCTTCGAGCCCTGCGGCCTCACCCAGCTCTACGCCCTGCGCTACGGTGCGGTGCCCGTTGTGGGCCGCGTCGGCGGCCTCGCCGACACCATCATCGACGCCAACCCGATGGCGCTCGCCGCCGGTGCCGCAACCGGCCTGCAATTCTCGCCGATCACCGCCGAAGGCCTCGCCGCCGCCCTGCGCCGCACCGCCATCCTCTACGCCAACCGAACCGCCTGGAAGCAGATGCAGGTCAACGGCCTCGCAACGGACGTCTCCTGGCGCGAACCCGCCCGCCATTACGCAGCCCTCTACCGCTCGCTGGCCGCCGCCTGATGGCCCATCTCTCCGGTCCGGGCCGCCCCTTCCCGCTGGGCGCAAGCCTGACCGAAACCGGCATCAACATCGCCATCAGCGCCGCCACCGCAACCGCCCTCGAGCTGTGCCTGTTCGATGCGCAGGACCGTGAATCCCGCATCGATCTGCCATATCGCAGCGGAGACATCTTCCACGCCGAGATCACCGGCCCCGCCATCGGCGACCGCTACGGCCTGCGCGCCCATGGCCCCTGGGCGCCCGAGCAGGGCCACCGCTTCAACCCGGCCAAGCTGCTGATCGACCCCCACGCGCTGCTGCTCGACCGCATCCCCCGCCATCACGACGCCATGCTGGCCAGCAATGACGACGACAGTGCCGCCGTGATGCCAAAGGCCATCATCTGCGCCCCCACGCCCTGCGCGCCGGTCGCCCCGCTCACGCCATGGGACCGCACGGTGATCTACGAGGCCCATGTCCGCGGCCTCACCATGCGCCATCCGGACGTGCCGCCCCGGCTGCGCGGCACCTTCGCAGCCCTGGCCCATCCCGCGATCATCGCCCATCTCACAGCGCTCGGCATCACCACGCTCGAACTCCTGCCCTGCGCCGCCTGGATCGAGGAACCCCGCCTCGCCAGCCTCGGCCTCACCAACCATTGGGGCTACAACACAATCGCCTTCTGCGCGCCGGACCCACGCCTGGCCCCCGGCGGCTGGGACGAGATCCGCCAGGCCGTCGCAACCCTGGCCGCCGCCGGCATCGAGACCATCATCGACATCGTGCTCAACCACACCGGAGAGGGCGATGCCAACGGCACCACGCTCAGCCTGCGTGGGCTGGACAATGCCGGCTGCTTCATGGCCGAGACCACATCCCCCTGGCGCGATGCCAACCACACCGGCTGCGGCAACACGCTGGCGCTGAACGCGCCCTCACCGCTGCGCCTGGCCATGGACGCGATGCGCGCCTGGGTCCGCTTCGGCGGCGTGCACGGCTTCCGCTTCGACCTCGCCACCATCCTCGGCCGCACCGCCCAAGGCTTCACGCCCGAAGCCCCGCTGCTCGCAGCCATCGCCCAGGACCCGCTGCTCGCACCCCTGAAGCTGATCGCCGAGCCCTGGGATATCGGCCCGTTCGGCTGGCAGACCGGGAACTTCCCCCACGCCTGGGCCGAATGGAACGACCATTTCCGCGACGATCTGCGCCGCTTCTGGCGCGGCGATCACGCAAGCCTCGGCCCGCTTGCCACCCGCCTCGCCGGCTCCGCCGATCTCTTCGCGGCCAAGCGCCATCCCTCGCGCAGCATCAACTTCGCAACCGCGCATGACGGCTTCACCCTGGCGGACGTCGTCTCCTACGACCACAAACACAACGAGGCCAACGGCGAAGCCAACCGGGATGGCACCAGCGCCAATCATTCCTGGAATCACGGCGTGGAAGGCCCCACCGCCGACCCCGAAATCCTCGCCCGCCGCCAGGCCGATCAGCGCGCGCTGCTCGCCCTCACCCTGGCCGCCCGCGGCACCCCCATGCTCGCCATGGGCAGCGAGCTCGGCCACACCCAGGCCGGCAACAACAACGCCTACGCGCAGGACAACGAAACCTCCTGGATCGACTGGTCCAGCGCCGATCACACATTGTTCGACTGGACACGCACCCTGCTGCGCCTGCGCAGCCTGCACCCTGCCCTGCGCCACGATGCCTTCCTGACCGGAGAGCCGCTTTCCGGCGACACGCGCCCCGATGTCAGCTGGCATCGCCTCGATGGCACCGCCATGCAGGACCAGGACTGGCAGGGCAACCAGCTGATCATGCGCCTCAGCCTCCCCGGTGATTGCGTGGCACTGGCCATCAACCGCGGCAGCGCCGAACAGGAACTGCATCTGCCCACCCCCCGGCCCGGCCATGTCTGGAGCCTGGATGCCACCAGCATTCCACCCACCGCCCCACACACCATGGCGGCCTGCAGCGTCCAGCTCTGGTCCGAAACCCCAAAGCCCGGCGGCCCGGCCACCGACCCGCATCTGCTCGAAAAACTCGCCGCCGCCGCGGGCCTTGCCACCGAATGGTGGGAGACCGGCGGCACCCATCACCGCACCACGCCGGACACCAACCGCGCCCTGCTGCGGGCCTTGGGGCTTCCGGCAGACAGCACCACGGAAGCCGCCCACTCCCTCGCCCATCTGGCACATATCCGCGAACACCGCGCCCTGCCGCATGCCCTGGTGCTGCGCCACGGCCAGCCGGCCCGCATCCGTCTCCCACTCCCGGCCCGCCACCGCGCCCGCGCAGTGCGGCTGCATCTGACCACCGAAACCGGCGAAACACGCGCAATCGCCGCAACACCGCGCGCCCGCCATGACAGCATCGGCCTCGATGGCCGGCACATCTCCCATATCGAGGCTGACCTGCCCGATCTGCCGATCGGCCGCCACATCCTGGCACGGGAGGACGCACCCGATCAGCCCTGCCACCTCACCGTGGCGCCGGCGCAATCCTATCTGCCCCAAGCCTTCGCAGCCGGCGGGCGCCGCTTTGGCCTCTCCGCTCAGCTCTACGCCATGCGCCGGGACACCGATCAGGGCATCGGCGATTTCACCGCCCTGCGCGAGCTCGCCAACCTCACCGCCTCCGTGGGCGGGGCCGCCCTGGTGATCAACCCGCTGCACGCGCTGTTCCCCACCCAGCGCGAACGCGCCAGCCCCTATCAGCCCTCCGACCGCCGCTTCTTCGACCCGATCTATCTGGACGTGCCGGAAGCCGACTTCGCCACCACCTTGCTGCGCACCCAAGGTTCCGTCGATTACACCAAGGTCTGGGCCGCCAAATCCTACGTCCTCGAACAGCGCTTCCAGGTGCTGCAAGGCTGCAAGGACCTCGCCCGCTTCCGCGCCGAAGGCGGCCAGGTGCTGGCGGATTTCGCCCTGTTCCAGGCCATCGCCGAAGCCCATCCCGGCCTGTCCTGGCAGCACTGGCCGCACGGCCTGCGCCAGCCCGGCACACCCGAATGTGCCGCCTTCGCGGAGGCCCACGCCGAGCGCATCGCCTTTCACATCTTCCTGCAATGCCTCTCGGACCGCGCGCTCGCCGCCAGCAGCACCGGCCTTGAAATCGGCCTCATCCGCGACCTCGCGGTCGGCTGCGCGCCGGACGGTGCCGAAGCCTGGGCACTCGGCCCACGCATCGCCCATGGTGTCTCGATCGGCGCGCCCCCCGACCCGTTCTCCGCCGAAGGCCAGGTCTGGGGCCTGCCCGCCCCCAACCCGCTCGCCCTGCAGGAAACCGGATACGCCGATTTCATCGCCCTGCTGCGCGCCAATCTGCGCCACGCCGGCGGCCTGCGCATCGATCACGCGCTTGGCCTCACCCGCCTCTTCCTGGTGCCGGACGGCGCCTGCGCATCCGACGGCACCTATCTCACCATGCCGTTCGACGATCTGCTCGGCCAGATCGCCCTCGAATCACACCGCGCCCAGGCGCTGATCATCGGCGAAGACCTTGGCACCGTGCCGGATGGGCTGCGCGAACGCCTGGCCGCGGAAAACATCGCAGCCACCCGCGTCCTGCTGCTGGAACGCGACGAGCACGGCTTCCGCGCCGCCACGCGCTACCCAAGCCGCGCCATCGCCAGCGTCTCCAGCCACGACCTGCCCACCATCGCAGGATGGCAACAGGCGGCCGACCTCACCGAACGCCACGCACTCGGCCTCGAAGCCGCCGCCCCCGAATCCCGCCACGCCGATATCCGTGCGCTGCAGGCCCGCATCGGCCATGGCACGCTCGCCACCGAAGCCCATCGCTTCGTGGCCTCCACAGACTGCGATCTCGTCACCATCCAGGCCGAAGACCTCGCCGGCGACACCGTTTCGGTGAACCTGCCCGGCACCGACCAGGAGCGCCCCAACTGGCGCAGGCGGATCGCCATCCCGGTCGAACGCCTCCTCGCCGAGCCTCAGGCCCAGGCCATCATCGCCGCCACGCGCCCCGGCCGGGTGAAGAGCCCCGAGTGAAGAGCCCAGAGAGTTGAAGCGATCCTTCTTTTTTTGAAAAAAAGAAGCAAAAAAACCTTCTCCACACCGGGCCAGGACTGGGGCACGATCTCGCCAACCAACGGAGATCCCGATGTCCGCACTCTGGCGTCTGACCGCAACCGACCTCGCCCGCAAGATCCGCAGCCGTGAGGTCTCGGCCCGGGACGTCGCCAAGGACGCCCTGGCCCGGATCGACGCCGTCAACCCCTGGCTCAACGCCATCGTCGAACACCGCCCGGATGACGTCCTCGCCCAGGCAGACGCGATCGACGCCGAATTCGCAGCCGGCCGAGACCCGGGACCACTGGCAGGTGTGCCCGTCACCATCAAATGCCTGGCCGACCAGGTGGGCTACGCCACCACCAACGGCCTGCAACTGCAAAAGAACCTGATCGCCAGCACCGACAGCCCGGTTGTCGCCAATCTGCGCAAGGCAGGCGCCGTGCTGCTCGGCCGCACCAACACGCCGGCCTTCTCGCTGCGCTGGTTCACCTCCAACCTGCTGCACGGCACCACCAAAAACCCGCATGACCCGGGCCTCACCCCCGGCGGCTCCTCCGGCGGTGCCGCCTCCGCGGTCGCCTCCGGCATGGGCCCGATCGGCCACGGCACCGATATCGGCGGCTCCATCCGCTACCCCGCCTATGCCTGCGGCATCCACGGCCTGCGCCCCAGCCTCGGCCGCATCCCGGCCTGGAACCAGACCGGCGCCGAACGCGGCATCGGCCCGCAGCTGATGGCGGTGTCAGGCCCGCTCGCCCGCAGCATCGCCGATCTCCGCCTCAGCTTCGCCGCCATGGCCCAGCCCGACCCGCGCGACGTCTGGTATATCCCAACCCCGCTCACCGGCCCCGCCGTCGCCCGCAAGGTCGCCCTCTGCCTGCGCCCCAACGGCATGGAGGTCGCACCCGAGATCATCACCGCCCTGAAAGCCGCCGCCAAAACCCTGGAAGCGGCCGGTTACATCGTGGACGAGGTCGCCGACACGCCATCCTTCCGAGACGCCACGGACATCCAGCTCAAACTCTGGCTCGGCGACAATTTCCAGGCCTTCGCCGAAGCAGTCGAACGCGAGGGCGATCCCGGTGCCCTGATGGTCATGCGCGGCGTGCGGGACATGGCGCAATCACTCCCGCCGGACATCGTGGCCAAAACCCTGGTCGCCCGCGCCACCATCACCCGCGAATTCCAGCTCTTCCTCACCGAATACCCGCTGCTGCTCGTCCCGGTCTCCGGCCGCCTGCCCTTCGCCGACCAGGAAGACCTCCGCTCCGAAGACGCGTTCCGCTCCGTCCTCGAAGCCCAGCTGATCCAGACCGGCCTTCCCGCCATGTCGCTGCCCGGCCTCGTCGTCTCCACCGGCAAAATCTGCACCGCCCCGGTCGGCGTACAGCTGATCGGCCAACGCTGGCGCGAAGACCTGCTGCTGGAGGCCGGCGAAATCATCGAGGCCGCCAACCCCAAAATCGAGGCCATAGACCCCCTGCGCGGATAAATTCTACGACGGATCCACGGCACCAAAATTGCTCGGCCTTTGGCAACCCTTGCAAGGACCGCCCGTATGACACTGCATCGCCGCACCCTGCTCGCCACCGCCGCAGCCACGCTGGCCGCCCCCAGCATCGGCCGCGCCCAATCCGCCAGCACGCTGCGCTACATCCCATACGCCGATCTCGCGGTGCTCGATCCCATCGTCACCACCAACTACGTCACCCGCGAACACGGCCAGATGGTGTTCGACACGCTCTACGGACTGGATGAAAAGCTCAACGTCCGCCCACAGATGGTCGAAGGCCACAGCATCGAGAACAACGGCCTGCTGTGGAAACTCACACTGCGCCCCGGCCTCAAATTCCACGACAACACCCCCGTCCTGGCACGCGACGTGGTCGCCAGCCTCAAACGCTGGGCACAACGGGACGCCTTCGGCAGCGCGCTGTTTGACGCCACCGACGAACTCTCCGCCCCTTCGGACAATGTGGTCCAGTTCCGCCTCAAACGCCCCTTCCCGCTCCTGCCGGAGGCGCTCGGCAAACCCACCTCCTACATCCCGGTCATCATGCCGGAACGCCTCGCAAGCCTGCCGCCCACCCAGCAGGTCAAGGAAATGGTGGGCTCCGGCCCCTACAGCTTCGTGGCCAATGAACGCGTCCCCGGCGCACTCGCCGTCTACCGGAAATTCGACGGCTACGTGCCGCGCAGCGACGCCGCAAGCTTCACCGCCGGCGCCCGCATCGCCCATTTCGACCGCATCGAATGGCACACCATCGCCGATGCCGGCACCGCCGCCGCCGCCCTGCAGGCGGGCGAGATGGATTGGTGGGAACAACCCAACATCGACCTGCTCGCAGCACTGCGCAAATCCGGCAAGATCAAGATCGACGTGGTGGAAACCGCGGGCCTGATCGGCCAGATCCGCTTCAACCACCTGCTGCCGCCCTTCGACAACCCCGCCTTCTGCCGCGCCCTGATGTCAGCCGTCGATCAACGCGAGATGATGACGGCCGTCGCCGGCGACGAACCCGGCATCTGGCGCGACAAGGTCGGCATCTTCACCCCCGGCACGCCCAGCGCATCCGATGCCGGCATGGAGCTGATCACCGGCCCCAAAAACCTCGCCGCCAGCAAAAAGGCGATCGAGGCCGCCGGCTACAAAGGCGATAAGATCGTCTTTCTCGCCGGCACGGACGTGCCGCGCATCAACGCCATCTGCCAGGTGATGTACGATCTCTGCCAGAAACTCGGCCTCAACGTGGACTATGTCGCAACCGATTGGGGCACCGTCATCCAACGCATCCTCACGCAAAAACCCATCGATCAGGGCGGCTGGAGCATGCACGGCATCTTCTCCGGCGGACTCGACTTCTCCTCCCCCGCCTACCACCTCGCCGCCCGCGGCAACGGCAAGGCCGGCGTTCCCTCCTGGCTGTCCGACCCCGCCATCGAGGAAAAACGCAACGCCTGGTTCGCCGCCGAGGATGCCGCCACCCAGAAACAACTGGCCGCCGACATCCAGCGCCTCGCCCTCAACGATGGCGCCTACGCCACCTGCGGCCTCTACTACCAACCCACCGCCTATCGCTCCGACCTCACCGGCATGCAGAAAGGCCTGCCCCTGTTCACCGGCGTCAAACGCGCCTGACCCTGGTCAAACCAGGCCATGTCAACCGGTTGATCCGCCACGGCTGAAACGGCACTCTCCCGAAAACCCCTCGGGAGAGCCCGCCATGAAAACCCGCGCCGCCGTCGCCCGCAAAGCAGGCAGCCTGCTCAGCCTTGAAACCGTCGACCTCGAAGGCCCACGCGACGGCGAGGTGCTGGTCGAAATCAAGGCCACCGGCATCTGCCACACCGACGAATTCACCCTCTCCGGCGCCGACCCGGAAGGCATCTTCCCGGCCATTCTCGGCCATGAAGGCGCCGGCATCGTCGTCGATGTGGGACCTGGCGTGACCACCCTGAAAAAGGGCGATCACGTCATCCCGCTCTACACGCCGGAATGCCGCAGCTGCGAATACTGCCTCAGCCGCAAAACCAATCTCTGCCAGAAGATCCGCATCACCCAAGGCCGCGGCGTGATGCCGGATGGCTCGTCGCGCTTCTCCTGCGACGGCCAACCCATCATGCACTACATGGGCACCAGCACCTTCTCCAACTTCACCGTCGTGCCCGAAATCGCCCTCGCCAAAATCCGTGAGGACGCGCCCTTCGACAAGGTCTGCTACATCGGCTGCGGCGTCACCACCGGCATCGGCGCCGTCATCAACACCGCCAAGGTCGAACCCGGCGCACGCTGCGTGGTCTTCGGCCTCGGCGGCATCGGCCTCAACGTCGTCCAGGGCCTGCGCATGGTCGGCGCCGAACAGATCGTGGGCGTCGATCTCAACCCCGCCCGCAAAGCCATCGGCGAAAAATTCGGCATGACCCATTTCGTCAACCCGAACGAAGTGGAAGGCGATCTCGTCCCCTACCTCGTCGACCTCACCAAAGGCGGCGCCGATTACAGCTTCGAATGCATCGGCAACGTCAAAGTCATGCGCCAGGCGCTGGAATGCGCCCACAAGGGCTGGGGCAAATCCATCATCGTGGGCGTGGCCCCCGCTGGCGCTGAAATCTCCACCCGCCCGTTCCAACTCGTCACCGGCCGCACCTGGATGGGAACCGCCTTCGGCGGCGCCCGAGGCCGAACCGACGTCCCACGCATCGTCGATTGGTACATGGACGGCAAAATCGATATCGACAGCCTCGTCACCCACGTCATGCCCTTCGAGAAAATCAACGAAGGCTTCGACCTGATGCGCAACGGCACGAGCATCCGCGGGGTGGTGACGTTCTGAGAGCCGTGGCGTGCCCGGCTGGCGCCGGATGCGCTCCGCGCGGCCAGGGCTTCGCCCTGAACCCACCAGGACTGCCGTCCTGGACCTGCATCAGTCTATCCCTGACGTGAGATGGGGG
>CAIYCW010000106.1 GCA_903924855.1 uncultured Rhodospirillales bacterium | reverse complement strand
TCGCCCATGGCGTTGAGCTGGTCGTCATCCGTGACGTCGCCGGTGGCGAGCAGTTTGATGCCGCTCTTGTCCAGGCCGCGCTCGGCAAACTGCTTCATGAAGGCGGCGCCGAAGCCGGACGGGGTGAAGACGAAGACGGCATCCGGCTTGGAATCGGCCACGCGCTGCAGGAAGGGGGCGAAATCCGGGTTGGCGAGCGGCACGCGCAGATTGGCCAGCACCTCGCCACCGGCGCCGACGAAGGCCTTGCCGAACCAGGTTTCGGCATCGATGCCCGGGCCGTAATCGGCGACCAGGGTGATCACCTTCTTGATGCCGTTGGAGGCGGCCCAGTTGGCCATGGTGGTGGAGACCTGCGGCAGGGTCTGCGAGGTGCGCACGATGAAGGGGGATTTTTCGGTGATCACCGCGGTGGCGGCGGCCATCACCACCATCGGCACCTTGGCCTGGGTTGCGATGGGGGCGGCGGAGAGGGCCAGCGGGGTGAGGCCGAAGCCTGCCAGCGCGTCCACATGGTCCTTCACGACCAGTTCCTGCACCAGGCGGCGCGTGGTGTCGGCAACGCCTGCGTCATCTCGCACGATGACCTCGATCTTGCGGCCGGCGATGGCATCGGGGTGCTGTTTGAGCCAGAGATCGACGGCGGCCGTGATCTCCTTGCCGGTGGTCTGGCTGGCGCCGGTCATCGGCAGGACGAGGCCGATCTTGAACGGGGTCTGCGCCTGGGCGGAGGCGATCAGGCCCAGGGTGACGGCGGTGCTGAGGAGCACGGTGCGAAGCGACATGATGGTTGGTTTCCTCGTCGTCTTTTTGGTGGGGCGGGGGGGAATGACGCAGGGATTGGCCTATTGCGCCGCCTGTTGCGAAACTGCCTGCAAAGCCTGCCGTTGGGCAAGGAGTGCATCGAGCAGCGCGTCCAGATCGGTGCCGTTGCGGATCTCGGCCGGCAGCATTGTGCCCTGCACGGCGGCCAGGGCCTGGCGTTCGGCGATGGCGGTGCTCATGATCGGCGGGATGCCGGCCTCGCGCACGGTGACGGCGACTTCCAGCACCTCCTCCGAGCGGCGCTTGCCGTGGATCAGCGCGCGGCTGATGACGTAGCGGGCGAGTTTGCGCCAATCCTCGTGGGGCAGCGTGTCGCCGAGGCTGTCCATCACCTGCTGCTCGACGCCGTAATGCCGGGCGGTTTGCATGCATTCGGTGGTGAGCGCCTCGAGCCCCTTGATCATGATGGAGCGGCACATCTTGACCGAGGAGGCGCCGCCGACCTCATCCGAATAGACGCGCAGATCCATGCCGAGCCCGTCGGCGGCCACGATGAAGGCTGCGGCATCGGCGCCGCCGAGCCACATGGGGGTGGCGAGGCCCTTGGGGGGGACGGAGGCCATGACGGCGGCTTCGACGTAGCGGCCGCGGGCGGCGCGGACGGCGCGTTCGGCCTGCTGTTTGGTGCCGGGGGAGACGGAGTTGACGTCCAGCACGAAGGGGGCGTGGCCGAGGCCTGGGAGGGCGGCTTGCAGGGCTTCGATGGCGGAGCCGGCGGTGACGGAGCAGATGACCAGATCGGCGTCTGACACGGCCTCCACCGCTGAGGATGCGAAGCGGACCCCCTCCTCCGGTGGGACGGTGCGCACGTCATAGGCGGTGATGCGCGCGAGGCCGCCTGCGCGCAGGTCGCGGGCGAAGATGCGGCCGACCTCGCCGAAGCCGATGATTGCTATGGAACTGAACGGCATTGCGCGCTCCTTCACGCCTGGGATGGCTTTCCTTTGGGGTGTTGTAGCGGAGTTGTGGGTGGGACGGGAGGGGTGGGGTGGGGGGTTGCGCATCGGCGGTTGGCGGCGGGGGGGCGCGTTTGCTGGATGTGGTGATTGCGAAGACGGGGTGGATTTCGCGCTATGAGTACATTGAGGATGGTTACGCAGGGGACGGCCGGCGGTGGCGGAAGCAGCGTGATGAGGCACCGCGTCGCCCAAGCGTTGGTCGGCAGCAGCAGATGACTTCAAGTAGGCGATTTCGGACTGACCGTTTTCGGGTTTCTACGTATAGAAAGGCGGCGTGGCATCCCTTGAGGTGCGGAGAGGACGGCTGTGTTCTCGCCACCTTCGATTTCCAATCTTTTTCGAAATGAAATTTTGTTACTGGCCATCTCTGCCGGACCCAACTGGCGTGCGATTAGGTCGCCGCGCCAATGGCGGAATGGCCTATCAGTGCTCGAAGTCGTACTCGTCCATGCGGTTGCGCCCACGAATCAAAGCTGCCTCGCGACGCAGTTGCTCGCGCTGGGCGAACGGCGTCGCGGGGTCATCGGCACGAGCTTCTAAGATGCGCGCGCGCAAGAGCTCGTCTGGACCACTGAGCGCCCCAACACTGATCAGCGCGGCCTCGGCACCTCCATAATCCTTTTGCGCCAACCTGATCCGTGCCTCAATACCAGCTACAGCTCCTGGCGCGCCGCGCGCTTTAAGGAACGCGGCGTCTTCGCGAGCAACGTGCAAGTCGCCGGCCGATGCGGCCGCCACTGCGCGGAGCCGTCGGAGAAAAGTCTGACCGCCTGAACTATTCTCCAACACCCGCGTCAGCATCGCCTGTGCACCCGCGAAGTCTTGATCGCGACGCATTATGAGCATCGCTTGCCGCCCGTCAGCGTAAGTTCCTTGGCGATGGTCAGTCCGCAACTTCCTGATCACCTGCTCCGCCGCCTGCCAGTTGCCTTGCGCAATCAGCATACCTGCCTGCACGTCCAGCAATACAGGGTTGCGTCCAATGTGAGCCTCTTGCTCGCGTACTAAATCTTGAAGTGCAGGCCACCATCCGAGCCGCTGGTAGCAGCGGGCGAGGTCACCGATGACAAGCTTGATGTATTTGCCGACTTCACGTGCCTGCACGAGTTGGGCGACTGCGCCCTTCAAATCGCCTTTGCCAACGCGCAGGTAGAAGGCCCTCATATAGAAGCGTGAACGGTAGTAGCGCTGCTCGAATAGCTCGAGCAGCCGTTCGACCTCCAGCGCGTCATCGTGCAGACGAACGCGCGCCCGCAACACGTAGGTCAGGATCTCCTCACGCGTGGTTTCGTCCATCTTGCCCTTCAGGGCAGAAGATCCCCAAAGGACCACGCGGCGCAGCGCCTCGAGATCGTCATGGCCGCGATCATACGTCTCTTTCACCACCTCCTGCAGCGTTGAGGGCAGAAGTAGATCTTTCATCTCTGAAGGCAGTGTGCCTCCCTCAATCGCGGCCATAAATGCGACTGCGTCGAACAGTTCGGCGCGAAGTTCACCGTCTTGCTTGGTGCGATCGAATTCATCCTTCAGCGCTGCCGAGAACGCTGTCAGCAGTTCGGTCGAGCCATATCCGTGGAGCCGGCGGAACAGCGATCGGACTGGCGAAGAGATCAGGTAGTTTGGTCCCGACACCTCGACTAAGCAGGCTAACACTAACCTCGACATCTCCTCGGCAAAGCACTCGGGCGCAATCTCATGGCGTTCGACCATAACACGGCGTAGCGTGTCGCCTGCGAGCTGCGGCACCCAGCTCAGCACCGATAGAATGTCACGCTCAATCGGCGTGCGCCGCGCGAATTCCAGGCTGTCACCTAATACTTCTTCTTGAAGGGAGTACAGGTCGGCCGGGTTTGCGTCCAGTACCGCGGGGCCCGCCTGCGCGACCAGTGCAGCCGTCGCACGGGCGATCGCTGGGTGTCCGCCGATTACCCGGATTACCTCGTCGCTGGGCAGCGCCGGCTTCGCCCCGGTAGCTGTAGCTGTGCCGATCATCAATGCCCGAATGTCAGCCTCCCTGAGAGCGGGAACATGAACCTGTATGACGTTCGAGTGGGCACCTAGCTCTCTCTGTTGAATGAGGCGGTTTGACGCCACCACGAGCTTTACCCGCCGATCCTCCGCTAGCTTCTTAAATAGCGCCACAGCCCACGGTTTTAGAAATCCCCCGTCGTCTAATATCCCATTACCCGTCACGATCGTTACGGCTTGGCCAATTTCGGCGAAATGAGCGAACCGGAGCGCGATCTCGTGTGCCTGCTCGTCAACGGACGCCTCGTTGAACGCGTTCAGGTCTTCGCCGATTGAGTGCAACGGCAGGTCGGTTTCAACCTCTTGGCGCAATGCACGGTAGAGATCGGCGAGATCAGCGAAGCGGGGCAGAACAAATTCGGGGCCGAACGATAGTTCGGGCGTCCCAGGGAACGCCTCTGCTAGCAAACGACGGCTGAACGTGCGACGCCCGATGCCGAGCGGACCAGCCAATACGAGCACGTTTGGGGACTGCTCGGTGCGAAGCACGACGTCGTTGATTGCGTTTACTGCCGTGTCGACAAGTGCACCGCGTCCATACACTTGAGCACCTGGGAGGTGGCTAAGTGGGCCGGTCACCAGCACCTTGCGAATATAGCGTGCGATCTCGCGTGGCGCGTCCCCAACGCGGCCCACCCAGTACTCACGCATCCAAGCGGGCAAATCGGCGTGCGAGACGTCAGAGCCAATCGGCATGACAAGCACTCGGAACCGCTTGTCTTTAATCTTAGCAAGGCGGGCGCGGTCGATCTCGAAGCCGACCCATGGAGACTTCAACGCCTTCTTGGACGCGAACAGCACAAAGATAGATGCCTTGCCGACGCGGTCCTCCATCGCCCCGATCAGCTCCTCCCCATTAGCGAAGCTCCGCGGATAGAAGTAGGCGAGGCCGTCGGGCAGGAAACGGCGGACTTTCTCGACGAACCCTTGTTCGGTGCCCTCAAGCGACAGAAAAACTGTTGGAAGCATGGTATCTCCAGAAGGCGTTATGCGCGGTTTCTGCCGAGGTTCTGTTGCGCCGCAACTAAAGTCGGCAGTCCACCACACAGAAGCTAATTGAGTCTAGCCCAACGGCGGTGCCGGGCTCTGAACGAACAGCAGGTTTCGGACCCGAGCGACCAGTCTGTAACCAATGATGATCGGCGCAAAACTTCCGAAAACAACACCTTCCTCTATTGCGAACCTAGCAAGCCCAGAGAACGGACCGCGTAGCGCTCCTATCATCGTGTGCTCGCCATGGCGAGGCCGCCGCGCTGGGCGTTCGCTGTGAGGTCTTTGCGGTGGGACGCTTCGGCGAATGGTGGTCCGTGGTTTCACCTAAGCGTGTTCAAAAATCTTGAACTCAGCCACTCCGCGTGGAAGAGGCTGGTGGATGGAGATCGAGACGTCCCTTCCCCGTGCTGTGAGCCTGCCCGACGTGATTCGTGGCATGCGGGGGCGTGTGGGGGTTTGGCGGGCGCGGGGGTGGTTGGCGCCGTTTTTGATGTTTCTGCTGTATCGGCGGCTGGGGGAGTTTGACCGGCTGATGGAGGGCCTGGGGGCCCGGGTTCGGGCTGGGCGGGTTTTGCGGCGGGGGGCTCGAGCGGGGGCTGGGGTGGCGCTGGCGGGGGTGGCTGGGCCGGATTCGGCGCAGGCGGGGCCTACGACCGCGGTGGATTGCTGCGCTTCGCGCGCAATGACGGGGGATATTGGGGAGAGTTCGGGGCAGATTCCGGCGGGTCAGACTCCGGTGGGTCAGGATCCGGCGGGTCAGGCTCCGGCCTGGGTTCGGCCTGCGGGTGCGCGGGTGCGGCTTGTGACGCGGCTTTGGCCGGGGAAGTTTGGGTGGCTGGTTGGGGCCTGCTCGCATGAGGCGGCGGGGTTTTCGGCGCAGCTTCGGTTTGTGCTGACGCAGCCTGAGATGGTGGCGCTGCTGACCGCGTGTCCGCAGGCGGGGCGGGTGTTGGGCCCGTTGTGCCGGGCGCTGGCGGTTGAGACGGCGTTGCTGCGGCCGGGCGTGGTGCCGGTGGTGCGGGCGGCCAGGCCCGTGCTTGTGAGGAAGAAGCGGATGCCTCGGGCCAAGATTGATTGGGGGCGGATTCCGTTGCCGCGGGGGATGTTGAGCTGGGCGCGGCGGGAGGGGTTTGGGAAGGTTCGGTGAGAGGGTGTGGGGTGGAGGTGCGTCGTTTTTGTTCCGGGTTGTTTATTTTTTTGTGGGGTGGTTGGGGGGGGTGGGTGTTGCGGCGGTGTGGGATGGGGGGCCGTGATGGGGGTTGGCGGATGACGGCTTCGCCTTTTCCGCCCTACGGGGGCGGGGTTTTTTGGGGGGGGCGTTTGTTGGATGGCGGATGATGCTTCGCTTTTCTGGCCTACGGCCAGAGTTTGGCGGGGATGTAGACGTGGCCGTCCATGAGGCGGCGGGTGGTGCGGAGGAGGGCGGATCTTCGGACGTGGATGGTGGCGTTCTGGTGTTCGACCTCTAGATCGACGGTGAAGAAGCCGGTGGGGTGCTCGACGTCCAGCCTCAGCGTGCCGTCCGCCGGAAGGATGGCGATGCCGTCCGCCACCGAGCCGGGCAGGACGCAGGCGGTGGCAACCGAGACGGCGCCGAGGACGCCGATGGTCTTGTGGACGCGGTGCGGGATGAAGTTGCGGGTGCCGATGGCGCCGCCATTGGCGGGGGGTGAGATCAGGCACATCTTGGGGACGGTTTTCTTGGTGACGTCTCCGAGGTTCATCATGGGGCCGATGGCGAGGCGGATGGCCTCGACCCGGGCGCGGAGCTCGGCATTGGCCTCCATCGCCTCGGGCGTTTCGGTGCCGGTGAGGCCGAAATCAGAGGCGGCCATCAGGACGACGGGCATGCCGTTGTCGATGCAGGTGACATCGACGCCGAGCACGCTGTCTCGTGCGTTGCCGGTGGGCAGCAGGGCGCCGCAGGTGGAGCCGGCGACGTCGAGAAAGTCGATCAGCACCGGGGCGGAGGTGCCGGGCACGCCGTCGATCCGGGCCTGGCCTTCGAAGTTGGGGATGCCGCCTGGGGTTTCGATGGTGGCGACGGCCACGTTCTGCGAGTTGACCATGTGGATGCGCACACGGGTGATGTCGCCCTGCGGTTGGATCAGGCCGCGGAGGATGCCGAAGGCTGCGATGCCGGCGAGGATGTTGCCGCAGTTCTGCGAGGGATCGATGCGGGCTTCGTCCACCACGCATTGCAGGAAGAGATAGTCGATGTCCGCATCCGGCCGGGTGGGGGGGCTGACGACGGCGATCTTGCTGGTGAGGGGATCGGCGCCGCCCATGCCGTCGATCTGGCGGATGTCAGGTGAGCCCATCGCGGCCAGCAGCACGGCGTCTCGGGTCGGGATGTCGGATGGCAGGTCGGAGGCCAGGAAATACAGGCCCTTGGAGGTGCCGCCCCGCATGGCCATGCAGCGAATTGCGCGTTCCATGGATTATTCCTTCAGAAGGCCGGTGGCGCGCATCTCTTCGATGGTGGGCGTGCCATGGGTGTGGAAGCTTTCGATCGTCTTGAGGCCCCAGGCCTGGCCTTTCTTGCGCTCCTCCTCGGTCCAGACGATGGGCTTCCAGTCCGGCGCCAGGACCAGGCGGGCGCCGGCATTGGCCATCTCGATGCGGTTGCCGCCTGGCTCGTAGACGTAGAGGAAGAAGGTCTGCTGGATGGCGTGCTTGTGCGGGCCGGTTTCGATGTGCACGCCGGCTTCGAGGAAGATGTCGGCGGCGCGGAGGATGTCCTCGCGGCAGTCGAGCGCGAAGGTGAGGTGGTGGAAGCGGCCCTTGATGCCGTGGCTTTCGCGGGAATAGGCGAAGTCGTAGCTCTTGTTGGTGGCGGTCATCCACATGGCGGCCTCGGTGCCGTCGTTGAGGATGATCTGCTCGGTGAGCCGGAAGCCGAGATACTGCTCGAAGAAGATCCGGTTGGCGCGGATGTCGGCGGCGAGGCAGTTGAGGTGGTCGAGCCTGCGGACGTTGACGCCGCGGGCGGGGTAGCGCTGCGCCTGGTTCTTGAGGGCGGGGCGCTGCTCGGCAGTGGGCTGGAACCACTCGGTTTCGTAATAGAGCTCGACCACGTGGCCGTCCGGATCGTGGCAGCGATAGGCGGGGCCGTGGCCGAGCGAGTCCTCGACCCAGCCGATCTCGAAGCCGGAGCCGGCGAGGGCTGCGACGCGGCGTTCGAGCGCCTGGGGGCTGCGGGTGCGGAACGCCATGTGGCCCATGCCGCTGGTTTTGGCGGCGGTGAGCTGCACCGAGTAGCGCTCGTAATCATCCCAGCCGCGGAGGAAGACGCTGTCTCCCTTGCGGCCGGATTCGGTCATGCCCAGCACGTCGATGAAGAAGCGCAGCGACTGCTCGGGCTTGGGGGTGAGGAGTTCGACATGGCCGAGATGGGCGATGTCCATGATCGGTTCGGGATGAAAGCTCATGATTTGGAAATCCCCCAGAAGCGCGGGAAGCCGGCATCCAGCCCCGCGAGATTGCTGCGATACGCTGTGGGTGACACGACCTGGCCGAGCGGCAGAAAATGCGCCTCGTGCAGCAGGATGCGTTGGAGATCATCGCAGATGCGGTGCTGGTCGGCGAGGGTTGCGGCGTTGAGGTATTCGCCGTGAAGCCGCTCCACCTCGGCGTTGGTGGGCCAGCCATACCAGGCATCCACCCCGTTGGCGCGGCAGAGATAGCTCTCGGCCGGGTTGGTCTGGCCGAGGCCGTTGAGGGCTGCGGGGAAGGCGTTCCAGCCGCCCTTGTCGAGCGGGCCCTTGTTGTTGCGGCGCTGGAAGACGGTGCCGGAATCGACCGCCTGGAAATCGACATTGAGGCCAAGGCGCTTGAACAGATCGGCCGCCACGTTGGCCATCGGCCCGTTCACCGGATGGTCGGTGGCGCCGAGCACCACCACGCGCTCCCCGTTGTAGCCGGAGGCTGCGACCTCGGCGCGGCTGCGGGCGAGATCGGTGGGGCCGAACAGCCCGTCCATGCCGGCCTGGGTGGCAAGCGGGGTGCCGCCGGTGAAGACGCCGACCGGCACGCGCCACAGGGATGGATCATCGGCATAGGCGCGCATGAACTCGGTCTGATCGACCGCGCGCAGCACGGCCAGGCGCAGCTTCGGGTTGTCGAAGGGCGGGATCAGCGTGTTGAAGCGGATGATCGCCATCTGGCCGGTGCCATCCATGGTGCCCACGCGCAGGCTCTTGTCCTGGCGCAGCTGGCCGAGCAGGTCGGGGGCGGGCGTCTCCAGCCAGTCCACCTCACCACGCTGCAGGGCGGCGGCGGCGGTGGCGGCCTCCGGCATGGTGAGCCATTCGACGCGATCGACATGGACAAGCTTGGGCCCCGCGGTGAAGCCGGAGCCGCCGCCCTGGCGCGGCACGTAGCCCTGGAATTTTTCGTAGACCACGCGGGCGCCCGGCACGCGCTCGCTGGCCACGAAGCGGAACGGGCCGCTGCCGATCAGCTCGGGCACGGGCTTGCTGGCATCGAGCCTGGCCAGACGCTCCGGCATGATGGCCGGCATGTTGGGGCCCATCTTGCCGAGTGCTTCGATCAGCAGCCGGAACGGGCGCTTGAGGCGGACGCGGATGGTGCGGTCGGTGGGGGCGGAAATCTCGTCCACCACGTCCAGCAGCGACAGGCCGAACACGTCGCGCCGGGCCCAGCGCGTGATGCTGGCGGCGACGTCGCGGCCGAGCACCGGCGTGTCGTCGTGAAAGCGCAGGCCGTCGCGCAGGGTGATGGTGTAGTCGCGGAAATCGGGGTCGACGGTGAAGCCATCCGCCATCTGCGGCTGCAGCTTGAAATCGGCATCGGTGCCGAACAGGGTGTCGAACACCAGGTAGGCATGGGTGCGGGTGACGGCGTTGGTGTTCACCACCGGGTCGAGCACGGCCAGATCGACATAGGGGACGAAGCGCAGCACGCTGGCGCCCTGGGCGCGGGCGAGGCGCGGGGCGGCCAGCGCGGCGGCACCCAGCAGAAGATCACGACGCTTCATCGCTCAGGCTCCTGGTGTGGTGGCGCGGATGTCCGCCTCGATGAGATGGCGCAGCTCGGGGGTGACGCTGGGGGTGACGCCGAACCAGCGCGCAAAGGCCGGCACCGCCTGGTGCAGCAGCATGCCAAGCCCGTCCACCGTGCGATGGCCGCGGGTGCGCGCCTGGCGCAGCAGGCCGGTTTCCAGCGGCACGTAGACGATGTCGCAGACCGTGGCGGCCGGGGGCAGCGCGGTGAGATCGATCTTCATCGCGGGCTTGCCGAGCATGCCGAGCACGGTTGCATTGACCAGCAGATCGGCCCGGGCCAGCGCGTCCGCCATCCGATCCCAGTCCATCACCGACACCAGCGGCCCCGGTGTTGCGTTGAAGCCGGCGGCCAGCGCATCGGCGGTGGCACGGGTGCGGTTGACGAGGATGACGGCAAGCCCGCGCAGCCGCAGCGCGTAAATGATGGCGCGGGTGGCGCCACCTGCGCCCAGCAGCACGGCGGTCTTTGCCGTGGAGTCCCAGCCCGGGGCACGATCGTCGAGATTGGCGATGAAGCCATGCGCGTCCGTGTTGCCGCCGACCCAGTCCTCGCCCTCCAGCCAGATCGTGTTGATCGCCCCGATCGCCTGCGCCGCGCCATCGATGTGGGCCATCAGCTTCAAAGCGGTCTGTTTGTGCGGGGCGGTGACGTTGCCGCCGATATAGCCGGCGGCGCGGAAGCCTTTGAAGAAGTCCGCAAACCCGTCGGGCGGCACGTCCTGGCGGTCATATTCGCCGGCAATGCCGTGCTGGGTCAGCCAGTATCCGTGCAACATGGGCGAGCGCGACTGCGCGATCGGGTGGCCCATGACGCAGGCGCGCTTGATGGTTGGGGTGTTCATCGGCCGTTCCTCGTTTTGTGCCTCGGTAGCCGACCGGGCCTGGCAAGTCATATCGAAATCAACCGAAATCACATTCGCTTCGGTTATACCATATCCGCGGTCTGCACCAATCCGCGGGTGGCCATGTCGGCCAGATAGGCGCGCAGCACGGCAATCAGCGTCTCGGCATTGGCAGGTGTCGGCCGCCCGCCGGCGCGGATCACCCCGGCGGGGCGGGCGGGGCCGCCGAGATTGATCGGTGTCACCACGAGCGTGCCGCGCCTGAGATCGCCGCCCATCATCATGCGCGGGCAGATGGTCAGCGTGTCTGTGGTGTGCAGGAGCTCGCGGATGAAGCCGACCGAGCTGGATCGCAGGCAATGCGTGGGCATCACGCCTTGGGCGTCGAGCAGGCGTTCGACCTCCTGGCCCATGCGCTGGGTCAGTGTCGGCAGCACCAGGTCGTAGCGGGTGAGGCTGGAGGGGCGCGGATCGGCCTCGGACAGCAGCGGATGGCCGGCGCGGCCGATCACCGAGATCGGCTCGTCATACAGCGCCTCGCGCAGCATGCCGTCCGGCGCACTCGGCTCGTAGAGGCGCCCCACGATGAGATCGAGCTGACCCACCGCGAGCAGCGGCAGCAATTCCTCGGTGCGGCCCTGCACCAGGCGCACCTGCAGCCGCGGATGGCTGGATTTGAGCCCGGCCAGCACGGCGGGCAGCAGCCCCACCGCGGCCACCGGCAGGGCGCCGAGTGCGATCACGCCGTCACTGGCCGAGGTCAGCCGGTCCAGCTCCTCCTCCAGCCGGCCGATCTCGGCCAGGATCCGCCTTGCCGAGGCCCAGACCGCCTCCCCCGCCTCGGTCGGCGTCACGCCACGGGCATGGCGTTCGAAGAGTTTGAGTTCGAGCGCCTGTTCACTGTCTTGCAGTGAACGGGTGAGCGCCGGCTGGCTCAGTCCAAGGGCTGCTGAGGCGCGCACCAGGGAGCGATGTGCGGCCACCGCGTCGATCGCGCGCAGATGGCGCAGCTTCAGCCGGTGGTCGAGATGGCGCTTCATGCCGGCCGCGTCATCCCGCGGGGTGATGCGGATCGACCCAGAGGACCGATTGCGGATCCTCCACCGGATCGATGTCGAGATTGACCACGATGGCCTCGTTGCCCGAGCGCATCAGCACGCATTCCAGCGTCTCGTCGGACAGCGCGTTGATCTCCTGATGCGGCACGAAGGGCGGCACGAAGATGAAATCGCCAGGCCCTGCCTCGGCGGTGAATTCGAGCCGCTCGCCCCAGCGCATCCGGGCACGGCCCTTGAGCACGTAGATCACGCTCTCCAGCTCGCCGTGGTGATGCGCGCCTGTCTTGGCGTCCGGATGGATGTGCACGGTGCCGGCCCAGAGTTTCTGCGCGCCGACGCGGGCATGGTTGATGGCGGCGGCACGGTTCATGCCAGGGGTCTGGGCGGTGTTGGTGTCCAGCGCGGTGCCGGGGATCACCTTGACACCGGTGTCACGCCAGGAATGTGTGTGATCGGCCATCGGGGCGGCGTTCCTCTGTTTGGCGCAGAGTGCGTCCGGAGTTGGACCGGATCAACCCTGCTCGCGGGCCAGCAGCGCCTGCTTGCGCGCAAGGCCCCAGCGATAGCCGGCGAGACCGCCATCCTTGGCCACCACCCGATGGCAAGGCACCGCCACCGCCAGCTTGTTGGCGGCGATGGCGCTGGCCACCGCCCGCACGGCGGCGGGCTTGCCGATGCTCTGCGCGATGTCGCTGTAATGGCGGATCTGGCCGGGCGGGATGGTCTGCAACACTTCCCACACGCGGCGCTGAAAGGCGGTGCCGCGGATGTCGAGCGGCAGGCCCAGGCTCTGGGTTGGGTGGGCGATATGGGCGATGACGGCCTGCAGAACCGCGCCAAGATCGGCACTTTGCGAGATCGCGGCCTTGGGGAACCGGGCGTGCAGATCGGCTTGCAGCTGATCCGCGTCATCCCCCAGCAGAATGGCGCAGAGGCCGCGCGCCGCCTGGGCCACCAGCACCACGCCCAGATCGCACGGGCCGGTGGCGAAGATGATCGCCTCCCCCGCGCCGCCGCTGCGATAGCGGCCCGGGGTCATGCCCAGCATACCATCGGCCGCCGCGTAGAACCGGCCGGGGGAATTGAAGCCGGCATCGTAGATCGCATGCGTGACACTCTGGAGGCGGGATAGCCCAGCCTGCACGCGGCGGGTGCGGTCGGCATCGGCATAGGCCTTGGGGGTGACACCGGTGATGCGGCAAAACACACGATGGAAATGAAACGGGCTGATGCCGGCCTGCTGTGCCAGCGCCTCCAGGCTTGGCACATCCTCCGCCGTCTCGATCATCCGGCAGGCTTGCGCCACCATGTCCGCCTCCCGCTCGGCCTTGGGGGCCAGATCGGGCCTGCAGCGCCGGCAGGGGCGAAACCCGGCGCGCTCGGCGTCAGCCCTGGTGGCATGAAACGCCACATTTTCCGGCCGCGCCGGGCGGGCGGCGCAGGAAGGGTGGCAGTAGACACCGGTGGTGGCGACGGAATACAGGAAATGTCCGTCGGCGTCGCGATCGCGAGCACGCAGGGCGACCCAGCGCTCGGCCTCGCTGGTGTAGAGTCTGGGCTTGGTGATGGCGGTCATGGCGCGCTCCATGCAGAGATCATGCGTCATGTTCTGCCCTCTCCTGCAAGCGGGCTCATCTCGCAGCTTGCGCGGCAATTCACCTCAGCCGCGCCGCCACACCACAATGCCGGCACCGATCAGGATGAGGATACCCACCACGCTCCACGGATCGGGGATCTCCCCCCAGAAGGCCAGGCCGAGCGCCGCCGCGTAGATCACCGCCCCGTATTCGAACGGCGCCAGCAGCGCGCTTTCGGCCGAGCGATAGCCCTGCGTCATCAGCAGTTGGGCCACCGCCGAGATGAGCCCCACCGCGACCAGCCCCGCCAACTGCCAGGCATCCGGCCACACCCAGAACGGAATGGCGCACAATCCCGATTGCAGCGTGCAGCCGATGGAGAACCACAGCACGATGGTGAGGTTGCGCTCCCCCGCAGCGCCCATCCGGCGGATCGAGATCATCGCCAGCGCCCAGGCCACGACGCCTGTCAGCACCACCGCCACCGGCACGATCGGCAGCGCCTGGTCCGCACCGTCCCAGGGGCGCAGCATGACCAGCACGCCGAGAAACCCGACCAGCACCGCCGCCAGGCGCACCGGCCCCACGCGCTCGCCCAGCAGCGGCATGGACAGCAGCGAGAGCACCAGCGGCATGGCGAAACTCAGCGCCGTGGCCAGTTCCAGCGGCAGATGGGCGTAGCCGTAATAGATGGTGATCATGCCGATAAAACCGTTCACCGTTCGCCCGACATGGCCCCAAGGATGGCTGGTACGCAGCAGCCCAAGCCCGCCCGGGCGCAGCAGCACCGGCATCATCGCAAGCGCCGCCACAAAGCTGCGAAAGAACGCGATCTCAATCGAGGGCACGTCATCAGCCAGCGCCTTGACCAGCGCCGAGGCAAAGGAGAACAGCGCGGAGGAGCCGCAGACGAACAGAATGGCCCGGCGCCGCGCGGCAGCCGTCACGCTCGGGCGCACCAGCGTGCTCATGCCGCCGCCTGCTCGGCATGCGGATCGGGCTCGGTGTCATCGAACCGGCTGAAATCGATCCCCCGCCTGCCATCATCGGTGACGCCGAAAATATCCACGTAGCGGCGATGCATCAGAATTTCCTCCTCGGTGAAGGAGACCCGGGCGTGCACGGTCTGGCTCAGCCCTTCCTCCAGCCCGGTGACACTGGCCAGCAATTCGATCTCCTCCCGCCGCAGATCGGCCTCGGTCAGGCCGAACAGCGGCGAGGTCTCATCGATGATGTGAATGGCGGTGAAGGACAGTGCAAAGACCGGGGTCTGCGAGCGCTCCAGCCGCAGATCCTGAAAGCGGCGCATGAAGCGGCCTTCCTTGGTGTATTGGCTGCGCAGCACGGCCAGCCGCACCACCGCCTCGACAATCTGGCTGCGGCGCTCATTGCCCATGCGCAGCATCAGCGCCCTGTTGCCCTCGTACTGGGTGATCACCGCCACCTTGGCAAACTTCACCCGTGCCGTGGGGCGGGAGATGCGGGCGAACATCAGGCCGGTGGTGATCGCCACGATGATCAACCCGACGAAGCTTTCCAGGGTGAAGACCACATTGGCATACAGTGTTGCCGGCACCATCGCGCCGTAGCCGATGGTGGCAAAGGTCTGCACGCTGAAGAAGAACGCATCAAGGAACGAGCCATGGGCCGCGTTGGTGATGCTGCCGGGCTGTGCCACGTAGAGCGCTGCAAACACCGCATTGATCAGCAGATAGGCGCCGGAGCTGGTGAGCATGAAACGCCACCAGCCCATGGTCAGCAGCTGGTGATACAGATCCGTCCAGGTCGAGGTCTCAAGCCCCGCCCGCACCACGTGATCGGTCTTCGAACGCGGCACGATATGCCCGGTCTTGCGCCCGGTCGGCGGACGGTCGGTGTGGATGCTGGGCGCTTTCCGCCGGTCGGGACGTTTCATGCGGCGAGCATAGGTTGGTTCGTGCCCGGGCGGAATTCCCCCTTCACAGGGCCTGCAGCATGACCAGCTGTGGCGAAGCATGGAGTTTTGCGCATGATGGCTGAGCCTGCACCGATCCGCGTCTATTACGATGGCGCCTGCCCGATCTGCTCGCGCGAGATCGACTTCTACCGCGCACGTCCCGGAGCGCAGGGGTTTGCCTGGGTGGACGCCACCTCCTGCGACCTCGATGCGCTGGGCCCCGGGCTCACGCGGGAGGCGGCCCTGGCTCGCATGCATGTGCGCAGACCGGATGGCACGCTGCTCAGCGGGGCGGCCGCGTTCGCCGCGATGTGGCGCGCCATGCCGGGGCTTGGGTGGCTCGGCTGGCTGGTGGGACGGCCTGGCATCCGACATCTGGCGGAGCTGGCGTATCGCCTGTGGCTGTGGGCGCGCAGCTGAGCAAACCGCGATTGCCAGCAGCTTTGCCGCCATGCTCCACTTCCCACATGACCGACGCACCCTACCCGCGCGACATGATCGGCTATGGCCGCAACCCGCCTGACCCGCGCTGGCCTGGCGGGGCGCTGCTCGCACTCAACCTGGTGCTCAACTACGAGGAGGGCGGTGAGAGCTCGGTGCTGCATGGCGATCCGGGATCGGTCGCCTTTCTCACCGAACACATCACCCAATCCGTGCCGCACCGGGCACCAACGCCGGAATCGCTGTGGGAATATGGCTCACGCGTCGGGTTCTGGCGGCTGTGGCGGCTGCTGTCGCAGCGCAACCTGCCGGTGACCGCCTTTGCCGTCACCATGGCGATGCAGCGCAATCCGGAGGCGGTGGCCGCGATGGTGGAGGCCGGCTGGGAGATCGCCTCGCACGGCATGCGCTGGAACATCGCACCACCGGACAGCGAGGCGGGCGAGCGCGCCGAGATTGAAGCCACCCTGGCCCTGCACCAGAAACTGACCGGACAGTCGGCACTTGGCTGGTACAACCGCAGCACGGCGCGCACCTACCGCCTGCTGTCCGAGCATGGCGGGCTGCTGTATTTCGCCGACAACTATGCCGACGACCTGCCGTTCTGGGCCGATGTGGCAGGCCGGCCTGAGCTGTTCGTGCCCTACACGCTGGAGGCGAACGACATGCGCTTCGCGGTGTCGAACAACTTCCCAAGCTCGGACGAGTTCTTCGCCTATCTGCGCGACACGTTCGATGTGCTGTATCAGGACGGGCTGGAAGGCCGCCCGCGGATGATGAGCGTGGGGCTGCATGGCCGGCTGGCCGGCCGGCCCGGCCGCACGGCGGGGCTGATCCGGTTTCTGGACCACGTGGCGAAATTCGACCGTGTGTGGATCACCACGCGGGCCGATATCGCACGGCACTGGCGGGCCAACTTCCCACCCGGCGCCGATCTGCGCCAGCGCTGGTAGCCCTGGTTTGAACGCTTGAACGGCAGGTGGTGGATCTGCCCTACAGCCTCAGCCTGGCCTCCACCACATCCGGCTCGTCCGGCAGATGGTGGATGGTGAAGCCCTGCTTGCGGACGAAATGCAGCATCGGCTTGTTCTCCGCCAGCACCTGTCCCACGATCTCGACCAGCTGTTGCGAGCGGCCCCAATCGATCAGCCGCTGCATCAGATGTCCGGCCAGCCCCCTGCCCTTCATGTCCGGCTGCACCACCACGGCAAACTCGCCATGTTCGGGCGCATCGCGCACCAGCCGCGCCACGCCGACCGTCTCGGGCGCACCATCCTGCCCTGGGCGCGTGGCAACGAAGGCCATCTCGCGCTCGTAATCCACCTGGGTCATCCGGGCCATCTGCTCGGGCGAGAGCTCGCGCATCGTGGTGAAGAAACGAAACCGCACATCCTCGGGCGACAGGCGGGAGAAGAAGGCGCCATGCGCCTGCGCATCCTCCGGCCGGATCGGGCGGATGGTGAACACCTCATCCTGGGAAGTGAAGCTGCCCGCCAGCTCCGCCGGATAGGGCGGCAGCGCCAGGCGCTCGGGGGTGCCCTGCCTGAGGGTGATCATCGCCTGTCCGGCGCGGATGCCGGCATCGCCGGCCAGCACCGGGTCGATGTCCAGGCTTGCGATCTCGGGAAAATCGACGATCAGCTGGCTGACGCGCACCAGCAGATCGGCCACCTGGTCTTCCGCACCCAGCAGGCTTGAGATGGTGGTACGCCCGATCAGGCCATGCGCCAGCGGCAGGTTGAGCGGCGGCAGATCCACCGCATGGTCCTTGAACAGCACGCCCTCGGCACCGCCCTGGCCGAAGACGATCACCGGGCCGAAGGTCGCGTCATCGCGCACCGCGACCCGCAGGGCGCGCAGGCCGCCTGCCAGCTCCGCGGAGAAGACCACGCCATAGGCTTCCAGCACGGCGCGCGCGGCCTCAGGCGGCAGCGACAGGGCGCCTGCCTTTCGGCTTCGGGTGAGGATGGCGCGCACGCGATCCTGGTCGGGCGCGATGGTGAGCACGGCGCTGCTGGGCAATTCCCGGGCGGCGGCCTGGTTGCGACGGTTCTGCACCAGATGGTGAAAGCCGCGCACCGCCTGCTCCGGCGTTGCGAACACCGGAACGCCGGCGGCGGCCAGCGCCCGGCGATGCGCGGCCCCTGTGGTCTCCCCCATCACACAGGCCAGCAAAGGGGCGCGGATGCCGGCAGCGGCGGCGGCCAGGGCCGCGATGCAGGTGTCATCGCCATCGCCGGTCGGCGCATGCACCGCCAGCACGCCGCCCACCTCGGCAGCACCGGACAGCAAGGCCGCCACCTCGGCCAGCTTCATCGGGCTGTCAGTGCCGACATAGACAAGCTCCCCCGCCGCCCCGTTGCCGATCTGGGCCGCCATGCCGCCAAAGGCGCGCGGCACCGCAAGACGGATCACGTCGCGCGTCTCGTCTGACAGGCGGGCCAGCGACAATCCGTCCCGCACCGCGGCATCGGCCGCCATCTGGCCGGGGCCGATCGCGTTGGTGACGATCACCAGCCCCTCCCCACGCGCCGGCCGGGCCCGGGTCAGGGTTTCGGCGGCGGCCAGCATGTCTTCCAGCCGGTCCACCACCAGCACGCCGGCGCGGCGCAAGGCGGCCTCGAAGGCGGCGTCCTGCGCACCGGTCGGATCGCGCAGCAGACCGCCGGCGCGCATCGCCACCACCGGGCGCATGCGCGAGGCGGCGCGCGCGCCGGAGAGGAACATGCGCCGGTCGCGGATCAGGCGGATATCCATCAGGATGGCGCCGGTGCCGGCATCGCGGGACAGCCAGTCCAGCATCACGGCAAAGCCGAGATCGGTGTTGCCGCCAACCCCCAGCACATGGCTGAAGCCCACGCCATTGGGCTCCGCCCAGTCCAGCACGGCACGGCAGAGCGCCGCCGATTGCGAGACCAGCGCCACCCGGCCGGGCCTTGGCAGCAGATGCGAGCGTGTCGCCTGCAGGCCGATGCCGGGCACCGAGATGCCGAACGAGCCGGGGCCCAGCACCCGCACGCCGGTCTCGGCCACGGCCTGGCCCACACCCTCTGACATGCCGATCATCACGGCCGCATGCGTGCCGCGTTTGGCCAGCGCCCGGCAGACATTGCCGGCATCCGGCGTGTCGAGGCAGATCACCGCCAGATCCGGCGCGATCGGCAGGCTCGCAATGTCCGGATAGGCCAGCACGCCCGAGATCGCTGGCACTCTTTCGGCAAACGGCCCGAGCACCGGCAGGATGGCGCCCTGAAATCCACCCGCCAGCAGATTGCCCATCACCTGGGCGCCGGCCTTGCAGGCGGCCCCGATCACCGCCACCGAGCGCGGACGGAACAGTGCCTGCGGGTCGAAACGGCCAGGATTTAACGCTCGAGGGACGGACATGGTGCAAACTTCGTGTTGCAGCGCAGCATAGGCGATCGCGCCCATTTATCCATGTGCTTTGCCGGGCTGGTCCCGCTGTGTCGCACATGGCAGGCTCGACATCACAGGCACGACTCTTAACAGCACTTCAGCACCGATGGGATGAAGAATGGACGAACGGATGGACCCGGATATGCGCGCCGCGCGCAAGCGGATGGATGAGGAGGCGGCGAAGCTGCCGCCGGTTTCGCTCAATCCACCGCTCGATGCGTCGCGCCACATCAACGAACAGCTGCAGCTGGTCTGGGCCGAAGGTGGGCCCGAGATGTACAGCAGCGAGGATATCTGGGTGTTCGGCCATGGGCGGCGCATATTGTGCCGGCTGCACCGCCCGTCCGCCGAGCAGAACCTGCCGATCCTGGTGTGGTTTCACGGCGGCGGCTGGGTGTGGTCCTCGGTCGACACGCATGACCGGCTGGTGCGCGAATACGCCGCCGCCGCCAATGTGGCGGTGATCAATGTGGATTACACGCTGTCGCCCGAGGCGAGATTTCCGCAGGCGCTGTTCGAATGCGCCGATGCGGTGCGCCAGGTGGCGCTGCACGCCGAAGGCTGGAGGCTCGATCCGTCGCGCATCGCACTGGGCGGCGATTCGGCCGGTGGCAATCTGGCGCTGTGCACCGCCCTGCTGCTGCGCGACACCGAAGGCCCCGCCATCGCGGCCCTCTTGCCGGTCTATCCGGTGACCGATGGGGAATGCGCCACGCTGAGCTACCAGGAATTCGGCGAGGGCTACGGGCTGACCCGCACCGCCATGCAGGCCTACTGGGATCTCTACACCCGCGACGCCGCCGATCGGCTCAACCCGCTGGCCTCCCCGCTGCGAGCCGATCCCACCGGGCTGCCGCCCACGCTGATCCAGGTGGCGCAGCTCGACGTGCTGCGCGACGAGGGCATCGCCATGGCGGAGAAGATGCGCGCCGCCGGGGTGGAGGTGGTCCTGGAGGAATGCCCCGGCGTGCTGCACGGCTTCATGCGCCTGTCCGGCCATGTGCAGGTGACGCGCGATGCCATCGCCCGCGCCGGCGCCTGGCTGCGCCAACGTCTGGCGTGACCAGATGCGGGTCTATCTTGCAGGCCCCGACGTGTTTCTGCCGGACCCGCTGGCGCGCGCGGCCCGGCTGAAGGCGTGCTGTGCGGCGCGCGGGCTGGTCGGCGTGTCGCCGCTCGATGCGTTGGCGGACGAGCCGGCGGACTGGGCGAACCTGCCCGAGGCGCTGCGCATCGCGCGGCGCAACGAGGCGCATATCGCCGGCTGCGATGCGCTGGTGGCCAATCTGACCCCGTTTCGCGGCCCATCCGCCGATGCCGGCACGGTGTTCGAGCTGGGTTTCATGCGCGCCCTGGGCCGCCCCGTCTTCGGCTGGAGCAACATGGAGGCGGATTTCGCCAGCCGCACCCGGGCCTTCTGCGGGGTTGCGGGCGAGACCGACCCCGACGGCATGCTGATCGAGGATTTCGCGCTGGGCGACAATCTGATGATCGCCGGCGCCATCCTGGCCTCGGGCGGGGTGTTCACCCGGCGCGATGTGGCGCAGGACGAGATCTGGTCCGACCTGGCCGCATTTGAAATCTGCCTGGATGCGGTGGCACATCGTGGATGACATGACCGACATTCAGTTCCGCGGCGCCACGCGCGCCGATCTTGCCGCCATCGTGGCGCTGCTGGCCGATGATCCGTTCGGCGCCGTGCGCGAGGAGACCGGCCCCGAGCTTGCCGCCTGCTACATCGCGGGCTTCGAGGCGATCGCGCGCGATCCCAACCAGCTGCTGGCGGTGGCGGAGCTGGATGGCCAGGTGATCGGCACGATGCAGCTGACCTTTCTGCCCGGCATCGCGCTGCGCGGCGCCTGGCGCGGGCAGATCGAGGGGGTGCGGGTGGCGGCGACCCAGCGCAGCCAGGGTGTGGGGGCGGCCTTCATCGCCTGGGCGGTGGCGCAGTTCCGCGCGCGGGGTTGCAGCATCGTGCAGCTGACCACCAACAAGGCCCGCCGCGATGCCCATCGCTTCTATGCACGGCTTGGCTTCAAGCCCAGCCATGAAGGGTTCAAGCTGACGCTTGATCCCGCCACCTGAAAGAATTCCCGATGCTGACCTGGCCTGCCTTGACCCTCACGCCGGTTGCGGCCCCGCTGCGCGGCCGCGTGGTGCTGCCCGGATCGAAATCCATCACCAACCGTGCCTTGCTGCTGGCAGGGCTTGCCGCCGGCACCAGCCACCTGACCGGTGCTTTGAAAAGCGACGACACGCTGCACATGGCAGAAGCCCTGCGCCAGATGGGCGTTGGCGTGTCGGAGCCGGACGACACCAGCTTCATCGTCACCGGAAGCGGGCGGCTCGCGGCCCCCGCCATGCCGGTGTTTCTCGGCAATGCCGGCACCGCCACGCGCTTTCTCACCGCGGCTGCCGCCAACATCCAAGGGGCGGTGACCATCACCGGGGACGCGCATATGCAGCGCCGGCCGATCAAGCCGCTGCTGGACGCGCTGGCGCAGATCGGCGTTGAGACCGAGGCGCCGACCGGCTGCCCGCCGGTGCTGGTGCATGGCAACGGCGGCATTCCCGGCGGCACCGTCACCGTCGATGCCGGCCTGTCCAGCCAGTATGTCTCGGCCCTGCTGATGGCGGCCGCCGGTGCGCGCACCGCAACCATCGTGGCGCTGAAAGGCGCCAGCATCGGCGCGCGCGGCTATGTCGATCTCACCTTGGCCGCCATGCGCCGCTTCGGCGCCAGTGTCACCGAAACCAGGCCGGGTGCCTGGCGCATCGAGCCCACCGGGTATCACGCGACCGACTTCGCCATCGAGCCGGATGCCTCGGCCGCCACCTATCTTTGGGCGGCGGAGGTGCTGACCGCAGGACATATCGATCTCGGGCTGGAGGCCGCTTCCTTCACCCAGCCGGATGCGGCGGCGCATGCGCTGATCGCGCAATTCCCGCGCCTGCCCCAGGTGATCGAGGGATCGCAGATGCAGGATGCGATCCCGACGCTGGCCGTGCTCGCCGCCTTCAACGAAACCGCGGTGCGCTTCGTGGGCATCGCCAATCTGCGGGTGAAGGAATGCGACCGCATTGCAGCACTCGCCACCGAGCTGAACCGCATCCGCCCGGGTCTGACGCAAGAGGAAGGCGATGATCTGATCGTGCACGGCGATCCGACGCTTGCCGGCCAGCATCGCCCCGCCGCAATCCACACCTATGCCGATCACCGTATCGCCATGGCCTTCGCCCTGGCCGGGTTGAAGATCGGCGGCATCACCATCCAGGACCCTGGCTGCGTCGCCAAGACCTTCCCAAATTACTGGAACGTGCTGGGATCTCTCGGCATTGGCCTCAGCCAAAACTGACAGAAGTTCTTTCTTTGAAAAGAAAGAACCAAAGAAACTTTCACTCTTTGGGCGCGAGGTGTGGGCCGAGTGCCGCCTCGATACCGAAATCGCCGGGCAGGGCGCCGCGGGGGAAGAGGCGCGTGACATGGCCCATCTTGCGGCCGGGGCGGGCCTCCGCCTTGCCGTAGAGATGCGGGATGAGGGCGGGGGTGGCCAGGATCTCGGGCCAGAGTGCCGTTTCGGCCTCCCCCACCAGATTCTTCATCACCGCATCCGAATGGCGCGTGGCCGGCGGCAGCTTCAGGCCCGCCACGGCGCGGATATGCATCTCGAACTGGCTGGCCGGGCAGGCATCGATCGTCCAATGCCCCGAATTGTGCGGGCGCGGCGCGATCTCGTTGACCACAACGCGGCCATCGCTGGTGACGAACATCTCCACCGCCAGCAGCCCCACCAGATCGAGCGCCTCGGCCACGCGCACCGCAAGCGCCTGCGCCTCCGCCGCCAGCTCCACCGGGATGCGTGCCGGAGCCAGGGTGAGGTCGAGGATGTGATCGCGGTGGCGGTTCTCCACCACGTCGAAACAGGCGATGTCCCCCGCGATGCCGCGCGCCACCACCACGCTGATCTCACAGGCGAAATCAACGAACCCCTCCAGCACAAGCGGGTGCGGGGCAAGGCGGGCAAAGGCGGGCGCGAGATCCTCGGGCGTGCGCAGCATGGCCTGGCCCTTGCCGTCATAGCCGAGCCTTGTGGTCTTCAGCACGGCGGGCAGACCAAGCGACGCCACGGCGTCGGCAAGTGCTGCCTCACTGTCCACCTGGCGCCAGGGGGCTGTGGGCACGCCGGCGCCGTTGAGGAAGGTCTTCTCGGCCACACGGTCCTGGCTGAGCTGCAGCACGCGGGGGGACGGACGCACCGGGCGCATTGCGGCCAGCTGTTCCAGCCCGGCGGCCGAGACATTCTCGAATTCGAAGGTGATCACATCCACACAGGCGGCAAATGCGGCCAAGGCTGCGGGATCTTCGTAATCGCCCAGCGTGACGCCGGCACTGACCTGGGCGGCTGGGCTGTCCGGCTCCGGCGTCAGGATATGGCAGCGATAGCCAAGCCGCGCCGCGGCCAGGGCGGACATGCGGCCCAACTGGCCGCCGCCGACGATGCCGATTGTGGCGTTGGGCGGAAGCGGTTGGGCGCTCATACCGGCAGATCGGCCACCGATGCGGTCTGCGCCGCGCGATAGGCTTCCAGCCGGGCGGCCAGATCGGCATCGGTGCCGGCCAGGATGGCGGTGGCGAGCAGGGCCGCGTTCACCGCACCGGCCCGGCCGACGGCCAGCGTGCCCACGGGGATGCCGGCCGGCATCTGTACGATGGAGAGCAGCGAATCCATGCCCTTCATCGCCTGGGTTTCCATCGGCACGCCAAGCACCGGAAGCGGCGTCATGGCGGCGGCCATGCCGGGCAGATGGGCGGCGCCGCCAGCCCCTGCAATGATCACCCGCAGGCCGCGCGCCTTGGCACCCTGGGCGAATTCCACCAGGCGCTGCGGCGTGCGATGGGCGGAGACGATGCGCGCCTCGAACGGCACGCCCAGCTCGGCCAGCGTGTCGGCTGCGTGATGCATCACCGGCCAGTCCGACTGGCTGCCCATGATGACGGAGACGAGGGGGGTGATGCTCATGCGATGGAATCCGGGATGAGGCGGGATTCGAGCCAGGCGATCTCGTCCTTCAGCAGCAGCTTGCGCTTCTTCAGCCGCACCAGATGCAGCTGATCGACGGGGCCTGCCTCGACCACGCGGGCGATCACCGTGTCGAGATCACGATGTTCGCTGCGCAACTCATGCAGCTTGCGCAGCAGCGAGTCCCGATCGGTCAGCATGCGTGAGGTCCTGTCATGGTGGGGCGGCATCTGGGTCGAGATTTGTTGGCGGATGCCGATTCCCATGGAACTCGCAACCGCATCGGCATTACGCTTTTGTGGCGCCGGCACTTCGGCGCACCATCCGCGAAGGAGGCAACATGAGCCTGCAAGCACGTCTCGAGAGCCTGAAATCCCGCCATGCCAGTCTCGATCACCAGATCGTCCTGGAAGACCAGCGTCCGAAACCCGACAATGGCGCCCTCACGAAATTGAAACTCGAGAAACTGCGGCTCAAGGAAGAGATGGACCGCTTGCGAACTCCGGCGAACTAGGGATCGGCCCTGGTTCAGACATCGGTTGGTGAACGCATCGCAGCCAGGCTGCGATGCGTTTTTTTGTGCCCTGCGTGAATCGGGGCGCAACTCGGCTGGCTCCGCTCAGGCCGCCTCGTCGGTCTCCGGCATCGGCGGCGGCGGCACCGCGCGGCCTTCGCGGGCCAGACGGTCATTGGCGGCGGTCACCGCCTCGTGCAGGTCCGTCTGGGTGCACAGGCCGAGGATCACCGGATCGCGCGGCTTGATGTTGGGGGAGTTCCAATGCGTGCGGTCGCGCACCTTCTGGATGGTGTCCTTGGTGGTGCCCATCAGCTTGGCGATCTGGCCTTCGGAAAGCTGCGGGTAGTTGCGCAGCAGGAAGGCGATGCCGTCCGGACGGTCGTTGCGCTTGGCAACCGGCGTGTAGCGCGCGCCCCGGCCGCGCTTGACGGCGGGCATGGCGGGCGGGATCAGGCGCAGCCGGCTCTCCGGATTGGCCTCGCAGCGTTTGATGTCGTCCGCGGTGACCTGCATGTTGGCCACCGGATCGTACCCCACGATGCCGGCCGCAACCTCACCATCCGCAATGGCCTGGACTTCCAGCGGGTGCATGCCGCAGAAATCAGCAATCTGGGTGAAGGTGAGGGCGGTCTTTTCAATGAGCCACACGGCGGTGGCTTTCGGCATCAGCGGCAGGGTCATGACATCCATCGGCTTGGCGCGAACGACGCGCAGGAATCGGGTGCAGGCGCGCGCCTTGTGGCAGCGTTCGCGCGCGCAATCGCTCGGATATGGACTGCACATTCGTCAGGGGTCAAGCCGGACATCACGCCCATACCGACAATGCATGGAGAAAACCGATGCGTCACGATGATGACCTTCCGATCGCGCCACAGCGCCATTTGCTGCAGCCGGCCAATCTGGAACCGTTGGGGGTGGAGGCGTTGCGCGAATATATCGCGGCGTTGACCGCGGAGATCGCCCGCACCGAAGCCGAGATCACCCGCAAGGATGCCACACGGCGCGCGGCGGAGGCGTTCTTCCGCAAGCCCTGAGGCGCCCCTGGAGAAAACCGGGACGCCCTCCGCCATCAACGTGCAAAGATGGCCCTGCGTCTCATCACGGCAGCAATTCCAGGCCGGACAGGATGGCCTTGCCTGCGATCGGCTCGAAACTCACCCGCAGCCGTCCATGGTCCGCGGCCACGCTGTAGCGGCGCTGCACCGCATGCCGGGCGGCATTTCCCGCTGCGGCGAAGATATCGAAATCCTCCTCGACCGGCTTGCCGTTGACCAGAATGCGAAAGCGCCGGCTGCCCGGCGTTGCCTTTTCATCCGGCTCGAAAAAGCTCAGCACCAGCGTTGTCATCCCATCGGCGTTCGGGATGTCATAGGTGAAGCTGCCCTCGCGATACCCCATGAACAGCTCCGGTGCGCGCGCCACCGGCTCGTTGGCGATGAAGGCCTGGCGCACGATCTTGCGAAACGGCGGCAGGCTGGCAGCGATCTGGCCCGCCTGCAGGGCTGAGAGCGAGCGCTTGTTGCCGGTGATGGTGCTGGTGGCGAGCGAGGCCGGGGTCAGGAACGTGTCCGAGCCGAAGCGTGCGCCCTCCGCGGTGACCAAAGGTGCGAAGCTGCCAACCCGGATGCGGGTGGCGCCCGATCGGTCATCGATCTGCCAGATCAGCTGGTCGGACAGGGTGCGTCCGGCATCCTTGGCCTCGGCGCGGATCTCGTTGCGCCCCGGGCGCAGCACGACCTCCGGCCACCGGCAGACCGTCTCGGCACAAACCGGCCGGATCTGCGACACCACGCCATTGACCAGCAGACGCAGGCTGGCGGGCGGAAGATTGGTGTAGGCGGTCACATCGGTCACAAGGTAGCTGCGATTGACGTAGCGATGCCCGTTCAGATGCAGCATCTTCTCCGGGTTCCACTGCGCCTTGTAGAAATAGAACGCATCCTTGCGGGTCTGCCGGTCGAAGCTGACCAGGCCTTTGTTGTTCAGGCTCAGCCCCTCGGTGAGATAGTCACCCTCCTTGCGGCCGATGGCGGAAAAATCGAACAGGTTCCAGACATAGGTGGCAAAGAACACCGGTCGCTGGGTGATGGCGTGCCAGGCCTGCTCATGCGCCCAGGCCTGGTATTCCTCCGGCATGAAATCCGGATAGGCGCTGCGGCCCAGGGTTACCAAATTCTCCGGCGCAATCACGCGCGGATCATCTGTGTGCTGGGTGAGCGAGGCGCCAAAGCCGTATTCGCTGAGTGCGAAGGGCTGGCTCGGATGCGCCTTCTGCCACTCCTGCGCCTCCGCCATCAGCCGGCTGGGGTCGGGGTCATACCAGCCGTAGTAGCGGTTGAGAGCTGCAAGCCCGTCCCGGTCGCTGCGCGCCGTGCGGCCGCCGACATTGGCCTGGATGGTGGGGCGGGACGGATCGGCCGCCTTTGCCTCCGCCCGCAGCGCGTCCAGCAGGGCATCGACCTCGCTTTCCACCTTTGGCGAATAGCGGCTGACAAAGCCGATCTCGTTGGCGATGCCCCAGAACGCGATGGAGGCATGGTTCTGGTTCTGCCGGATCAGCTCGCGCAGCTGCTGGCGCGCATTCTCGATCATGCCGGGGGCGATGTGCTCCATCGTCTCGGACGGCACCGGCGTGTCCACCATCGGCAGTTCCGGATAGACGATCAGCCCCATGCGGTCGGCCTCGTCATATTCGGACTGGTTGTGCTGGTAATGCGACAGCCGGATTGTGTTGGCGCCGATCTCGCGCACGAAGGCCATGTCGAGCGCGCGGTCTGCGGCAATGGTGGCCCAGCCCTTGTTGATGAAGTCCTGATGCTTGGCAACACCGTGCAAGCGCATCGGCTTGCCGTTCAGGATCACACCCTGCGCCGGGTCGAAGCGTATGTCGCGCAGGCCGATGGCGATGGAGGTCTCGTCCAGCACGGCGCCATTGGCCGCCACCACCTGGAGTGCGAGGAGGTGCAGCGCCGGGTGGGCAGTGCCGTCCCACAGATCAGGGTTGGCGACTTCCAAGGTGCGTGTGACCGTGACGCCACCGTGATCGATGTTGATTTTGGTCTCGCTGGCGGCAACCTGCAGGCCCTGCGGGTTGCGCAACACGGCGCGCAACGTCACCGGACGGACAGAGGCCTCGGCCGACCGCAGCCGGGTTCTGACCTCGAGCACCGCGCGCTGTTTCGTGACGCTCTGCTGGGTGACGTAGACGCCGGCCCCGCCATTATCGCCGAGATCGATTTGCACCGGCCCGGTGGTGATCAGCGAGACATCGCGGTAGATGCCGCCCAGCATGTTGAAATCGCCGCTGAACGGGATCACGTCGCATGTGGCGGAACCTTCCGTCGGCTCGGAATTGTCGGCCACCACCACCAGGAGATTGTCGGCACCGGGACGGATCGCCTGGGTGGCATCCAGCCTGAAGGCTGCAAAACCACCGGCGTGATGGCCCAGCTTCTGGCCGTTCAGCCAGACATCCGCCACCATCGAGACGGCCTGGAACTCAAGCCATGCTTGGCGCTGGCCGGAGAGCATTGGCGCTCGGAAATGCAGTCGATAGACGCCGCGGCCACGGCTGTAGCTCTCCCCGATCGACTGGCCGTCCTGCGCGTTCCAGCTGTGCGGCACCGCGACATTCTGCCAGGCGGTGTCATCAAACCCAGGCTGGAGTGTCTGCGTCAGGTCGACCTTGGGCTCGAAGCCAAAGCGCCAGCCGGCATCAAGGGAGATGATCTGTCGGGATGCGGGCTGCGACCGGGCCGCGACCGGCGCCAGCGCCAGGAGCACAGTGCAAAGAAGCAGCAGCACACGCGACATCATCCGGACCATTTCGGCCTCCCCTTATTGTTGGGCGGAAGTATCGCCGAGATCGGATGGTATCGCAAACACGCTGGGCGGGTTTGAACAAAAAACCCCCGCATGCAGGGCGCATGCGGGGGGGGTGATGATCGGCGGAGCCGGAACCGGTCAGGCGGCGTTGGCCTGCAGCGTGGCCGGCTGTGCGCCTGCGTTGATCGCAATGCGGCGCGGCTTGGCGGAGTCGGGCACAACCCGCTTCAGGCCGACGCGCAGCAGGCCGTTCTGCAGATCAGCGCCGTCGACGACGATGTGATCGGCCAGGACGAAGCGGCGCTCAAAGGCGCGGCCGGCGATGCCGCGATACAGCACCTCCGCCTCGTTGGCCTCCTGAGCGACCTTGCCGGCCACCAGCAGCGTGTTGTCCTTCACGGTGAGATCGATGTCCTCCGGGCCGAAACCGGCAACAGCCATCGTCAGGCGATAGGCATCCTCGCCCAGCTTCTCGATGTTGTAGGGCGGATAGGAGACATCCGCGGCAGCGCCGCTGTCCACCAGGCGGGCGAGACGGTCAAAGCCGATCGCGGTACGGAACAGGGGCGTCAGATTCATGGCGTTCATGGTGTGTCACCTTCTTGATAAGCAAGGAACTTCGGCACCCCCCATCTGGGCCGGTGCCATCACTTTGTTTGCAGTCCCCGGAACCCCTTCTGGGCATTCCGAACAATGCGAATATAGAAAACGCCGCCCCTGGCTTCAAGGGCGGCGTTTTGTATTCTTCAGCAGAGGCGGGCCGGATCAGCCCTTCTTCATGCCAAGGCCTGCAAACTTCTTGTTGAACTTCGCCACCTGTCCCCCGGTGTCCATCATGCGCTGAATGCCGGTCCAGGCCGGGTGCGACTTGGGGTCGATGTCAAGGCGCATCACGTCGCCTTCCTTGCCCGCGCAGGTGCGGGTGCGATATTCGGTGCCGTCAGTCAGAACGACGGTCACGTAGTGGTAGTCGGGGTGGATGCCCGTCTTCATGAATGCGATCTCCGTTGGCGCAACCGATCCCGACCGGTTCCGCGAAGGCGCGCGTATAGCGGGGCTTCGCGCCCACCGCAACCATTCTGACGCAATGGACAGGGTCGGTGAACGCAGGGCCGTGCCTCAGGCCCGCAACCTGATGGGCAGGTTGATCGGGGTGCGGCTTTGCTGCAGCGCCGCCCACAGCCTGCGGGCGGCGGGGCTGTGCGGTTTGCCGGCCAGGCGTGCCGCGATCAGATTGGCCGATGCCATCCGGAACACACCCTGCCCCAGCTGCACCAGGCGCCCCTCACGCAGATCATCCACCACCAGCTTTTCCGGCAGCATGCCCCAGGCCAGACCCTGCAGCACCACATGGCGCTTCATCGCCTGATCGCTGACCGAGAACACACGGGCCCCTGGCTGGCGAAAATCCGCTGAAGCCTTGGACCCCGCGCCTGGCTGCTCGATGACGCATTGCACGAGGTCCGGCATCCGGGCGATCAGGGCCGCGCCATGCGAGGCCGGCACAAAGCCCGGGGCGGCCACCGGCAACACCCGCACCGGGCCCAAGGCCAGGGTCTCAAAACGGTCATCCCCGCGTGGCCCGTGATGCAGGATGACGTCGCAGCGCCCCTCGATCAGGCTGTCCCACGGCGCGGAGAGTGCCGCCACCTGCAGCGAGACCCGGGTCTGCGCATCGCCGGCCAGCACATCCTGCAGCAGGCCCGCCACGTCAGACAGCGATGTCAGCTCACCAATCACCACACGCAGCACGGATTGATCGGGCGGTGCCAGTGCCGGCTGGCGGCGCGGCAGGTCATGATCCTCCGGCGCCTCCACCAGCCCATCCAGCACACGGCGCAGACGCGACAGAAAGGCAGCGCCTGACGGTGTCAGCGCCAGTCGCGGGCTGGTGCGGTCGAACAGCACAAACCCCGCCTCCCGCTCCAGCCGGGACAGCACCGCGTGCAGTTCAGGGTGGCTGCGCCCGAGACGTTCCACCGCGGCCAGCAGCGCGCCTTCCGCGGCGACGGCCTCAAGCGCACGAAGCTGGGCAAGGCTGAGAGCTGACATATCGATGATCACCGTCCACCTTCGGTGATAACGAAACTGTCAACCGAGCCGCAAGCGTGACGTCCGTCCGCATCGGCCGCGTGGTGCGACACCGATCAGGTTGGATGTTGTGCTCAACACTGTGCTTTAAGCCGCCACCCGGCCGAGACCGGCACCCGGGAACACCAGGGATTTGATCACCACCGGCACCGCCCCCGAGGTGGACAGGATGGCGCCGATATCGATGAAGTCGAACTCCTTGATGTCGATGCCATCGATCGAGATCACCTTCAGTCCCAGCTTCGCCTCTTCATTGACGTGAATGCCGACCAGGCCGCCAATATCGCCATCGCCCACCAGGATGAGCGGATGGCCGGCATCGGTGAGCGCCTTCATGCCCAGCGCAACACCGCGGGTGAAGGCGTCCAGCCGCCAGAACGTGGCCGAGCCCTGCCAGCGATAGCACACCGCAACCGGCCGCTCGGCGCCCTGCAGATCGAACCGGGCCAGCCCCGCCGCCACCGCGCGGGCCAGCTGCGCCTGGTCGATCTCCTCGCCGGAGAGGTCGAAATCCGGCGCGATGACAGCGATGTTGCGCACCGGCAGCAGCTCGGCCGGGTCGATGAAGATGGTGCTGCCGCTGACCTGCACCGTGTATTGCGAGGCCCCCACGACGGTTGCCCTGATGCCCTGGCTTGGCGTTTCGATCACCGGCACCCAGGCCTCGATGCGGCTGCGCAGGGCCTTGGCCAGACGCTCGCCGAGATCGCCGAAACCGCCCTGCTGGCGGCCATAGATGAATTCGGACACGCCGCCCGAGAACTGCACGATCTCGGGACGCAACGCGCCGGAGAGCTTGTCCAGCCGCAGCAGGGACTGGGTCTCGCCCGAAAGCTCGGCCTGGCTCACCGCCTCCAGCAGGCGATCGGCCATGCGGTTGGCCATCGCATCCAAAATCTCGGCGGTGACCACCTGCCCCACCGCCAGATCGGCGCCGACCTCAAGGGCGAAGCGCTTGCCGCTCGGCTCCAGCCGCAGCACGCGGTGATCGGCGTCAAAGCAGATCAGCCGCGCGCCGATGTCGATCGCGGTCTGTTCGACGATGCCGCCATTGCGGCAGATCGCGATCTTGCTGGTGCCGCCGCCGACATCGATGTTCATCACCACCTGGCCGGAGCGGATCGAGCCCGCGACCGCCCCCGAGCCGAAGGCGGCCAGCGAGGTTTCCAGCGCATCGCCGGCCGACAGCGAGACGAAGCGGCCGGCCTGGCTTGCAAACAGCTCGCCGATCGCACGCGCGTTGCGCCGCCGCACGGCAACGCCGGTCAGGATCAGCGCCCCGGTGTCGATCGCATCGGGCGCCACCCCGGCCTGGGCATACTGGGCGCGGATGAACGCGCCCAGTTTCTCGGTGTCGATCTCTTCGGCGTTGGCGCTGTAGGGCGTGAGCAGAATGTCGCTCTCGTGCAGCACCTCGCGGGAGGCGACCACGTAACGACTGTCCATGCGCTCCAGCACCAGCTTGGAGATCACCAGATGCGAGGTGGAGGAGCCGATATCGACACCCACCGAGACGAGCTCGATCTCGTCCTCCCCCTCCAGGCTGCGGCCGGCATTGCTGAAGAAAATCCGGCCGCCTTCGGTCTCAGACATTATTCGGCAGCTTTCGTGCGGTATTTCTCGGGAACCTCATAGAGCTTCGGGTCCATCCGGTTCGTGACACCTTCCTTGGCGAGGGTGGCTGCGTATTCCTCGCGGATATACGGATCCTCCATCCAGTACGGGATCGAGCTGCCACCTTCCTGGATGTCCATCGCGGTGTAGTCGATATGCTTCTCCCCTGGCGGGCCCGGCTCGCGGCCCGGCGAGTTCGGGCCGAACCAGGCGGTCAGGCGGAACGGCTCCTTGGAGACCGAGAAATGCTGGTGGTTCCAGCGCGCCCCGCCCGGGGCTGCCGTCACCATGCCGAACTGGCCGTAATCCAGACGGCGCACCTCCTCCATGCGGCCATCCTTCCACGGCGTGGCGCCGAGGCGCTCGGGCCAGGTGTAGGTGTAGCCTTTGCCCTTGAGGCAGATCAGCACGGCGGCCGAGGTGTGGGCATGCGCCTTGGAGTAGCGGCCGTTCTCGTGCTGGCCGATCCACAGATAGAAGCAATTGCCGGTCATGAACGGCTCGACGCGGCGGAAGCCGGGCGAGCGGCGATTGTCGAGCGGCAGATCGCAGTTGATCACATCCGGCACGAAATTGCTGCGGCGCATGGCAAGGCCACGCACCGGATCGGGCTCGACGTCGTCATTGGGCTTGTAGAAATCATCCGCACC
>CAIYCW010000105.1 GCA_903924855.1 uncultured Rhodospirillales bacterium | reverse complement strand
GTCGGTGCGATCTTCGAGAACAGCTACAAATTCACTGACCGCTTCTCGGGTGCGGATGATTTCTACAAGCCCAATGACGACGTCGAGCCCGATCCGGTGCGTGGCCTTGCCATGCGCCGCAGCAATTTCGTGCCGGATGTGGTGAACTGCGACCTGCCGCTCGACAACCGCCGCTCGCCTGGCTATCGCCGTGTCGAGCCGTTCATGACCGGCAATTGCTTCTATCTCTGGGTCGCCCAGCACGAGAACGGCCGCTACTCCAAGGCGCACGCCCACACCTCGGCCGCCGTGCTGATCTGCCTGAAAGGCAAAGGCTACACCTACACCTGGCCCGAGCGCCTCGGCGCCACGCCGTGGAAGGATGGCCGCATGGAGGAGGTGCGCCGGCTGGATTACGGCCCGTTCGGCATGGTGACGGCAGCCCCGGGTGGCGCGCGCTGGAACCACCAGCATTTCGCCGTCTCCAAGGAGCCGTTCCGCCTGACCGCCTGGTTCGGCCCGAACTCGCCGGGCCGCGAGCCGGGGCCGCCGGGGGAGAAGCACACCGACTACACCGCGATGGAGCTGCAGGAAGGCGGTTCCGCCATCCCCTATTGGATGGAAGACCCGTTCCTGCGCGAGGAATACGCAGCCACTCTGGCCAAGGAAGGCGTTCCCAACCGGATGGACCCGAAGCTCTACGAGGTTCCCGAGAAATACCGGACCAACGCCGCCGAGTGATTAGGCTCGATCCATCGGTGCACTTTTAGCCAAAAAGCACTGAAAACCGTCATCGGCGCGACCGCCTCACCCGGCTGTCGCGTCGGTTGACAGGCGCACGCACGGCGCGGATCATGTGCGAAATAAGAGCGCCATGTGCGCTGAGCGAACAATGGGAACGGTTCAAACCTTAACATGCTCGATGTATGGATTGCTGGTGCGCAAAGCCTGCTGCATGTCCAGGTCCTGCTGTTTCTGACAGTGGGGATGGGTGTGGGGCTGGTGTTTGGCGCGGTGCCGGGTCTGGGGGGCACCACCGCCCTGGCCTTGCTGCTGCCGCTGACCTACGGGCTTGATTCGATCTCCGCCCTGGCGCTGGCCGGCGGCGTGATGGGCGCCGTGCCGATGGGCGGCTCGATCACCGCCATCCTGCTCAACACGCCAGGCTCGGCCCCCAACGCCGCCACCTGTCTGGATGGCTATCCGATGGCGCAACAGGGTAAGGCCGGCATCGCCATCGGGGCGGCCGCCAGCGCCAATGCTGTGGGTGGCATCATCGGCACGATCAGCCTGTTGCTGATCCTGCCGGTGTCGAAATCCATCGTGCTGGCGTTCGGCCCGCCGGAATTCTTTCTGCTCGGCGTGCTGGGTCTGGTGATGGTCGCCACCACCACCCGTGGCACCCTGCCGCGCGCCCTGCTGGTGGGCGGCATCGGGCTGATGATCGCCATGATCGGCTATGATCAGGTGGGCGGCCAGGAGCGCTACACTTTCGGCATCGACTATCTGTGGGACGGCGTGCACCTGGTGCCCGCCCTGATCGGCCTGTTCGCGGTGGCGGAGATGATCAATCTCTGGGTCAAGGGCGGCACGGTGGCGGCGAAATCCGACACGATGAAGGTCACCCGCATGAGCGAGGGGCTGATGGCCACGTTTCGCCATTGGCCGACTGTGCTGCGCGGCTCGCTGATCGGCACCGTGGTGGGCGCCATTCCAGGCGTCGGCGGCGTGGTGGCCGCGTTCCTGTCCTACACCGTCACCGTGCAGGCCTCCCGCAATCCGGAGAGCTTCGGCCAGGGCAATGTGCAGGGCGTGATCGCCCCCGAGGCCGCGATCAACGCCAAGGATTGCTCCGCCCTGGTGCCGACCCTGGCCTTCGGCATTCCAGGCAGCGCCGAGATGGCGGTGTTCCTCGGCATTCTGGTGCTGCACGGCATGCAGCCCGGTCCGCTCATTCTGGTGGAACACCAGACCGAGATCTATGGCCTGGTCTGGGCGCTCACCGCCTCCTGCGTGCTGGCCTCGGCGATCGGGCTGCTGGTGGTGCATCCTCTCACCAGGGTCACCCGCGTGCCGGGCCGCGTGCTGGTGCCGTTTGTGATGTGCGTGGCGCTGGTCGGCTCCTGGGCGGTGGATCAGGCGATCGAGAACACCATCACAACCCTGGTCTTCGGCCTGCTAGGCTATCTGCTGATGCGGCTGGATTATCCACGCCTGCCGATCGTCATCGCCCTCGTGCTCGGCTCGCAGATGGAGCGCAACTTCCATCAGTCCCTGGCCATGTCGGACGGGGCGCTGTCGGTCTTCGTCACCCGACCCATCGGCCTCGTGCTGGTGACACTGATCGTGCTGGCACTGTTCTGGACGCCGGTGCGGCTGCTGCGCCAGAAGGAACGCGCGCGCCAGCTTGAAGCCGTGGCGGAGCGGTTCTGATGCACAAATGGACCGACCGCCTCACCCCCGCCGTGCTCGCCTTGCTGGCCGTTGCGTTCACCGCCCAGGCGCTGCATTTCAAGCCGGTCTCGGCACTGGTGCCGATCCTGATCGGCATCACCGTGCTGATTCTGTCCCTGATCGAACTCGCCACCCAGTTCGACGGTGCCGCGGGGCGCCTGCTGAACCGCATGTTCACCCCGGACAAGAATATCCACGCCCCGGCCGAGATGGACCCCAGGCGCCAGTTGATCGCTGTCGGCGGCCTGGTCGGGCTGGTCGCGTGCATGCTGGTGCTGGGCATTCTGCCGGCCTGCGCAATCTTCGTGGCACTCGCCATGCGCTTCGGGGCGGATCTGTCCTGGCGCGCCTCGGTGCTGTCCGGCCTCGCGATGGCGCTGGTGGTGTGGCTGGTCTTCGGCGCATTGCTGGCGCTCGACATCCCGATGGGGTTGCTGTTCGACGGAGGGAATTAGAAAAATGAACATGACCAGAAGGTCTGCCCTGGCTGCTTCGATGGCGGCGATGCTGCCGCTGGCCGCGCGTGCGGAAGGATACCCGTCGCAGGATATCCGCTTCATCATCCCCTATGGCCCGGGTGGCGGGTTCGATCTGGACGTGCGCAAGCTGTCGCCGTTCAT